>DATGDT010000215.1:0-4236 GCA_035310725.1 Gemmatimonadales bacterium
TTTGCGGGCGGTGACGATGTGCGTGACGGACGGCCGGCCCTCGGTGATCGTCCCGGTCTTGTCGAGCAGGACTGTGCGCACCTTGGCGAGGCGCTCCAACGCCTCGCCGCCGCGGATCAGCACGCCCTGCTCGGCGGCGCGCCCGGTGCCGACGAGAATCGCGGTGGGCGTGGCGAGCCCGAGCGCGCACGGACAGGCGATGATCAGCACCGTGACGAGCGCGATGGTGGAGAAGAGCAACGCGGGCCGCGGCCCCAGATCGAACCAGAGCACGAACGCGGCGAGGGCGATGGCGATCACTACGGGGACGAAGACGCCGGCGACCCGGTCCGCCAGCGTCTGAATCGGAGCCTTGGATGCCTGCGCCTCTTCCACCAGCCGGACGATCTGGCCCAGTGCCGTGTCCTTGCCGACGCGCGTGGCTTTGAACGTGAAGCTCCCGGTGGTGTTCAGCGTGCCGCCGATGACCTCGTCGCCGGGATGTTTCGACACGGGCATCGGCTCGCCGGTGAGCATCGACTCGTCGAGCGCCGACGTGCCTTCGGTGATCACGCCGTCGGCGGGGATCCGCTCGCCGGGTTTCACGACCAGGCGATCGCCTACGGCGACCGCCGCTACCGGGATATCCTGGACGGCGCCGTCGCGCTCGATGTGAGCGAGGGCCGGGGCGAGCGCGGCGAGACGCCGGATCGCGGCGGAGGTGCGCCCCTTGGCACGGGCCTCGAGCAAACGTCCCAGCAGGATGAGCGCGATGATGGCGCAGACCGCTTCGTAGTAGACATCGGCCGGCAGGCCGGCGCGGGTGAACACACCGGGCACGAGCGTCGCGACCACCGAGTAGAGGAACGCGGCACCGGTGCCGACCGCGATCAGCGTATTCATGTCGGCGGTCCGGTGCCGAAACCCGCTCCAGGCACCCTTGTAGAACCGCCGCCCCGACCAGAGCAGCACCGGGAGCGTCAGTCCGAGGAGCAGCAACTTGAGGAGCGTCGGGTTCCCCAGCAGTCCCGTTCCGGCCTCCCCTCCGACCGCGCCGCGCAACCGCATCGCCAGGGGCATGAGCAGCCGTCCCAGCAGGTCCACCCGCCCAATGCCGCCTGCGGCATCGTGTCCCGCCATCAACAGCATGGCGCCGAGCATCGTGAGCAGCGCGGCGGTGGCCGCGAGCGCGAACTGCCAGGTGAGCGTCCGGATCTCGCGGCTGCGCGCCAGCCGTTCGCGCTCCAACGGGTCCTCGGCCGCGATCGGCTCGCCCAAGCGGAACCCCGCGGCGACCACCGCGTCCTCGAGCTGCCCGGCCGTCGTGACGCCCGGCACGTAGACGACCGTCACGGTCTCGGTGGCCTGGTTGGCGGCGGCGCGAATCACGCCGGGCACGGCGGCGAGCTCGCGCTCGAGCGCCGCGGTGCTGGGTGCGTAGTGGAGCTCGGGGATGCCGAACGTGACGGTCGCCTGTCCACATTCGTACCCGGCGTCGCGCACCGCCTTGGCCAGCTGCCCCACCCCGACCGCCGCGTCGTCATACTCCACCGCCGCCTTCGCGGTGGCAAAGTTGACGCTCGCCGACGCGACGCCGCGCGCGGCGCCCAGCGCCTGCTGCACCGTCTGGGCGCAGGCGGCGCAGCTCATGCCTTCGATGGGCAGGATGATCCGCTGTCTAGCCATGGCGGCCGTGGGGCGTGGGCGCGGGGATCCGATCGCCCGGCGGCTCGACCACCAGCAGTCCCTTCAGCATGGACATCCCGCACCGGAAGGGATATTCGCCCGCCTCGTCCGGCGTGAATTCGATGGTGGTGGTCTGGAAGGGCGGGAGCAGGCGATCGATACCGAAGTGCTCGAACACCACGCGCTCGGAGCAGTCGGCCGTCTCGTCACGATAGAACTGCAACCGCACGGGCTTCCCGGCCTGCACGAGAATCGTGTCCGGGGTGTACCCGCCCTTCACCGTGACGGCGATCTCCTGCACCGCGCCCCCGCGCCCCACCGCGGGACGCGCGGCGGGGGAGCGGGAGAAGAGGAAGTACCACAGCACCCAGACGATGGCGGCGACCCCGAGCGCGGTGACGATCAGCTGCGCCGCGGTCATGTCCGCCTTACTTGCTTTCGATGCGCATCCGATAGAAGGACCGCCACACGAACACCACCGAGAGGATGAAGAACGCGGCAGCGAAACCGTGCGTCAGGGCCGAGCCGCGCTCGCGCGTGAGCGACACGGCCAGCTCCACCGCCAGCAGGCCGAACAGGGTGGTGAACTTGATGATGGGGTTCATGGCCACCGACGAGGTGTCCTTGAACGGATCGCCCACCGTATCGCCGACCACCGTCGCGTCGTGCAGCTCGGTGCCTTTCTGCTTGAGCACGGTCTCGACGACCTTCTTGGCGTTGTCCCACGCCCCGCCGGCATTGGCCATGAAGATGGCCTGGAACAGGCCGAACAGGGCGATGGAGATGAGGTAGCCGATGAAGAAGTACGGCTCGACGAACGCGAAGCCGAGGGTCGCGAAGAACACCGCCAGGAAGATCACGAACATGCCCCGCTGGGCGTACTGCGTGCAGATCGCCACGACCCGCTTCGAGTCGGCGACGGACGCCTTGGTGGCGCCTTCCAGCTTGATGTTCGCCTTGATGAACTCCACCGCCCGATAGGCGCCGGTGGTCACCGCCTGGGTGGAGGCGCCGGTGAACCAGTAGATCATGGCGCCGCCGGCGATCAGGCCGAGCAAGAACGGGGGATGCAGGATCGACAGGTTGGTCACGAGCTCGGGCTGCATGCCGTTGGTGAGGGCCACGATGATCGAGAAGATCATCGTGGTGGCCCCGACGACGGCCGTGCCGATCAGCACGGGCTTCGCCGTCGCCTTGAAGGTGTTTCCCGCCCCGTCGTTCTCCTCGAGGTTCTCCTTGGCGCGCGCGAACTGCACGTCGAAGCCGAAGTCCTTCTTGATTGCGGCGGCGACGCCCGGGATCTGCCCGATGGTGGACAGCTCGTACACCGACTGGGCGTTGTCCGTCACCGGGCCATAGGAATCGACGGCGATCGTCACCGGCCCCATGCCCAGGAATCCGAAGGCGACGAGGCCGAAGGCGAACACCGCGGGGGCGGCCATGAGCCCGCCGAGGCCGGTGGTGCTGACGCCGTAGGCCACCGCCATCAGGCCGAGCATCGCGAGACCGAGCCAGTAGGCGCTGAAGTCGCCGGCGACGAGCCCCGAGAGGATGTTGAGCGACGCCCCGCCCTCCCGCGACGACGTCACGATCTCACGCACGTGCTGGGAGTTCATCGAGGTGAATACCTTGACCAGCTCCGGGATGACCGCCCCGGCCAGCGTGCCGCAGGTGATCACCAGCGACAGCTTCCACCACAGCGTCGGGTCGCCGCCGAGATTCGGGATCACCAGGCGGGACACGATGAACGTGAGCGCGATGGAGACGATCGACGTGAGCCACACGAGGGTCGTGAGCGGCGTCTCGAAATTCATCCGCTCGGCGTCGCGGTAGCGGGCCTTGGTCAGCGCGGCATTGAGGTAGTAGGAGCCGCCGGAGGTCACGATCATCATGATACGCATGACGAAGATCCAGACGAGCAGCTGCACCTGGACGATCGGGTCGTGCACGGCGAGCAGGATGAACGTGATCAGCGCCACCCCGGTGACGCCGTAGGTCTCGAAGCCGTCCGCGGAAGGGCCCACCGAATCGCCGGCATTGTCCCCGGTGCAGTCGGCGATGACCCCGGGGTTGCGGGCGTCGTCCTCCTTGATCTTGAAGACGATCTTCATCAGATCGGACCCGATGTCGGCGATCTTGGTGAAGATGCCGCCGGCGACCCGGAGCGCCGCCGCGCCGAGCGACTCGCCGATCGCGAAGCCGATGAAGCACGGCCCCGCGTAATTGCCGGGGACGAAGAGCAGGATCACGAGCATCATGATCAGCTCGACCGACACGAGCAGCATGCCGATGCTCATCCCCGCTTTGGTGGGAATGTCGTGACACGGATACGGCTTGCCGGCGAGACTGGCGAACGCGGTGCGCGAGTTGGCGAACGTATTCACGCGGATGCCGAACCAGGCCACGCCGTAGCTGCCCGCGATGCCGATGAGGCTGAACAGCAGGATGACCGCGACGGTGAGCGGCGGATACCCGTGCACCGTCTGGCCGGCGGCATTCACGTTGCTGGCGAGGGCGCCGAAATACACGGCCGCGATCATCCCGATGAAGACCCACAGGACCAGCAGGAAC
>DATGDT010000216.1:0-4222 GCA_035310725.1 Gemmatimonadales bacterium
CTCGATTTCGACCGGCGGCCGGTCGCTGGTGAGCACGATCTGGCGCCCGGCCGACTGCAGCGCCTCGGAGAGCCGCAGCAGCTCGGCCTGCATCTCGCGCCGGTTGGTGAGGAACTGGACGTCGTCGATGAGCAGCACGTCCACGGTCTGGAAGCGGCGCCGGAACGCATCGCCCTGCCCCGCCGCGATGGCGGCGTGGAACGCCTCCACGAACTCGTCGAGGGTCAGGTACTCGACCCCGAGCGTGGGCACGAGCTTCTTGGCGGCGGCGCCGATGGCCATCAGCAGGTGCGTCTTCCCGAGGCCCGACCCACTGTAGATGAAGAGCGGGTTGTAGGCCGACCCCGGACTTTCGGCGACGGTGCGCGCCGCGGTCACGGCCAGGCGGTTGGCCGCGCCCACCACGAAGGTCTCGAAGGTGAACTTCGGGTTGAGCGAGGTCGTCACGCGGGCGCCCCCTGGGCCAGGCGGCGCAGCACGAGCTCGGTGATCGACTTCAGCGTTTCGAAGACGCCGTTGCCGTGCAGCGCGTCGGCGGGGAAGCTCGGCACGCCACGGAAGTTGAGCGCATCATCGAGCTCGATGGGCTGGAGAATCAGCTCGCGCGGCAGGTCCTGCTTGTTGTACTGCATCACGAGCGGCATGGTGCGGATATCGATGGCGTGGTCGAGCAGGTTGGCCTGGAGATTCTGCAGGCTCTCGAGATTCTCGTCGAGCTGGCGCGCCTGGCTGTCCCCCACGAACACGACGCCGTCGGCGCCCTGCAGCACGAGCCGGCGCGTCGCGTTGTAGTAGACCTGCCCCGGCACCGTGTAGAGCTGGAACCGCGTCGTGAAGCCCGAAATCTGGCCGAGGTCGATCGGGAGAAAATCGAAGAAGAGGGTCCGGTCGGTCTGGGTCGCGAGCGACACCATGCGGCCGCGCCGCGAATCGGGCACGCGCCCGTAGATGTAATGCAGATTGGTCGTCTTGCCGGAACGGCCCGGTCCGTAGTAGACGATCTTACAGGTGATTTCCCGCGTGGTGAAGTTGACCAGAGACACGGCCGGCTATCTCCCGAAGAGCGCGTTGAGGCTCTCTGTGAGCTCCCGTTCGAAATCGGCCGCCAGTACGCTCTTCGTGGCGCCCGCCTTCGGGCTCGCGGCGCGCAGATCGGCCACGAGGTGCTCAAAGAATAACTGGACCAAGCCGAGCGACGAAACGTCGAGATCGTAGACGACGAGGGCGACCAGCGGCCCCCGGTCGGTGGCGAAGCCGCTCAGAAAAATGCCGTGCTGCCGGCCCTGATGGTTGAGCGCCGAGAACGGCGGCTGACCGAGCAGACGGGCGAGCTCGGCCGTCGAGGCCATGATCGCCGCGCCCAGCGCCGACGCGCCCATCACGTCCAGCGCCTTGGAGAAGCCCGACTGGGCCAGCACCTGCCCCGCGGGCGTCATCAACAGCACGAGCCGCGCCCCCGCTTCGGCGACGTAGGCCGTGAGCGGATCGATCGTCCACATCTCCACCGCGCGGACCGTGGTCACGCCGTGGACTCCGCCACCCGCAGCAGCTCGAGCCGCACCAGGCCGACGTTCACGTCCGGCTCCGTCACCGCGACGACGAGCATGGCCTCGCCGATCGTCACCGCCAGCAGCGATCCATGGTCGCACTGCAGGTGCCAGAACTGGCACGAGCCCAGTCCCGCCGTGCCCATGGCGCGCTGCAGCCGCACGGTCACGCTCGCGGCCAGCGCCGCCACCGCACCACCCTTGATGCCCTCCATCAGCTGCTCGGCGACGACGAGCCCGTCGGGCCGCGCGACCAGCATCGCACCCCGGACCCCGCGCACCCGGGTGACCAGATCGAGCGCGCTGCCGAACGCCGAGCCGCCGCCGCTGCCGCCGCTCACCGTTGCCGCTCCAGCCAGGTGCGCGCCGCCTGCGCCGCGCGCTGCGCGAGCAGCCCCAGGCGGCCCAGCGGCACGGAGCGGTCACGCAACATGAGCAGCAGCGATTCCGGCGTCGGCTGCGCCACGAAGACGTGCCCGCCCTGCCCTTCCGCGGAGAGGCCGCGCCACCCGCCGAGCTCCAGGAGACGAGCCGTGCGCCCCGCTTCCTGTGACACGCCGGCCAGGTAGGCCGCCACCCGGTCGGTGACGTCGGCGCCGTCGGGCGTCTTCAACGCACCGCCCAGGACGAGCCCCGCCGCGTCGAGCAGCAGCAGCCCCTCCTCGGCGCCTTCCAGCCCGGCGAAGATGCGCTCCTCGGGTATCGGCGCGACGGTCTCCTCCGCCTCCGGCGGCGGCGCCGCCGTGCGGTCCTCTCCCGGCTCGAAGCGGTCCACCGGCGCACCCGCCGGCGCCGCCGCTCCCCCGCGGACCACCGCGAACGCCTGAGGGATGCTGCCGTCATCGGGATCGATGCGGGCCGCCGTCTGCAGATGCGCTTCGGCCTGCGCGAGATCGCCGATCTTGAAGTACAGGAAGGCCAGGCCCTTCAGCGCACCGGTGTGCTGCGGAGCGATGCGCAACGTCATGTCCCATTCGTCGAAGGCCCGCTCGTAGTCGTGCCGGTCGGCGAGGATCCGCGCGTACAGGTCGTGCGCGTCGGCCATGTGCGGATGGCGCTCCAGCCCATGCAGGGCGACGCGCGCCGCGGCCTCGAACTGGCGCTTCTGGCGCAACAGCTCCCCGAGGCGCAGGAACACGAGACTCTGCGGGTCGCGCGCCAGCTCGGTCGACAGGATCTTGATGTCGTCAGGCATTGGTGTGCGCTCCCGCGAGCAGCTGCGCCGCAGACCGGGCCGCCTGTACCTCGGCGAGGTGCGCCGATTCGGCGGGATCGTTCTCCAGCAGCCGCTCCCACTCCTGCCACTGCTCCACCGCCTCGGCAAACCGTCCCAGCTGCACGAGGGCGTACCCCAGCAGACGGTATGCCGCGACCGCGAGCGGATCGAGCCGCTGGGCACGCCGCAGCTCGTCCGCGGCGGGACCGGCCCGCCCGGCGGCGAGCTGGATCCGCCCCAGCAGCAGGTGCACCGCCGGGTCGTGGGGGTGCGCGGCCGCCGCCTGCTCCGCGGCGGCCCGTGCGCCGTCCAGATCATGGCGCCCGAAGGCCGCCTCGGCGGTGGCGACGAGGGCGGCCGCGTCGGCCGAGCCGAATTTGCCCCGCGGGGCCGTTCCGGGATCGAGCAGCACGATCAATCCCGCGCTCTCGAGCCCGAACAGCGTCTTCGCGACGTCGAAATCCGAGCGGCCCAGCGTGGCGGCGATGGCGCGCAAATCGCGGTGTCCGTCGATCAGCGCCAGCACCTCCCACTCCGCCGGCAACAGATCCAGACCGCCGCCGTCGGTGGTGGGGGTATACGCCGGAATCACGCCGAGGTGCGGGACGCGCTTCTCGATGCGGGCCCATTCGTCGATCCGCCGGGCGCCCTCCATCAGCAGCGCCTCGGTCGAGATCTTGAAGGCGGCCTCGGCGGACACGTCGGTGAGCGGGCCTTCGGTGAACGAGAAGTAGCCCTCGCGCCAGCTCATCACCTCGAACACGACTTCTTCGACCTGGAAGCGCACCTGGCGCTGCAGCTCGCGCGGCGTGATGGCGCCCAGGGCGACGAGGATCTCCCCCAGCCGGCGTGTATCGCCCTGCCGGGTCTGCATGTCGCGCGCGCGCTCCAGGTCGGCATCGGTGATCTTCCCGCTGCGCAGCAGGAGGCCGCCCAGGGGATGCGGGTTGCTGCGGATCTCGGCGTAGATGACGGCGCCATCGTCGAAGTAGACCGTGCCCGCGTTGTGCCGCAGCTCCGAGGTGACCCGCAGCACGCCCGTCTTCCGGCTCAGATCGAGCAGCTGGAAGACATCGTGGATGCCGAGCTCGCGGAGCGGACCTTCGATCGCCATGCCAGGTCAGGCCGCGTCGGAGGTGAAGATGTGCTGCAGGTCGACGGCAGTGCGCGCGTGCATCCGGGCGCGCTGGGCGTACGGTCCCGACGGATCGAGACGGGTCACTTGCTCCCAGCGATGCACCGCCTCGCGGTAGCGGCGCAGCCGGGCCAGCACCACGCCCTCGTAAAACAGCGCGCCCACGTGCTCCGGGTCGAATTTCAGCACGCGACGAAACGCCTCAAGCGCCGCGCTGAGCCGCTTGTCCTCCAGCAGGGCGCGCCCCAGCAGGATGAGCGCGTCCAGGTCGTAGGGGTCCTGCTCCAGATGATCGGCCAGCCGGGCGATGGCGGGCCGGAGCCG
>DATGDT010000217.1:0-2638 GCA_035310725.1 Gemmatimonadales bacterium
GCCGCTGGCGGACCTGGGACCGTACTCGGGGACGCCGGTCGCGAGCGCCGACGCCGCACTCACCGGCCATGCGGCCGCGGCACTGGTGGATGGGGACTCGACCACCGCATGGCGCGCCGCCGTTTCCCCCACGCCGATCGCCGTCACGCTCGATTTCGGCCGGCCGAGGGAGTTCGGCGGACTGTCGCTCACGTGGGAGCCGGGACGCGAGGCGCGCGACTACGACGTGCTGCTGTCGGACGACGGACGTACCTGGCACGTGGTGCGGCGCGTCCAGACCCGGGTGGGCGGCACGCACCACCTGTACCTGCCCGACAGCGAGTCGCGCTACGTCCGGCTGGTGTGTCGCTCCGGCGGGGCGCGCGGGCTTGGGCTGCGCGAGGTGACCGTGCAGCCGCTCGCGTTCGGCGCCTCGCGCAACGCGTTCTTCACGAGCGTCGCCCGTACGGCCCCGCCGGGCACGTATCCCCGGGCGTTCCTGGGGCAGCGCGCCTATTGGACGATCATCGGATCGGACGGGTCGCACGTCAAAGCACTGCTCAACGAAGACGGAGGCGTGGACGCGGGGGCGGGCGCGTTTTCGCTCGAGCCGTTCCTGGGAGACAGCGGTCTCGTCACCTGGCATGACGTCACCCGCAGCGTGCGCCTGGAGGACGGGTTCCTGCCCATTCCTTCGGTCGAATGGACCACGTCGCGGGCGGTGCGGCTGGCCATCACCGGATGGATCGCAGGGCCGGCCGAGCGTCCGTCGCTCGTCGTGCGGTACCGGGTGACCAATCGCGGGGCCACCGCGCGCCGGCCCACACTGTACGTCGCGATCCGGCCGTTTCAGGTGAATCCACCCTGGCAGTTCCTCGGGACACCCGGCGGAACAGCGCGCGTCGACTCGATCCGCTGGACCGGGAGCACGCTCGTGGTGAACGGCGATCGCCGGGTCATTCCGCTGCGCGCTCCGGCGCGCGTCGGTGCCACCACGTTCGACCAGGGAGAAATCGGGGAGCGCTTGCAGCAGGGGATCCCGCCCACCGCGAGCGCGGTCCGTGATACGTCCGGTGCTGCGTCGGCGGTACTCGCCTACCCGCTCGCGCTCGCGCCCGGCGATTCCGCGGACGTGGCGCTCGAGGTGCCGCTCGTACCGAAATCCGCCGGTCTGCTGGCGCGCGGCGATCGCAGCATCGCGCGATCGTTCGCCGCGGCCACCGCGCAGTGGCGCGCACAGCTGAGCGCCGTCACGATCGACGTGCCCGCCCACACGCAGCTCACCGACGCGATCCGGGCCAGCGTCGGCTGGATTCTCGCGACCCGGAAGGGCGCGGCGCTCGAGCCCGGCACGCGCTCCTACGACCGTTCCTGGATCCGCGACGGCGCCCTGATGGCGGCAGCGCTGCTGCGATTCGGCTACAGCGACGTGGTCCGCGACTACATCGCCTGGTACGCCCCGCACCAGTATCCGAGCGGCAAGGTCCCGTGCTGCGTGGACGCGCGCGGCGCCGATCCCGTGCCGGAGCACGACTCGAACGGCGAGTTCATCTACCTGGTGATGGAGTACTGGCGCCACACCGGCGACCGGGCGCTGCTCGAGCGCATGTGGCCCCATGTAGTGCGCTCGGTCGCCTACCTCGATTCGCTGCGCCAGACGCGCCGGACGCCGCAGTATCGCACCGGCGACGCGCAGGTGTTCTTCGGCCTGCTGCCGCCGTCGATCAGTCACGAAGGCTATTCCGCAAAGCCGATGCATTCCTATTGGGACGACTTCTTCGCGTTGCGCGGGTTCAAGGACGCCGCGACCATGGCCGCGGTGCTCGGTCACAGCGCGGAGGCAACGCGATTCGCCGCGTTCCGGGATGAGTTCGAGACCGACCTGCTGCGCTCGCTGGACCTGGCGATGACGCAGCACACGATCGACTACCTGCCCGGCGCCGCCGACCCGGGTGACTTCGACGCCACGTCCACCACCATCGCGCTTTCCCCCGTGGGGGAGGAGAACCGGCTGCCGCAGGCGGCGCTCGAGCACACGTTCGAGCGCTACTGGACCAACCTGCAGGGCAGGCTCACGGACACCACCTGGGACGGCTACGCGGGCTACGAGATCCGCGCCGCCGGCGCGATGCTGCGGCTCGGCTGGAAGGCACGAGCGCTCGCGCTGCTGCGGACGTTCCTGGACGACCGCGAGCCTCCCGCGTGGCACCAGTGGCCCGAGGTGATCTACCGCGACCGCCACGCCCCGAAGTTCATCGGCGACGTTCCGCACGCCTGGGTCGCCGCCGACTTCCTGCGGTCGGCCAGCGACCTGTTCGCTTACGAGCGCGAATCGGACAGCGCGCTCGTCCTCGGCGCCGGCCTCGATTCGACATGGCTGGGCAACTTCGGCGTCCACGTCGCCGTGCACACCTGGTGGGGTCCGCTGCGCTACTCGGTGCGGCACGAAGGCAGTACGGTCCGCTTCCGCATCGAGGCGGGCGTGCACGTGCCGCCCGGCGGGCTCGTCGTGCGCGCACCGCTGCCCGGACGCCGAGCCGTCTTCGTCGACGCGGCCGAGGCGGTTTCCGATTCGGCGGGCGGAGTCGTCGTGCGTCGGGTTCCCCTCGACATCGTCTTCCAGTACTGACCGGCACGTGCCGCGCGCGCACCTGCTCTC
>DATGDT010000218.1:0-5273 GCA_035310725.1 Gemmatimonadales bacterium
GCAGGGGACGCAGCAACACGCCGTACAGCGCGCTGAAGATCGCCGTATTGGCGCCGATGCCGAGCGCGAGCGTGAGCACCGCGACGGCCGCAAAGCCCGGCGCCTTGGCGAGGGTGCGGAGGGCGTAGCGGAGGTCTTGCAGCAGGGTGTCCATTGTGCCTCCATGCAGGTGCCAGGTGCCAGGTGCCAGGTGTCTGGTGTCAGGGTGAACCCACCTGACACCTGGCCCCTGGCACCCGGCCCCTATTCAGTTCTCAGCGCCACCATCGGATCCAGTCGTGCCGCACGGCGCGCCGCGACGTCACTCGCCAGGAGTGCCACGAGCCCCAGGGTGAGCGCTACGCCCACCAGGGTGAGAGGATCGCGTGCGCCGACGCCGTAGAGCAGGGTGGTGAGCACCCGGGTCAACGCGAGCGCTCCCGCCAAGCCGAGCACCAGTCCCGCGCCGGCCAGCATCGCACCCTGGCCGACCACGAGGTCGCGCACGCGCCGGGGTTCGGCCCCCAGCGCCATACGGATCCCGATCTCCCGCGTGCGTTGGGTGACGGTGTAGCTGAGCAAACCGTACACGCCGATCACGGCGAGCAGCAACGCCACGCCCGCGAACACGACCAGAACGATCATCGTGAAGCGCTGCTGGGCGACCGTGTTCGACAACGTCGCCGCCAGCGGCTCCACTCCGAAGAGCGGCAGCTCGGGATCGAGATTCGCCACGACGCGTCGCAGCGCCGGCGTGAGCGCGGCGAGGTCGCCGTGTACGCGCACCAGGACGGTATGGCCGCCGTCCGCTACCGGCACCTGGGTGAGCGGCAGGTAGAGCCCCGGCGGAGTCGCGGCCATGAGACCACGGAACCGCTCGTTTCCCACCACCCCGACCACGAGCCGCTCGGCGCCCCACAGCGCGATACGCTGGCCGAGCGGATCCTGCCTCGGGAAGAAGCGCCGGCGGGCGGCCTCGTTGATGACCACGACGGCCGGCGCGTCCACGGCGTCCGTTGTCTCGAGGTACCGCCCGGTCAGCAGCGGGACGCCGAGGGCGCCGAAATACGTGGATGTCACGATCCGGATCGCCGGCTCCGGCCAGTCGGCGGCTTCCGCCTCCCGTCCCACGACCGCGATGGAGCTCGTGAACCCCGCGTTCACCGGGTGATTCGCGGCGAGGGCGACGGCCTCCACCCCCGGGAGCGCCTCCAGGCGACGCTGCAGGTCGTCGTTGAAGCGCTGCACCTGGGTCCAGCGCGGCCAGACCGCGAAATCACGCGGATACCGGCTCGACGGAAGCTGGTACTCGGCCTTGAGCACGCCCGCAGTGCGAAAGCCGGGATCCACCGTTCCGAGCCGCCACAGCGTCCGGATCAGGAGACCGGCGCCGACCATCAGCATGACGGCAAGGGCCAGCTCCGCCACGACGAACCCTGACCGGAGGCGGCGTTGCTCGCGACCCGCGGACCCTCCGCGGGTCGCTGCACCGTGGAGCGACGCCTGGATGTCCCGGTTGCGCGCCTGGAGAGTGGGGAGCACGCCGAAGGCGATCGCCACGAGCACGCTCACGCCGAGTGTCACCGCCAGGACACGCGCGTCTACGCCGACCGCTCCGACGCGGGGAATGCTCACGGGCGCGAGGCGCGTCAGCAGCGCCACGCCCTGCAGGGCGAGCAGCACGCCGAACGCGGCTCCGGCGGTCGTGAGCAGCGCGCTCTCGACCAGGAACTGGCGGGCGAGCCGCCGCGTGGTCGCTCCGATGGCACGCCGCACGGTGATCTCGCGCGAACGGGCCGCGCCGCGGGCGAGCAGCAGGTTGGCCACATTGGCGCAGGCGATCAGCAGCACCAGGGCGACCGCGCCCAACAGGACGAGCAGCGTCGCCCGCACGGGGCCGAACACCACGCGCGTCAGCGGCTGGATCGAAACGCCACGCGCATCGTTGACTTGATAGGTGCGCTCGAGATCGGCGGCGATCCCGGCCAGCTCCTGCTGGGCCGTGCTAAGCTCCGCATCGGCGGCCAGCCGTCCCACCACGAAGATCGGGTGCGTGTCGCGCGGCAAACTCACCGGATCGGCCCGCAGCGGCACCCACGCATCTACGCGCGCCTGCCCGCCGCGGTCGGCGAAGCCGCGCGAGTAATCCGCCGCCCGCAGCACCTGGAGCGTGCCGAACTCCGCGCCGGCTGAAAGCACGCCGATGACGGTCCAGGGGGCGTCGTCGATGCGCAGCGTGCGCCCCACCACGTCCCGATCGCGCGCGAACGCCCGTTGCCACAAATCCTCACTGATCAGCACGACCCGCGCAGCGTTTCCAGGGGCATCCTCGTCCGCGGTGAACGTTCGACCCACGAGCGGCCGCACGCCGAGCATGGGCAGGAGCTCGTGGCTCACGGCGAGCGCGGCGAGTCGGGCCGGCTCCCCCTGCGTCGGGGTGAGGTTCACTTCGCCCGCGGCGAACGCCGCGAGCTGGGCGAACTGTGCGCTGCGCCGCTGGAAATCCTGGAAATCGGGCACGGATGCCGGTTCGTGGGACGTCCCGCTCTTGCGGTCCGTCTCCCACACCATCGCCAACCGGTCCATGTCGACGAATGGGGCAGGCCGGAGCAGCACGCCGTCCACGACGCTGAAGATGGCAGTCGTGGCGCCGATGCCGAGACCGAGCGTGAGCACGGCGGCAAGGGTGAAGCCCGGACTCCGGGCCAGCTGGCGGAGCGCATAGCGGAGGTCTTGCAGCAGGGCGTCCATTGTGCCTCCATGCAGTGGCTGGTGGCCAGTGGTCTGTGGCCAGTGGGCGAATGACGAACACTGACCACCGGCCACAGGCCACTAGCCACTCATTCAGTTCTCAGCGCCACCACCGGATCCACCCGCGTCGCGCGCCGGGCCGGCCACCACGTGGCCGCGAGTGCCACGGCCGCGAGCAGCACAGCGGTGGCCGCGAAGGTCACCGCGTCACTGGGCGTGACCTCGTAGAGCAGAGCCTTGAGGACCCGGGTGACGCCGAAGGCGGCCGCCAGGCCGAGCACCACCCCGAGCGCTACCCGCCGCAGGTTCTCGCGCACCAGCAGCCCGACCACCTGGCTCGGCTGTGCGCCCAGCGCCATGCGAATCCCCATCTCGCGTGCGCGCTGCGTCACCGAGTACGCCGTGACGCCGTAGATGCCCACCAGCGCGAGTGCGACGGCCAGACAGGCGAACAGCGTGAGCAGGGTGGTGTTGAAGCGTCGCGCCGCGGTGAGGCGGTCGGACATCTCGCTCAGACTGGCCATCTCGCCGATCGGCTGCTCGGGATCCGCCTGGCGCACGGCGTCGCGGATGGCGCTGGCGAGCTGCAGCGGCCTGCCGTTGGCGGCCCGGAGCACGACCCACATCTGGGACAGATCCGCATCCTGGGCGACCGGCGTGTAGATCTCGGGCTGCGGCTCGGCGTCGAGCGAGGTCGAGCGCAGATTGTCGATCACGCCCACGATCGTCATCGGCGCGCCTCCGCCGGGGCCTCGGGGCCCTCCGAGCGTGAGCTGCTTGCCGACCGGATCCTGTCCCGGCCAGAGCTGATCGACCGCCGCCCGGTTCATGATCCCGACGGGCGGGGCCCCCGCGCGATCGTCGGCGCTGAACGCGCGGCCGCGCCGGATCGGGATCCGGAAGGCCGAGAAGTAATCCGAGGACACCGCGAAGGAGCGCAGCGCCATGAACGGCTCGGGGAAGTCCGGCCGGACGGTGCGCGGGTCGAAGGCGACCATGCGGACCGACCCCGAGAGCGGGAGGGTCCCCGCGATGCTGGCGTTCTGGACGCCGGGTCGCGCGGCGAGCGCCCCGAGCACATTGTCGAAGAACTGGGCCTGTCCCGCCTCGTTCGGGTAGCGCGCCGGCGTGAGGCGGATCCGGGCGGCCAGCAGGTTGCGCGTGTCGTAGCCGGGATTCACGCTGCTCAGGCGGATGAAGCTGCGGACCAGGAGACCTGCACCGACCAGGAGCACCAGCGCGAGGGCGACCTCGCCGACCACCAGCCCGCCCTGCAACCGGCGCCGCCGGCCGCCGGTGGCGCCGGCAGCCTCGTCGCGCAGCGCCTCTTCGATTCCCGGCGCCGATGCCCGCCACGCCGGCACGAGGCCGAAAGCCAGCCCGGTCAGCAGTGCCAGGCCTACCGTGAACGCCAGCACCGGCCCGTCCAACGCGATCTCCCTCGCGTTGGGGAGCGCGTTGGGCCAGATGGTGATGAGTGCGCGCAGTCCCCAGCCCGCGACGAAGATGCCGACGACTGCCGCGGCCAGCGCCAGCAGCACGCTTTCGGTCAGCAGTTGCCGGACCAGACGGCCGCGGGCGGCGCCCAGCGCCTGCCGGATCGCCATCTCGCGACGCCGCGCCACTGCTCGCGCCAGCAACAGGTTGGCGGCGTTGGCGCAGGCGATCAGCAGCACCACGCCCACCGCTCCCAGCATGATGAAGAGCGGGCGGCGGGCATCGCCGATCGCGGCCTCGTGCAGGAACGTGGCGTTGAAGCCGTTGCTGAAAGGGCTCGAGGCCCTCGGCCCTCCGCCCGGGCGCGGTCCCGGGCCTCCTCCGGTGGCTACGATCTGGCGCCGGACTGTGCCCGAGGCGGCGTCGGCTGCGGAATCGGCCGCGTTGAGCCGGTCGGCGATCACGGCGAGGTCGCCCGTGACGCGCGCCAGCGTCACCCCCGACTTGAGACGTGCCACGGCTGAGAGGAAGTGGAAACCGCGGTTCGTCTCCGCCTGCGGGATCTGGGCCAGCGCGTCGCCGATCGGGGTCCAGACGCGGATGGACCGGTCCGGGAAATGGAACCCGGCCGGCATCACGCCGATCACCGTGTAGCTCTTGTCGTCGAGCGCGATCGCCTTGCCGATGATGCCGGGGTCGCCGCCGAAGCTCGTGACCCACAGGCCGTGGGAGACCAGCGCGACCGGGCTCCGCTCCTCGGCAGACGTGAACAGGGCGCCGACCTCGGGGTGGACCTGCAGCGTGGCGAACAGGTCGGCGGTGACCGACGCGGCCTGCACTTCCTGCGGGTCGCCGGCGCCGGTGAGGTTGTACTGCTGGCGACTGGACGCGCCGACGGCGGAGAAGTCCTGAGTCATCCCCCGCAGGCTCTGGAGATCGGGGTAGGAGATCCCGAAGCGCGTATTCTGAAACCCCGTCGAGAGGACCTCCACCAGCCGGTCGGACTCCGGAAACGGCAACGGCTTGAGGAGCACCGTGTGCACCGCGCTGAAGATGGCCGTGTTGGCGCCGATGCCGACCGCGAGCGTGAGCACGGCGACCGCGGT
>DATGDT010000219.1:0-2097 GCA_035310725.1 Gemmatimonadales bacterium
GAGATCAGCTACATCCACGCGGAGGGGTATCCCGCGGCGGAGATGAAGCACGGGCCGATCGCGTTGATCGACGAGAACATGCCGGTCGTGTTCGTCGCTCCGCACGATCAGGTGTACCAGAAGGTTCTCGCCAACATGCAGGAGGTAAAGGCGCGCGGCGGCCGCATCCTGGCGCTGACCAGCGATGGGAACGGCGATCTCGGCCGCCTGGTGGATCAAGAGCTGCACGTGCCGCCGGTGGCGCCGCTGCTCTCCCCCGTGGTGACGGCGATCCCGCTGCAGCTGCTCGCCTATCACATCGCGGTGCTCCGCGGCTGCGACGTGGACCGGCCGCGCAACCTGGCAAAGAGCGTGACGGTCGAGTAGCGGAACCCGATTCCAACCCTTATTTTTGCGGTGTGCCAACCATGCGGATAACGATGGGCAACCTCGCGCTGCGTCCAGAGCAGGGCGCACGGAGCAGTACGCTCAGGCGCACCGTCGGGTACTGCTCTGTGCTCCGTGCTCTTTGCGCATTCGCGATCGTTGTCGCGGTGCAGGCGATCCAGTCGCCACTCCAGGCTCAGGTCGCCGCCGCCGACAGCGCCATCTACAAACTCACCGTCTCGCGCGACAGCCTGCAGGCGCTGCTCACCGCCTTGGACTCCACGGCGGTCTCGCCGGATTCGAGCGCGGCGGTCAAGGCCCGGGCCAAGATCCTGGCGGGGCAGATCCGCAGCCGATTGGAGCGTGGCGACTTCAATCCGGGCGATCGCATCAAGCTGCAGGTGGACAGTGAAGCGCAGCTCAACGACACGTTTCCGGTAGGTCCCAATCAGGAGCTGGTCCTCCCTGTGGTGGGAGTGATCTCGCTGCACGGGGTGCTCCGGGCGGAGCTCCAGTCCGCCATGAGCCGCGAGCTGTCGCGCATGCTGCGCGATCCGATCGTCCGGGCGACCGCGCTGATCCGGGTCTCGGTGGTCGGGGAGGTGAACAAGCCGGGGTTCTATCTGCTGCCGCCGACGTCGGTGGTGTCGGATGCGCTGACCGCTGCGAGCGGCCCGACGCAGAACGCCCGGGTCGACAAGATGTATGTGGAACGGGCGGGCCGCCGTTTCATCGAGGGCCAGCCGTTCCAGCAGCTGATCGCCGAGGGGCGCACCCTGGACGACGCCAACATCCGGCCGGGGGACAAGATCGTGGTGCCGGCGGCGAACGCGGGGAGCATGTTCGAGACGGTGCGCACGATTTCCATCATCCTCAGTATTCCGCTGACAATCTACGCCCTGACCCAGGTCTTCAAGAAATAGCGTGTCAGTATTCCGCTGACAGCCAAGGCCCTGAGCCAGGTCTTCAAGAAATAGTGTGACCGGCGGACCGACCCGGGCATCTTCTTCAGGTGCCCGGGCAGCTTCCACTTTTCCACATCACAATTCCACACTTGCCGGGTTCCAGGTGACCTTGCCTCGCGCGCCGGGGTAATTGACGGGGGCTTGACGCCCCGGCTCGTAGTTTCCGCGTGGAAAAGCTAGGCAAGTTCTTGACCGGCCTGTATATTAGGCGCCCCCGGTCGGTCCACATTTTTCTCCACAAGGAGCCCGTTGCGCTGTGGAACCGTCGCTCCGACCCTCCGCGTCAGCGATCCCGGTTTCCGTTCCGGCGGCTAAGTCCGTGCCGCGTGGGGCGAGCGGAGGGACGCGGCGCTGGGAGACGCCGCCGGCGGGCTCTCCGGTGCGGCTGCGGCTCGACCTGCAGCGGCGGGCGCGATCCAACCTGCGGCGGCATGTGGTGCGGGCGGCGACGCGCTTCTCGGTGCTGGTGCTGGCCGATCTCCTCTCCTTCTATCTCATGCGGGCGCTGGTGCGCGGGGTGCGGGATCACGCGGTTGTGGGGGAGTGGGTCGCCGGCGTGACGGGTTCGGTGCTGCCGGCCGGCATTCTCAACGGGTGGCAGTTCGCGTCGGCGTTGTTCGTGAGCCTCGTGATTCTGGGATGCTACGGAGCGGGGGACCAGCGGCGCGATCCGCGGCGCCTGTTCATGGCGGCGGCCCTGGCGACGGCGCTGCCGTTGTGGATGGCGATCTGGATCAGGGGGCCGAGCCTCGTGGCGCTGGAGTTC
>DATGDT010000220.1:0-9138 GCA_035310725.1 Gemmatimonadales bacterium
TGCTGAACGGCGACGCGGCCAGGCGCTCGGGCGGCAGCGCCCCGCGGTCCACCAGGTCCTGCGCCATCGTCTGATCGCGCGTGATCTGCCGCAGCGCGCCGTCCCAGAAGTAATAGGCGCGGCTGTCCCCCACCTGCATCACGTACAGCCAGGGCCATACCGCGATGGCCAGGGTGAGCGTCGTCGCCATGCTCTTCGCCGTCGCTTCGGCGCGCACCGCGGCGTCCGCCTCCAGGGCGGCGGCGCGCAGCGCCTCGAGGAACTGCTCGTCGTCGGCGCCCACCGCGTGGTAGCAGCGCAGCGTCGAGGTGACGTAGCGCGTGACCGCTTCCGTGGCGAGCTGACTGGCCTCGCCGCCGGCCGTGGTCCCGCCCACCCCATCGGCCACGAGGAGGACCGTCGCGAGCCGCTCGCCGCGCAGCGGCAGCCTGTTCAGGTTGGGCAGGCTCGTGGCGTGGACCACCGCCAGCGGGTGCACCGTACAGAGCAGGAAATGATCCTGGTTCTCCTGGCGCACCTTGCCCGGGTGCGTGAGGCCGAACAGGTCGAGCTCCTCGTCCCTCGGCTTGGCCCCGGGCAGAGTCTCGATACGAGCGGTCTGCAGTTTGAGACTGGTCAACGCGTGGCTCCTCGCCGTGTGCCCCCCGAGTCAGCATGCCTGCTTCTCCGCGCGGCCGCAAGGCGTCATCTTAGGGCCCCATGACCGACTCCCTGCTCTCCCCGGCCGTCGAAGATCGCTGGGGCGCCGGCCCGGCTGCCGGCGCCGACGAGCTCGATCAGCTCGTCTATCTCTCCAATCTCATCGGACGGGAGCCCAGGCTGGTACAGCCCGGGGGGGGCAATACCTCCGTGAAGATCGGGGAGGTGCTGCTGGTCAAGGGAAGCGGCACCGACCTCCGGACCATCGATCGCCGCGGATTCACCCGCCTCTCGCTCGCGCGACTCGCCACGCTGCGGGACATGACGGCGATGGGGGACGCGGAGATGATGCGTTTCATGGCGGGCTGCATGACGGTCCAGGACGGCCCGGTCCCGAGCGTCGAGACCCCGCTGCATTCGCTCCTGCCGCACCGGGTGATCGTGCACACCCACGACGTCGCGACCATGAGTCTCACGAACGTGACGGACGCCGTGGCCGAGCGGCTCACCACGGAGCTGCTCGGGGGAGCGATCGCCTACGTGCCGTACGCGCGGCCCGGGTTCCCGCTGGCCCACGCGCTGCGGGAGCAACTGGACCGGATTCCCGCGCACGCGATCGGCATGGTGCTGGCGCATCATGGCCTGGTGGTGTGGGCCCAGGACTTCCGGGAGTGCTACGCCCGTCTGGTCCGCACCGTGCGACGGTTCGAGGATCACCTCGAGGCCAAGCGCCGCGACCGCGATGTGCTCGGCGTCCGGAGCCCCGCCGCGCCGTCGCGTGAGGTACGCGAGCGTTTCGCCGAGCACGTGCTGCCGGGCGTGCGCGGCGCGCTTGGCGCGAATGACGGACGGGTCATCCTGCACTTCGACGACGCGGAGCCGGTGCTGGGGTCGCTCGGCGCCGAGCGGCTGCGGGATCTGGTCGGCACCGGCATGGCGACCCCGGAGCACATCCTGCGCGCCGGCCGCCGGCCGTTGTGGCTCGAGCTGGATTGGTCCGCGCCCCCCGAGCGGGCGGCCGAGTCGGTGCGCCGGCGCATCGCCGAGCTGCGCACGGATTACGAGGCGTATCACGGGCGCCATGCTCCGGCGGGGACTCCGCCCATCGCCGACTGGGCGAAGGTCGTGCTCGTCCCCGGGTTGGGCATGATCACGGCCGGGCGCGATCAGCGTGGGGCGACGACCGCCAACCTCTGCTACCGGGCGGTGCTCGAGACCATCGCGAACGCAGAGGCGATCGACCACTTCACGTTTCTCTCCGAAGCCGACGTATTCGAGTTCGAGCATTGGCCGCTGGAGCGCCGGAAGGTGGAGGAGCAGGCGGTGCGCGACCGCACGACGCTGCTGGCGCCGGGGCAGGTCGTCGTCGTGGTGGGCGGCGCGAGCGGGATCGGGAGGGCGGCGGCCCGCCGCTTCGTCGAAGAGGGGGCTCACGTCGTCGTGGCCGACCTCGACCAGTCCGCGGCCGATCAGGCCGCGGCAGACATCGCGAAGACTCACCCGGGTCGCGCCCGGGGACTCGCGGCGGACGTCCGCGACGATGCGAGTCTCGACCGTCTCTTTCGAGAAACGGTCCTGGCGTTCGGCGGAGTGGATTGTCTCTTCTACACGGCGGGCCAGCCACCGCGCTTCGCCCCGGTCTTCGACATCCATCGCGAGGATCTGCAGCGGCAGCTCGACGTGCATTACCTCGGAGCCGTGATGGCGATCGGGCGGGCCGCGGCGGTCATGCGACGCCAGGGCTCGGGTGGGGCGATCGTCGCTTCGGTGTCCAAGGCGGCGCTGGCGCCGGGTCGCGAGGCGGTCGCGTACGGAGGCAGCAAGGCGGCCCTGCTGCAGGCGCTGCGCGTAGCCGCCCTCGAGCTGGGAGGGGACGGGATCCGCGTCAACGCCATCAACGCCGACCAGATCGAGACCCCGCTGTTCCGCAAGTTCGTGGCCGAGCGCGCCGCCAGCCGGGGAGTCGCGGTCGAGCAGCAGCTGGAGGAGTACCGGAAACGCAATGCGATGGGGGTATCCTTGATCCCCGCCGAGGCGGTTGCGGACATCGCCGTGTTGCTGGCGAGCGAGCGGTTCCGCTACACCACGGGGGACATTCTCACTGTGGACGGGGGATTGCCGGAGGCGTTCCCGCGCTAGCTAGGGCTTCCATGTCCCCTGCGCGACGGCGGGGACGAAGCCGTCGAGGTCCGGGGGAGGGAAGTCCAGCGTCTTCCCCTGCTCGGCGCTCTGGTAGGCCGTCATCAGGAGCTTGACGACCTCGAGCCCGTCGTCGAAGGTGAGCAGCGGCGCTTCCTTGCCCAGGAACACGCGCACGAAGTGACGGTCTTCGGCTTCGTAGCCGTAGGCGGCGGGCTCGTCGGCGACCACGGGCATCAGGCCCATTTCGGCGTTCTGCTTCTCGACCAGGTCCTCGCCGGTCTTGCCCTTCACCTCACGACTGAAGAAGAGCTTCAGGCCGGCGTCGAGCGTATTCCACGACATCGAGTACTCCGGACCCAGCAGCTCGGCGCTGAGGCGCAGCCCGGCCCCGACGAAGCTCCAGGAGGTCGTCGCCTCGCCCAGCACCAGGTGGCCATCGGCCGTCTCGAACTCCACGCTGAGGCTGGCGAAATCCTCCGCGGGGTGCCGGGTGTAGTCCACGTCCTTGCCCATCGCCTGGGTGAGCCGCTTCGCGTATTCGGGCCTGGACCACTTGAGACTCGCGATGCGGCCGGTGACGCGCACGGGCTCGACGGTCGAGAGCGGCTCTCCGGGTTTGGTGAGCAGGTGGCGCACGACCAGGGCGGAGTGGCACATCATGTCGTTCAGCACGCCGCCGCCCTGCAGATCGCCGCGCCAGAACCACGGCATGTGCGGGCCGGCGTGCTCTTCCGCGGCGCGCGCGAGGTATGGGCGTCCGGTCAGCGCGGCGCCGCGGGCCCACAGCAGGGCGCGGCCGCGCTCCACCTGCGGGGCGAACACCTGGTTCTCGAGGTAGCCGGTCTTCACCTCGGCGCTCTTCACGAGCGACACCACGCGGGTGGCTTCGGCGACGTTGCGCGCCAGCGGCTTTTCGCAGGCGATGCCGGCGAGCGCGCCGCGCCCGCGCTGCAGCGTATCGACGATCTCCTCCATGTTCTGCACGCGCGCGTAGTTGGGCCCGGTGAGCCAGAGCGCGTCGACGTTCGTGTCGGCGACCAGATCGGCGAGCGAGGCATAGGGCTTCGCCGCGCCGACGTCGAGCTGGCGGGCGAGGGCGGCGGCTTCCTCGGCGTGGGTCCGGTTCGGGCTCCAGATCCCCACCACGTCCGCGTCGCGCACGCCGCGGAACGCCTGCAGGTGAAACCGCGCGTTGAACCCGCTGCCGATGAGGCCGATGCCCAGGCGTTTCTGACTCACGGGTAGCGGACTCCCAGCTTCTGGAGCTGTTCCGGCGGGCACCCCTGCCAGGCCACGAACCGGTTCCCCAGGTAGCGGATGTCCGCGACGCCCATCTCGCTCGAGAAGAACCCGGACGCGGTGAAGTCGCGGAACCGGTTGAAGAATTCGACGCCCTGGTGCAGCCCCGGAGGAGCCTTGTCGGGCCAGGCGATGTCGTCCAGGATCCTGGTCCGTTGCGTCCCGTCCGCCTCCACGAACGGCACCCCGAAGCGGCGCCGGGACTCGATGTCCAGCCACCCGAGTCCGCCGCGCATCCAGAGCTGTTGGTCGGGATCCTCGACCAGGATGAAGTCCATGAACTCGGGGACGCCCGCGTCGGTCGCGCTTCCGGAGCGGCCGTCCTTGGGGAGCACGAGGTCCGCCAGGACGCGGACGGTCTGCCACTCGTGCGCGGTGAAGAACTTCGGTGCGTACGCCTGGCCCGGGGCGGCCTGGATCTCGCGCACGAACCTGGCCGCCCGCTGCGCGGCTCCGGGGGTGAGCGGCAGGGCGCCCAGGAACGGCAGCGCGGAGAGGAGCTCGACCGCCTCGCGACGTTCCATCAGAGTTCCCCCGCTTTCATCTTTCTGGAGATTCCCTCGCTGGTGCGCATTGCCAGCGCCAGGATCGTCCATGTCGGGTTCTTGTCCGCCTGCGACACGAACGGCCCGCCGTCGGTGAGGAACAGATTCTTCACGTCCCACGCCTGGCAGGTGGGGTTCACGACCGAGGTCTTCGGATCGGCTCCCATGCGCGCCCCGCCGAGCTCGTGGATGATGCTCCCGCCCGAGGAGATGCCGTAGTCGTTCTCGGCCGTCCCCTTCTTCCACATGAGCGTTCCGCCCATCTCGTGGATGAGCGCCTCGAACGTGTCCTGCATGTGCTTGACCTGTTTGATCTCGTGATCCGCCCATTTCCAGTGGAACCGCAGCACGGGAATCCCCCAGCGGTCCACGGTATCCGGATCGATCTCGCAGTAGCTCTGGTCGTTGGGGATCATCTCGCCCCTGCCTGAGAACCCCACCATGGTGCCATAGTTGCGCCGGTACTGGTCCTTCAACTGGGCCCCGTAGCCGCCGCCACCCGGGTAGTTCTGGATGCCGCCCATGAACCCGTAGCTCGGCATCCCGCGGCCGCCCCAGACCTCGATGTGATAGCCGCGCGGAAAATCGAGCGTCTTGTTGTCCAGCCACCACGGCATGTAGAGGTGCATCCCGCCGACGCCGTCTTCGTTGTGGGGGATGCCGTCGGCGAGGCGCGGGATGAACCCGCCCAGGTCGCTGCCCGTCGTGTCGGTGATGTAGCGGCCGACGGTCCCGCTCGAGTTGGCGAGGCCCTGGGGGAACCGGGTCGAGGTGGAGTTGAGCAGCAGGCGCGCCGATTCCAGGGCGCTCGCCGCGAGCACGACCACGCGGGCGCGGACGTGCAGGTCCTGGCCGGTCGTCTTGTCGATGTAGGCGACGCCCGAGGCGAGGCCGCGCGCATCGGTCGTCACCTCGCGCGCCATCGCGTTGGGGATGATGGTGAGCTTGCCGGTGGCGAGCGCCGGCTTGAGCAGCACCGCCGGCGAGGAGAAGTTCGCGTTGGTGGCGCACCCGCGGTTGCACTGCCCGCAATAGTGGCAGGCGGGCCGGTCACCCAGCGGCTTGGTGATGATGGACAGGCGCGAGGGGATGCACGTGATGCGCAGCCGGTCGGCGGCCTGCTTCACCAGCAGCTCGTAGCAGCGGGGCCGCGGCGGCGGCTGGAAGATGCCGTCGGGCTCGTTGGGGAGGTTCTCGCGCGACCCGAACAACCCGATCAGGCGGTCCACCCGGTCGTAGTACGGTTTGAGGTCGTCGTAGCCGATGGGCCAATCGTCTCCCAGGCCGTCGATCGATTTGCGCCGGAAGTCGGAGGGACCGAAACGCAGGGAGATGCGGCCCCAGTGGTTGGTCCGTCCTCCGAGCATGCGGCTGCGGAACCAGTCGAACTTGGTCCCCGGCGCGCGCGTGTAGGGCTCACCCTCGATCTGGAATCCGCCGAGCGCCGCGTCGAACTCGCCGAACTGGCGCTCCTTGGTGGACGCGCCGCGCCGGGGTGAAAGGTAGGCCCACTGGAGCATCTTCGAGTCCTCGGTCGAGAACCACAGTGGGCCGGCCTCGAGCAGCACGACGTTGGCGCCGGCCTGCGTGAGCGTGTGGGCGGCCATCCCGCCGCCCGCGCCGGAGCCGATGATGCAGACGTCGTAGGGAGATTGGCGGGAGAGAAAAGGCATGGACGGTGGTCAGTGGTCGGTTGTCGGTTGTCGGTCGTCGATCTGCGACGCTCGAGCTGCGGCTCTAATGTGCGCCATGAAGCCGGGATCGGCTACGGCCTTCCCGAATACCGACGACCGACTACCGACGACCGGTTCTCACTCGTCCAGCGCGAGCCGGATCTTCTCCGCCAATTCCGAGAGCGCGAACGGCTTCTGCAGGTAGCTGCGCCCGTCGAGGGAGAACCCCAGGGCGGGATCCTGCGCCTCCGGGTAGCCCGACATGAACACGACGCGGGTCTCGGGGCGGCGGGCCGTGAGGCGATCCGCGAGCTGCGGGCCCGAGAGACCGGGCATCACCACGTCGGTGAGGAGCAGGTCGATGCGGCCGGGGTGCTTCTCCACCAGCGCGAGCGCCTCCTCGGCATTGCGCGTCACCAGGACTTCGTAGCCCAGGCGCGGCAGCCCCTTCGAGACGACGGTGCGGACCTGGTCGTCGTCTTCCACCACGAGGATCACCTCGCCGCCGCTGCGTGGCGGGCCCTGGACCTCCCCCGTCACGTCCCGCGCCGGCACCTGGGGCGCGGGGGGCAGGGTGATGGTGAACGTGGTGCCCCGGTCGATCTCGCTGTCGACGTCGATCTGGCCGCCGCTCTGCTTGACGATCCCGTACACCGTGGACAGCCCGAGCCCGCTGCCTTCGCCCTGCGGCTTCGTGGTGAAGAAAGGATCGAAGATGAGCGGGACGACCTTCGGATCGATGCCCGTGCCGGTGTCGGAGACGATGAGCTGGGCGTGCTGGCCGGCGCCGTTCCCCTCCGCGGACGCGCGCGCGCCGGCTGCCGTCCGGATGCCGAGGGTGCCGCCGTTGGGCATCGCGTCCCGCGCATTCAGCGCCAGGTTCATCACGACCTGAATCATGTGCCCGGGATCGACCAGCACGTCGGGAAGGTTGGGATCGAGCGCCAGTCGCAGCTCGATGTTCTCCGGCATCAGCCGCCGCAGCATCCCGCTCGCCTCGCCCAGCAGGAGATTCAGGTTCACCGGCACTGGCTGCAGCATCTGGCGCCGGCTGTAGGCGAGGATCTGCTGCGTGAGCTCGGCCGCGCGGAACACGGCCCGGCGGATCTGCGCGACGTCGTCGCGCGAGGTGGGGGAGATCGACGGGTCCTGCAGCACCAGCTCGGTATACCCCGAGATCGCCATCATCAGGTTGTTGAAGTCGTGGGCGATGCCGCCCGCGAGCCGGCCCAGCGCTTCCATCTTCTGGGCGTGCAGCAGCTGCTCCTGGCTCTGGCGCAGGGCTTCTTCCATCGCCCGCCGCTCGGTGAGGTCGCGGAGGTTGAGCACGATGCCGTTCACCGCCGAGTCGGCGAGCAGGTTCGTGGCCACGACTTCGAGGAAGCGCGGCGTGCCGTCGCCCAGCTGGAGCTCCTGCACACGCGGGCGCCCCGGCTCGCGCTGACTCGCCTCCAGCAGCACCAGCATCGCGGGACGCAGGTCCGGTGGCAGGGCGGACAGCACCGAGTCGCCCAGTCCCCCGCTCGGCAGGCCGAGGACGCGGTCCGCGTTGGGCGAGGCGTAGTCGATCGCCCCGGTTGGATCGACGACCAGCACGGCGTCCTCGCCGTTCAGGATCAGCGCGCGCCAGCGCGCTTCGCTCGCCGCCAGGGTGCGCCGCTCGGTGTCGAGCGTCTGGGTCTCGGCGCGCTGCCGGGCGCTGCGCCCCAGGAGGACCCAGATCAGACTCATGGCGATGAGCACGCCCGCCAGGGACGAGATGTTCGCCAGCCGGATGGCGCGCTCCCCGGCGGTCGCGTAGTAGGCCCGCGCGGCCTGCAGCGACCGGCGCAGATTCTCGAAGGCGGGATCCACGGTCGCCTCCGCCAGGTTCTGGGCCTCAGGGCGCCGGTCGCGAGCCAGCAGCTGGAACATCGAATCGACGGCCACCAGGTACGCGCCCACATCCGCCTCCACCTGCTGGAGGTTCGCGATCCCCGAACGGGAGCCCGCCTGCTCCCTGGGCCGCTTCCCGGTGCGCTCACGCAGCTCGGCGATGATGGAGCGCATGTGCTGCTGGCTTTCCGCGACGTCGGTGTGGTGATCGGAGCTGATCACCCCCGTGCGCGCCTCCCACTCCCGCGCGTTCAGCAGGTTGACCCACCCCTCCATCTCCGCGAGACGGACCTGGACGCGCTGGTTGCGGGCGATGACCTGCTGGAGCGAGTAGATGAGACCGGCCGCGGTGAGGCCGATGAGCACGACGTAGATGGCGCCGCGCAAGGGCGCGCGCAGCGTCATGGCGGAGCCGGCGGTGAGCGTCGGAGGCGTCCAGCGCCGCTGGTGTCGCGGGACTTCAGGAATCGGGGTGAGGCGGCGGTCGGCCATGCAGGTGTCTCAATGATCGCTCGGTGGTCTGCGTTCGGCTACGGGCGTGTGGCGATCCCTGCCTGTGGCGGCGACGCCTCAATCATCACTTGGCGCGCAGGACCCCCACGGCGCCCTTCGTGGCATCGGCGAACGCGTGGGAGACGAACGGATAGTCGCCAGGCTCGGCGAGGCGCACCTCGAACACGGCCCCGCCGCCCACGGGCACGCCCACGGTCTGGACCCCGGTGAGGGTCGGCGCTGAGGAAGCATCGAGGTACACGTGGTCGAAGATCCCCCCGACCACGTGGAACGACGACACGCGATTCGGGCCGGCGTTCACAAGATACAGCCGGACCGTCTGCCGCGGCGGGACGAGGATCGGCGCGGTCGCATACTGCGCCGAGCGGCCGTTGAAGGTGACGTAGTCGGGCGCCTGGCCGAGCAGTTTTTGCCAGTCGAGGGCGAGGACAGCGGAATCGGGGCCGCCCGCC
>DATGDT010000221.1:0-13617 GCA_035310725.1 Gemmatimonadales bacterium
CCGCCCTGGCTGGGCGGCAAGGTGTCTTGCGCCTGGCTGACTGAAGCAACAGCGAGCACTACTACAGCGAGGGATGCTGCCCGGGCCGCCATTCCTCCTCCACCCGACTTCTAGGAGGAGGCTAAGGACCCGTCCCTGAAGATTGGGTGAAGGTGCGCGGAAGGTCCGGGCCCAACGCGATGGTCGCCCAAACGGGCCGATGGTCACTGGCCTGGAGATCGTCGCGGGTCACGCCCGTGTGGGCGTGGTCGCCCAGTCCGAGCAGGAAAATGTGATCGAAACTGAAGAAGCTGGAGGTGGCCCCCTCGTGCTCGGTGGGCCAGCGATACCCGTGTGCCACGAACTCGCGGCCGATGCTCTGCCCGTTCATGTCGCCGGCGATGACCACGTGCGAGTAGGCCACGGCGTCGCGCAGTACGGCGCGCACCTGGTCGCGCTTGCCCCCCGGTCCGATCTCGAGCGGCGTGCCGAGATGGACGCTGTAGACGCGGATCGGGATCGCCCCGACGAGGATCGTCGCGCCGACCGCGGCGCGCTCGGTCCGCTCCCACCGGCCGAGGTGCGGCAGGATGACTTTCCTGTCGCCGGTGATCGGCCAGCGCGACAGCACCGCGTTACCAAAATCCCTGCCGGTCTGAGGGTGTACGGTGGCGGGATAGTACACGTAGGACATGCCGAGCGCGGCGGCCAGGGCCCGCACGCCCGGCTCATCCATCTCCTGCACCGTGACGATGTCCGCGGGGTGGAGCTCCCGCGTGGACTGCAGCAGCGCTGCGGCGCGGTCGACGTGTAGGGCGAACTTGATGTTGAACGTGACGATGCGGATCGAATCCGGCGTGGCCCCATGGAAGCTCAGCGCCGGGCGCACCGGCTCGACGCCCCCGACGTACCGTGGGCCGTCGAGGCCGGAGTAATTGAGCGCCGAGCGACAGCCTGTGCCGCCGAGGAGCGCTGCGAGGGCGAAGGGAGCAGAGCGAAACCGCATCGACAGCGAAAACTACAATGGGCGGGACGGCAAAGCATGAAGACGGCGCTGCAGCGCCTCCCGATACACCGCCTCGGTTCGCTCCGCCGTCCGCTCGATCGTGAACTCCCGCCGCACCAGGGCGCGTCCCGCCGCCGCGATGCCCGCTGCCCGCTCCTGGGCACCGAGCAGGCGATCGAGCGCACTCGCCCACGCCGCCGGCTCGAGCGGTGGCACGAGCAATCCGGTACGGCCGTCGCTGATCAGGTCGGCGTTGCCGCCCGCATCGGACGCCACGACGGGCAGCCCCAACGCCATGGCCTCGAGCAGGCTCTGCGACAGCCCCTCGATGCGCGACGGCAGCGCCGCCACGGCGGCGATCCGGTAGTAGGCGAGGGGCCGGGGGACGAACGGGATGAACGCCGCGCGGTGGCGCTCCGGCAGGGCGGCGGCGAGGGCGCGGAGCCCGGCATCGGGTTCGATGCCGACGCAGGCGAGAAGGACCGGGGTCTGCACCGCGGGCAACGCCGCGAGCAACACGTCCTGATCCTTGCGGCGGGAGATCACGGCGACCACCCGCCGGTCTCCGACCTCGCCGAGCGACGCGCGCGCCGCCGCCACCTCGGCGTCGTCCGGCTCGGCGTCGACACGGGCGAGGTCGATGCCGTTGGGGACGATGCGCACCCGCGCCAGCGGGTGCCAGCGGCGTGCCAGCGCGCGGGCCACCGCGCCACTCACCGCGATGGTACGATCAGCGGCCGTTCCCACGAGACGGAGCTCCAGCGGCGAGGTGAGCGGCATGGTCCGCCGGGTGACGACGAACGCCTGGGGCAGGCGCCCGGTCAGCCGCAGCCAGGTGAGCGCGCGGCGGTCGCGGGTCGCGTGGCTGTTCACCACGTCCACGCGCTCGCGCGCCATCACGCCGGCCAGCGTGCGCGCCAGCGGGCGCAGGCGGGTGAAGTCGAGCGCCACGACGCCGAGCCCCACTGCGCCCGCCGACCGGAACAGCAGGGACTCGGCCCGGCAGCCGACCAGCACGCGCATCCCCCGGCGCGCGAGCTGCTCGCTCAGGTTGAGGATGGATTGCGTCGAGCCGGCGCCGTCGCCCTGAAAAGTCAGCTGCAAAACGGTGAGCGGGGCCTCGCGCATGGAGCGAAGCTAGTTATACTGTGGCCCCGATGCACATCGCCGTGATCTCGCACCACCGCCTGCCGGTGAAGGGGTACGGCGGCACCGAGCGCATCGTCGTCGCGCTGGTGCGCGGACTCGTCGAACTCGGCCATCGCGTGACGCTGATCGCGGCCCCGGGCACGAAGCTGCCCGAGGCGACGGTCGTCGAGCTGCCCGCGCAGCGGCTGAGCGATCCGAACTTCGATCTGGCCCCGCATCTGCCCCGGGACGCGGACGTCGCGCACGCACACTGCCGTCCGCTGCACCGCATCCCCGCCGGCCCCCCGTTCCTGCAGACGATCTACGGCAACCTGAAACAGGGTGAGGCCGTGCCGCCGCACGCCACGTTCCTCTCCGGGAACCATGCGGCCCGTCACGGCGCCGCGGCGTTCGTGTATGCGGGGCTCGACCCCCGGGAATTCCTGTTTCAGACCAAGAAACACGACTACGACTTCTTCATCGGGCGGCTGCACAGCGCGAAGGGCTACCACTGGGCGATCGAGGGTGCGAAACGCACCAACCGGCGCCTGCTGCTCGCCGGCGGCTGGCGGCCCAGCTTCTCGATCAAGATCCGCTTCGTGGGTGAAGTGGACGGGAGAAAGAAGGCGGAGCTGCTCTCCGGCGCGCGCTGCCTGTGGATGCCGGCCCTGTGGGACGAGCCCTTCGGGCTCACGACGATCGAGGCGCTGTTCTCGGGGACGCCGGTGCTCGCCACCCGGCGGGGCGCCCTGCCCGAGGTGCTCACGGCCGAGGTCGGGGCGCTGTGCGACACGCTCGACGAGATGGTGGAGGCGTCGCGGACGATCGCGTCACGCAAGCCCGAGGTGTGCCGGTCGCACGCGGAGCGCTACTTCACCCATCGCGTGATGGCGGAGGAGTATGTCCGGGTCTACGAGCACCTGCGCGAGACGGGGGAGCTGCCGGCGGGGAGAGCCACGCCCTGGACGATGTAAGGGACGAGGGACGGGGGACGAGGGACGAGTATGCACGGCTCTCACCCGTCCCTCGTCCCTCGTCCCTTCTAGATCAGTTGATAGTTTCTGAACTCGAAGATCCGCTCGCCCGTCAGCCGCTCGATCCAGTCCGACAAATAGAACCGCAGGTGCTCCGGCTTGAAGTGCCGTGGGCCGATCCGGCGCTCGGGATCCACCATCCGCTCGCGCACCCACTCCTGGGCCGCCCGGGGATGGGCTCCCGTGAACGGCTTCAGCAGCGGCAGCCATTCCAGGTAGCCGCGCTCCTGCTCCTGTGCCGAGCGCTCCCGGCTCCAGGGATAGATGATCTTGGAAATCTCGAGCTTCTCGCGGATGGCGCGGGCGGGCCGAGCCCACCCGTAATGGAACATCACGGCGTCGGTCGGGCGGGCGCGGATCTTCCGGTACTCCGGGCCGACCCGGAAACCCTGCGCGCCCTGATAGGGGCGAATGTCGTGCCCCAGCCGGATGCAGCGCACCTCGCGGCGGTACCAGCGGCGGTTGGTCGCCACGGTGTCGAAGCCGCCGTAGAAATGGAGATAGCGCACCAGCAGCCCCTCCACCCGCGCATCGCCGTCCCATTCCCGCGTGCGGTCCCGCAGGACGCGCGCCCCGTCCTCGTGCAGCACTTCGTCCGCCTGGATGTAGATCCCCCAGCTGCCCCGGCAGGCGGCCATGGCCTTGAGAGTCTCCTGCGACAGCATCTCGTTCTTGCGGGTGAAGTCCCACTCGCTGTCGATGATGCGCACCCGGGGGTCGTTCACGCCGGCCACGAGATCGCGGGTCTCGTCCTCGGATTTCCCCACGTTCACCACGACCTCGTCGCACACCTCGAGTACCGAGCGGATCGCGGGGACGATGGGGAAATCGAGCTTGATCGCGTTGCGGACGATGGTGAAGCCGGACAGCATCACGTGGCGGGACCGAATTGCAGATGATAGAGCCGGCGATACAGGCCGTCCTTCGCCAGCAGCTCGTCGTGCGTGCCGCGCTCCACGATGCGGCCTTCGGCCAGCACGAGGATCTGGTCGGCGTGCTGCACCGTGGCGAGCCGGTGCGCGATGACGAACACCGTGCGGTGCTGCATCAGCCGGTCGATCGCCTCCTGCACCAGCCGCTCCGATTCGGTGTCGAGGGCGCTCGTCGCTTCGTCGAGGATGAGAATCGGCGGATCGCGCAGCAGCGCGCGAGCGATCGCGATGCGCTGCCGCTGGCCCCCGGAGAGCCGCGTGCCACGCTCGCCGAGCACCGTGTCATAGCCCTCGGGGAGGCGCTCGATGAATTCCGCGGCGTTCGCCGCCCGCGCCGCGGCCTGCACCTGCTCCAGCGTATAGTCGGGCTTCCCGTAGGCGATGTTAGACAGCACGGTATCGTTCAGGAGAATCGTTTCCTGCGACACGATCCCCATGAGGCCGCGCAGCGAGGAGCGCGTGTAGCGGGTGATCGGCACGCCGTCGAACAGGATCACGCCGCTCGACGGCTCGTAGAAACGGGGCAGCAGGTCGACCAGCGTGGTCTTACCCGCCCCGGACGGACCGACGATCGCCACCACCTCACCGCGCCGCACTTCGAAATTCACGTCGCGCAGCACGGCCGCGTCCTGCCCGTAGGCGAAGGACACCCCGTGGTACTCGATCTGCCCGGCGAAGCGCGCCGTCGTTTCTCCGGGACGGTCGGTTTCTTCCGCCGGAAGATCGAGCACCTCGAACACCCGGTCGGCCGCCGCCACCGCGCCGGCCATGATCGCCGGGTAGTTGGCGATGGACTTGATCGGCGAGTTGAGGCGCAGCGCCACGATGAGGAAGGTGATCAGCTCCTCGGGCCCGAGCCCGCGCGTGGCCTGCAGCGCCAGCAGCGTCCCGTACCAGAGGATCGCGACGATCATCATGCCGCCGAACACCTCGCTCACCGGGCTCGTGAGGCTGGAGAAGCGCTGGGCGCGAAGCACCCGCTTCCGGAACCGGCTGGCCAGCTCCTGGAACCGGCCGGCCTCGTACGTCTCGGCGGTGTAGGCCCGCACCAGCTTCACCGAATTCATCATCTCGCTCACGTGCGCCGTCAGCTCGCCGCGCTCGGCCGCCACCTCGCGCGACCGACGGCGCAGCCGGCGCACCAGCGGGCGGATGACGAACAACAGGATGGGCGCGAAGACCAGCGCCACGAGGGAGAGGCGGACGGACAACCCGAGCATCACGGCCAGATAGACGGCGATCATCACGCAGTTCTGGATCAGCGACGCGAGCGCAGCGCTGACCGCTGTCTTGACCTGATCGGCGTCGGTGATGAGTCGCGCCACCGTCTGGCCAGCCCTGGTGCGCTGGAAGAAGGCGAGCGGCAGGGTCTGGAGGTGCCGGAACAGGCGTACCCGCAGATCCCGCACTACCCCTTCCTGGATCACCACCGACCAGTAGGCCGACAGGTACTCGCAGGCGTTCTTGAGGATCAGCGCCGCGAGCAGCACCAGGACCACGTTGCGCAGCGCCACCGAGGGCTCGCCGGTCGCGAGGAACGGGCCCGCGATCTTGCGCAGCAAAGCCTGGATCGCGGAGCCGCCGTCGGCGGCGATCGCGGGCTGATGGAACAGCGTGCGCAGAAACGGGATCAGCAGGACGAAGGTGAAGCCGTCGAGGATCGACGCCACGATGGTGGCGCCGATGGTGGCGGCGAACAACGGAAGGTACGGACGGAGCAGCCGGAGGAGGCGTGCGCCGCGCCCCTCGGCCATCTAGCGGACTCCCCCTCCCCGGCCGGCCCGGCGCGGCGTGAGCAGCGCCACCGGCAGGATCACTTCCTCAGGACTCACGCCCCCGTGCAGGAACGAGCCGCGATAGCGGGCCTGGTACTCGCGCAGCTTCGTGGGATAGACGAAGAAGCGGTCACCGGTGGCGAGCAGCATGCGCACGCCCAGTCCCATCGGCGGCAGCCCCCACGCCTTCAGATCCTCCACGGCGATTGCCGCCTCGGGATCCTCGGCGCGCAGGTCCTCTCCGAACTTGTAGCGCAGGTTCGCGGTGGTGTCGCGCTTGGCGAACACCGTGGCGGGCGTCTCGCAGTGAATCGATCCGTGATCGGTGGTCAGCAGCACCGTGACGCCGCGGCGCTCGGCTTCCTCGAGCGCGGCGCGCAGCGGCGAGCGCTCGAACCAGGTCCGCGTCAGACTGCGCAACGCCGCCGTGTCGCGGGCCACCTCGTACAGGATCGCGCTCTCGGATCGGCCGTGGGTGAGGAGGTCGATGAAATTGAACACCAGCGCCGTGACCCCGTCCTGGGCGAGGTGCGCCGGCAGGCGGCGCAGCAGATCCCCGCCGTCGGCCGCCGAGAAGAGCTTCTCGTAGCGCACCGGCACGGGGCGGCCCATCAGGTCTTCCAGCTGCTCGGCGAGGAGCTGCGGCTCGTAGACGTTGAGACTCTCTTCGTCGGACGGCTGGCCCCACCACTTCGGATGGCGCGCGGCGATCTCCATGGGAAACATCCCCGAGAAGATCGCGTTGCGGGAAAACGGCGTCGCGGTGGGGACGATGCTGAAATAATGGGACTCTTCCACGTCGAACAGCGGCGTCACCATCTCCCGCAGCACCTCCCACTGATCGAGGCGCAGGCAGTCCACCACGATGAGCAACGCCTTGTTGGATCCCTGCAGGATGGGAACGAGGAACTCGGCCCCGACGTCCACCGACAGCGGGGGCCGGTCGCCTTCCGGCTGCGACAGCCAGCGGGCATAGTTGCGCTTCACGAACTCGGCGAAGTCCTTGCGCAGCCCGACCTGCAGCGACTTCAGGGCCTCCGACAGTCCCGGCTCGTTCCCGGCCGAGAGCCGCACCTCCCAGCGGACCAGCTCGACCACCAGCTCGATCCACTCGCGCCAGGCCAGCGCGGCGCCGCGGCGCGCCTCCAGCTCGCGGAATCGGGTCACGAAGTCGCGCGCCAGCCGCTGCTGGCGAATGCGGTCGCCCTCGACGAGCCGCGTGACGACGGAGAGAATCTGGCGGGGATGCACCGGCTTCACGAGGTAGTCGTCCACTTCGACGCCGATCGCCTCGCGCAGCGTCCCCTGGTCCTCGCTCTGCGTCACCATCACGACCGGCATGGCGGGATCGATGGCGCGGATCTCGCCCAGCAGCTCGAGGCCGCGGCGGCCCGGCATCTGCTCGTCGAGCAGCACGACCGAATAGGGCTGCTTGCGCAGCAGGGCCAGCGCATCGTCACCGTGCGCCGCCTGCTCGACGGCGAACCCCTGCTCTTCGAGAAAGCGGCGGTGGGCGGCGAGGCCGTCCACTTCGTCGTCCACCCAGAGGATGGTCTTGGGACGGGGCATCGGGGCGTAAGGTAGCCGGGCGGGGGCTCGCCCGGCAACGGAAACTCCGTACCTTAGCCCCTCGTGGCGTGCTTTCTCCTCGTCCGCTTCAGCTCCATCGGCGACGTGCTCCTCACCACCCCGCTCGTCCGCGCGCTCCGCGCCCACCATCCCGACGCCGAGATCGTCTTCGTCACGAAGCACGCCATGGCGCCCCTCGTGGCCGACAATCCGCACCTGTCGCGGGTGGTGACGCTGGCGCCGGGCGAGTCGGTGCGGGCGCTGGCCCGGCGGCTGGCGGTGCTCCACCCCACGCGTGGGCTCGATCTCCACGGCAGCCTGCGCAGCGCGGCCTTGCGCCTCCTCGTGCGCTGCCCGTGGCGCGGCTACTCGAAGCGGAAGCTCGCGCGCGGCGTGCTGGTCTCGACCAAGATCGATCTGTACTTCCGCCGGGTTCCCGTGGCCGAGCGCTACTTCGAGGCGGCCCGGGGTCTGGGCGTGCGGCCCGACGGCGGCCCGCCGGAGTTCCATCTCGCCGCCGCCGCGCGCGAGCGGGCGGCGCACTGGCTCGGCGAGCGCGGGCTCGACGCCCGGCCGTTGGCGGTGCTCGCCCCGGGCGCGGCGCACTTCACCAAGCGCTGGCCCCAGGAGCGCTGGCTCGCTCTCGCGCAGCGCCTGCGGGACCGGGGCTACGCGCTGCTGTCGGTCGGCGGTCCGGAGGACCGCGCCGCGGCGGAGGCGCTCGTCCCGCTGGCCGCGAACGCGGCCGGGGTCTTCACGCTGCAGGAAACCGGCGCGGCGCTCGCGCGGGCGCGGGTCGCGGTCACCGGCGACACCGGCGTCATGCACATGGCGACCGGCGTCGGCACACCGGTCGTCGCGCTGTTCGGTCCGACCGTGGAGCAGTTCGGGTTCTTTCCTTATAGAGCGAGGGCGACCGTGCTCGAGCGCCGCCTCGACTGCCGCCCGTGCTCGACCATGGGAGGTCCGAGCTGCCCCATGGGTCACCACCGCTGTCTCCGCGACATCGGCCCGGACGAGGTGGCCGCCGCGGCCGAGGCGCTGGTCGCGTGAGCGGCGTCGGTGCGGTGACGGCGAGCGAGGCGCGCCTGGTGGCGCTGGTGGCGGAGGCGGAGCGTGGTCCCCGTCGCGACGGCCTGTACGCGCTCTGGCTCGTACTGCGCGCCGCGGAAGCGCTCCTGCCGCCCGATCCCATCAGCCTGAAGAACCACCGCCGGCGGCTCGTCGCGCTCGAGAATCGACTCGGGGGGCTCGCGCTCCCCGCTCCGCTCAAGCGGGCCCTGAGCGGTGCGCGCGCGCAGCTCGAGCCGGGGACGCCCGCCGCCGCGGCCGTCGTGCTGGCACAGCTCGTCGCGCCGACCCGCGACGTCCTGGGAGCGGAAGCCGCCGAGGCCGTGGCGGCGGCCGCGCGGGACGCGCGCTTACATTAGGCGCATGGGCTCCCATCGCCTGCCGCGACGTCCATCGCTCGAATCCGTGGTCCACCGCGTGGACGCGCAGCGCCCGGGAGAAGTCCCCAACGACACCGTGCCGACCGGCTTTCCCTCGATCGACCGCCTGCTGGGCGGCGGCCTGCGGCGCCGCGACCTCGTGGTGCTGGGCGGGGATGTGGGCGTCGGCAAGTCCTCGCTCGTCCTCGGACTCGCCTTGCGCGTCGCCCGGCAGAACCTCGGGGTGGCCCTGCTCTCGGGTGAGATGGACGAAGAACGCCTCATGGAACGGGCGCTCGCCCTCGAGGGACGCGTGTCGGTGGACGAGCTGCGCGCCGGCGCCTTGAGCGATCAACTGCGCGCCGGCATCGGCGCGGCCGCCGTGCGGCTGCGCGGCCTCCCGCTCTCGCTCCTCCCGCTCGCGGCGCAGGATCTCGAGAGCGCGCTGGCCCGCCTCGACGATCTCAGGCCGCTCGCCCTCATCGTGCTGGACTACCTGCAGCTCGTCCCGCCTCCCGCGGGCACCAGCGCCGGGGCGCAGGACGAGGAGATGGCGGCCGTGCTGCGCCGGCTCAAGGCCGAAGCGCTCGAGCGCCAGGCGGCGCTGCTCGTGGTCTCGCAGCTGCCGCGCTTCGCGCCCGGACGCACGAACCCACGGCCCGCCCTCGACGATTTCGGCCATCTCGGCGCCGTGAAGCAGCACGCCGACGTGGTCCTCGGCCTCTATCGCGAGGAGATGTACAATCCGGGCTATGGCGTGGATGGGGCGACCGAGCTGCTGGTCGCGAAGAACCGCAATGGGCCGACCGGCTTCGTAGACCTCTACTTCTACCGGCGCTGGCTGCGGTTCGAGGACATGCTGGACTAACCTCTCCCCCTGACCCTCTTATCGCGTCTTGCGAGCCGGCGCGCTGTCGCGTGCCGGCATTCCTCCTGAATCCCTCGCGGCCGTCGAGTCCTGCGGGACCACCGCCCCGATCACCGTGTAGGTGGTGCCGGGCGCACCGACGTTGGGATGCAGGGTGATCCACAGCGGGCGCTTCCCCTGGGTCGCGCTCATGGAAATCGAACCGTCAGGGCTGGTGGCGTCGCTCACGAGGGTCCAGCCGTTCGCCAGCAGGGCCTGGCGGAACCAGCGGGCGACCTTCCCGGCCGAATCGGTCGTCGTGAGCGTCACCTGGGCCGCGTCCGCTCCGGCGGCGATGCCCACCTCGGTGGAGAGCGGATAGACGAGCACGCCCTGCATGGCCTTCTGCACCATGGCGCGGGGGTCCGCTTCCTGCCGGCGGTCGCACGCCGTGGCCAGGACGAGGAAGATGAAGGAGGGAATGATGTTCCGGCGCATCGCCCGGGTATGCTACCTGTGGCGGGGCCGCACGGTCAAGCAGTACTTTTCAGGGCCATGGCCGGTCATAGCAAGTGGAAGCAGATCAAGCGCAAGAAGGCGGTCACCGACGCCAAGCGCGGAGCGCTGTTCACGCGGCTCATCCGGGAGATCACGATCGCGGCCCGCGCGGGCGGCGGGGACCCGGGGGGCAACCCGCGGCTGCGAACGGCGATCGATGCAGCCAAGGCCGAGAACATGCCCTGGGACAACATCGACCGCGCGGTCAAGAAAGGCACGGGCGAGCTCGAGGGCGTGGAGTATCAGGAAGTCACCTATGAGGGCTACGGTCCGGGTGGCGCCGCGATCCTAATCGAGTCCGTCACCGACAATCCCAACCGCACCGTCGCGGACATCCGGCACCAGTTCCAGCGGCACGGGGGCAACCTCGGCGCGGCGAACTCGGTCGCCTGGATGTTCGACCGCAAGGGCCAGATCGCGCTGGATGCGACCAAGGTGGACGAGGACGCCGCCATGGAGGCGGCGCTCGACGCAGGCGCGGACGATTTCGTGAAGGACGGCGACACGATCCTCGTGTCGACTTCGCCCCACCAGCTGCACGCGGTCTCGGAGGCCCTGAAGGGGAAGCGTCTGCCGGTGCAAAGCGCCGAGATCGCGCTGCTCCCCAAGAGCACGGTGAAGGTCGAAGGCGGCGACGCCAAGAAGCTGCTCGCGCTCATGGAAGCGCTCGAAGAGATGGACGACGTCGCGAAGGTGTTCTCGAACTTCGACATCGACGCTGAGGCGATGGCCGAGGTCGGCGGGTGACGTGAGGGTCCTGGGGATCGACCCGGGAACATCGGTCACCGGCTACGGTGTCGTCGAGTACGGCAACGGCGCGTCGGGGGTGAGCGGGGGGGGGAGGTTCGGCCACCTGGTGGAGTGCGGGGTCATCCGGTTCGCGCGCCACGCCTCGCTGCCGCGCCGCCTCGCGGAGCTGCACGAAGGCATCGTCGATCTGATCGAGCGGCACCATCCCACCGCGCTCGCCCTCGAAGACGCGTTCTACCACAAGAATGTCCACACCACGCTCGTCCTCGGCCACGCGCGCGGCGTCGTGCTGCTCGCGGCCGAGCAGCATCGGCTCGACATCGCGCAGTACGCGCCGAAGATGGTGAAGAAGACGGTGGCGGGGGTGGGCGGCGCGCCCAAGGCACAAGTCGGGGCGATGGTCGCCCGGCTGCTGCGCCTGAAACACGCGCCGCGGCCCGCCGACGCGGCGGACGGCGTCGCCGTCGCGCTCACCTACATCATCCGCTCGTGATCGCTTCGGTCTCCGGCCGCCTCGCCGCCAAGGGAGCCGATCGGGTGGTGGTGGAGACGACGGGCGGCGTCGGCTACGAAGTGACCGTGCCGCTGGGAGTGATGGAGCGGCTGCCGGGCCTGGGCGCGACGGTGACCCTCGCCACCGAGCTGGTGGTGCGCGAGGACGGCTGGTCGCTGTACGGCTTTCTCGAAGACACGGAACGGCGACTCTTCCAGCGTCTCATCACGGTGACCGGCGTGGGGCCGAAGATCGCGGTGGCGTTTCTCTCGACCCTGGGCGCCGAGCGAGGCACCCGGGCGATCCAGAAGAAGGACGTGGCCACCCTCTCCAGTGTGAGTGGCGTGGGCCGCAAGCTCGCCGAGCGCCTGGCGCTTGAACTCGGCGACAAGCTCGGCGAGCTTGTGGGCGGTGCGGCCCCGGCCGCGCTGTCGGGCCCGGCCGAGTCGGCGTTGGCCGCGCTCGAGCGGCTGGGGTACGGCGCGCCCGAGGCCGAGCGGGCGCTGCGGCAGGCGCTGACGGGCGACGGCGCGCAGGCCGACGCCGAGACGCTGGTGCGCCGCGCCCTCCACATCCTGACAGCCAAGTGAGCCCATGACGACCGCGATGAGTTCCGTGACCGCTGAGTGGATCTGCACCCGCTGCGGGGTGACCAACCGCAAGCTGCTCCCCGCGGGGGTGACGCGCGCGACGGATGCGTGCGTGACGTGCCACACGCGGCACGAGATCGAGGCCGACGCGCGACCGGTGCGCTGGCGGGCGCGTCCCGCCGGGAAGTAGCGGCGCAGGGTGGCGCGCCCGGAAGTCACGACGCCCGAGGCGCTCCCCGACGAGCGCGTCACCGACGCGGCCCTGCGTCCCTCGAGTCTCGACGAGTTCGTGGGCCAGGCGAAGGTCAAGGAATCCCTCCAGATCGCGATCGACGCGGCCAAGCAGCGCAAGGAGTCGCTCGACCACGCGCTGTTCTTCGGTCCCCCGGGGCTCGGCAAGACCACACTCGCGCTGCTCATGGCGCGCGAGCTGGGGGTGGACATCCGCACGACGTCGGGGCCGGTGCTCGAGCGCCCCGGCGACCTGGTCGGCATGCTCACGGGGCTGAAGGCCGGGGACATCCTCTTCATCGACGAGGTGCACCGGCTGCGACCGGCCCTGGAGGAGTTCCTCTATCCCGCGATGGAGGAATTCCGCGTCGACGTGCGCATCGCCGAGGGACCGCACGCCCAGACGATTCCGATGCAGCTCGAGCGCTTCACCCTGATCGGCGCCACGACGCGCTTCGGTCTGCTCACGCCGCCGATGCGCGCGCGTTTCGGTCTCGTCGAGCGGCTGCACTACTACCCACCCGACGATCTCGCGCAGATCGTGAAGCGCTCGGCCGGGATCCTGGGGGTTGCGGCTGACGTCGCGGGGATCGCCGAGATCGCCCGCCGCAGCCGCGGCACGCCGCGCGTGGCCAACCGGCTGCTCAAGCGGGTGCGCGACTACGCCCAGGTGCGCGCCGGTGGCACGATCACGGCGGCCGTCGCCGCCGAGGCGCTGAAACGGCTCGACGTGGACGAGTTCGGCCTGGACGACATGGACGCGCGGATCCTCAAGACGATCATCGAGCAGTTCGACGGCGGGCCCGTGGGGCTCACGACCATCGCGGCGGCCGTAGGCGAGGATCCCGGCACATTGGAGGAAGTGTACGAACCGTTCCTGATGCAGCAGGGCTTCCTGGCGCGCACGCCGCGGGGGCGCTGCGCCACCGCCGGCGCCTATCGGCACTTCGGGTTCGAGCCACCCCGCCGCTCTTCCCCTCCCGAGCAACCGACAATGTTCGATCCCTAGCATTGCGGATTGGACGATTGGAGTCCGATCCCACGACCAACGACAGTGCTTGCGCTGCCAATCCGCAATCCGGAATCCGCAATCCGCAATCATGCGCACATCAGATTTCGAATACGACCTCCCAGCGGAGCTCATCGCCCAGGAACCGCTCCCCGACCGCGGGGCGTCGCGGCTGCTGGTGCTGGACCGCTCGAGCGGTACCGTGACGCACCGGCGCTTTGCCGATCTCCCCGATTTCGTCGCCCCTGCCGACGTCCTCGTCCTGAACGCGTCGCGGGTGATTCCA
>DATGDT010000222.1:0-2918 GCA_035310725.1 Gemmatimonadales bacterium
CGCTACGCCGCCCATGCCGATCGCACGATCGAGCTGTTCGATGGACGCGTGGTGGAGGAGCGGGCCGGTACGCCGGTCGCCTGACCCCATCGTGGACACCCTCCTCCAGGATCTCCGCTTCGCGGCCCGCTCGCTCGCCAAGAGCCCCGGGCTCACACTCGCGGCCGTGCTCACGCTGGGGCTCGGCATCGGCGCCAACAGCGCGGCGTTCGGCGTGGTCGATCGCCTGTTCTTCCGGCCCCCGGCGCACGTGGTCGACCCCGATCGCGTCGTGCGGGTCAACGTCACCAGGACGCAGCCGCCGTTCGGCACGTCCACCTTCAGCATCGCCACGTTCCCGCGCTACGCGGATCTCCGCGATCACGCCCACACGCTCTCGTCGGTCGCGGCGTATGCGGGAGGGGGGTTCAGCCTGGGCCGCGGCACTGGCGCCCAGCGAGTCACCGGAGAGCTCGTTACCGCCTCGTTCTTTCCACTGTTGGGGGTACAGCCCGAGCGCGGGCGGTTCTTCACGGCCGAGGAAGACCGCAAGGGCGGGGAGCGCGTCGCGGTCCTGAGCCACGAGTTCTGGCAGCGCCAGTTCGCCGGGGAGCCCGATGTCCTCGGCAAGACGCTGCAACTCAATGCCGGCGTGTACACCATCATCGGCGTCGCGCCCAGGGGATTCACCGGGGTGGAGTTGAGCGGTCCCGACGTGTGGGTGCCGATGAGCGTCGCGGCTCCCGAGAGCCGGTGGCCACAAGTGCTGGAGTGCGAAGGCTGCTGGTGGCTGCAGACGATCGCCCGGCTCGCCCACGGTGTTACCGCCGCACAGGCGGCGAGCGAGGGAACCGCGCTGTACCGCGCCCATGTGAGCGACGGTGGCGACAGGTCGGCAGACTCCACTGCTACCGTCTCGATGGGCTCGGTGCACAAGGCGCTCGGCCCCAATGTGGACCCGGCCGCGAAGCTCTCCGTGTGGATCATTGCGGTCTGCGGCGCCGTGCTCCTGATCGCCTGCGCCAACGTGGCCAACCTGCTCCTGGCGCGTGCCCTCCAGCGGCGCCGGGAAATCGCCCTGCGCGTGGCCCTCGGGGCCGGCCGTGGCCGACTGATCCGGCAGCTCTACGCCGAAAGCGCACTGCTCGCCGTGCTGGGGCTCGGCGCCGCGATTCTGGTCACGCTGTGGGCCGGCCCGCTGCTGCGCGCCGCCCTGCTCCCCGGCGCCGCGACGGCCGCTTCGCTCGACCCCCGCGTCTTCGCGTTTAGCGCCGCCCTGGCGCTGGCCACCGCGCTCCTCGCCGGTTTCGCGCCCGCGCTCCACGCGGGCGTACCCAATCTGTCCTCGGCGCTCAAGTCGGGCGCCCGCGAAGGGGGCGTCGCCCGCTCCACGACGCGCACCGGGCTGCTGGTAGGCCAGGTGGCGCTCACGTTCGTGCTCCTGACCGGCGCGGGACTGTTCATCAGCAGCCTGCACAAAGTGCTCGGCCTCCGCCTCGGCTTCGACCCGGACCGCTTGATCGTCGCGACGGTGAATCTCGACCTGCTGGGTTACAAGCGTCCCGAGATCAACGCCACCTACGAGCGGATCCGTCAGCGCGTGCTGAGACTCCCCGGGATCACCAGCGCCAGTCTTTCGATCGGCACTCCGTTCCAGACCAGCTATGCGGTCAGCCTGGACGTTCCCGGTCGCGACTCGATTCCCAGCGTGAAGACCGGCGGACCGTACGTGTCCGCCGTGACGCCCGATTACTTCCGGACCATGGGGACCGCCGTGCGTCGGGGCCGGGCGTTTGCGGAGAGCGACAACGCCGGCGCACAGCGGGTCGCCGTAATCAACGAAACGATGGCGCACCTCGTCTGGCCCGGCGAGGACCCGCTCGGGAAGACGATGAAGATCGGCAAGGACCCCAGGCCATTCGAAGTGGTCGGCGTGGTCGAGGACGCTCGGCGGGAAGCGGTCACCGACGAGATCGTGGTCCAGTACTTCGTGCCGCTCGCCCAGTCCGACTCGGTGTTCTCCGACGGCGCCAGCTCGCTGATCATCCGAACGGCCGGCCCCGCCGAGCCTCTGGTGGACGACGTCCGCCGGGAGATCCAGGCCAGCTCCCCGGACCTGCCGTATCCCGGCATCGATCCCATGCCCCAGCTGTACGCGGATCAACTGCAGCCCTGGCGGGTCGGGTCCTCCCTGTTCGCGCTGTTCGGCGGCCTGGGCGTGCTGCTCGCGGCGATCGGCTTGTACGGCGTACTGAGCTACGTCGTGTCCCAGCGCACGCAGGAGCTGGGCATCCGCATCGCGCTGGGCGCGGGCCGGAGCAGCGTGCTGGGGCTCGTGCTACGGCAGGGCTTGCAGGTCACGCTCATCGCGGTCGTGCTGGGCGCGGCCGGCGCCCTGGCCGCAGGCCGGGCGATCGCCTCGCTGCTGTACGGGGTGTCGCCGCACGATCCCCTGGTGCTCCTCGCGGTCGCGGCAGTACTGACGCTCGTCGCCCTGGTCGCCAGTTACCTCCCTGCGTACCGGGCCACGCGGGTCGATCCGATGGTGGCGTTGCGAACTGAATAGGTGCCAGGTGCCGGGAGTCAGGTGTCAGGGCCTTTATCTGACACCCGGCACCCGACACCCGGCTCCTGGAACCACTGGAGGGGAGCGATATGGTCACCCTGCTCCACAGCGTTCGCTACACCGGGATCTCGCTGGTTGCGCTGCTGCCGCTCGGCATGGGCGGCGGACAAACGCTGTGTCCGGCGCGCTCCGCGCGGATCGTACGGCCGCAGCCCGCGGCGACTGCCCCGACGCATGCCCCGGCCCCGGCCCCGACCCTGGCCTCGTCCTGGATGGACTTCGTCGACTTCCGGCGCGGCTCGGGCGACGCGCTGGCGAATCTGGGAGGTCCCGCGCTGGCCGCGGCGGCCGCCAGACCCCGACACCCGGCACC
>DATGDT010000223.1:0-18697 GCA_035310725.1 Gemmatimonadales bacterium
GGGATCAACGCCGTGCGCCGATTGCGCGGTCTCGAGCCGGTCGTCCTCGGACGCGGCGATGCGTATATCGGTGTGCTGGTAGACGACCTGGTCACGCGGGGCGTGGACGAGCCATACCGTCTGTTCACCTCCAGGGCGGAATTCCGATTGCTGCTCCGGCAGGACAACGCCCTGCGGAGACTGTATCCGCTCGCGGCGCGCCTCGGTCTGCTCGACGACGCCGAGCGGCGGGTGGCGGAGTCGCGGCTCGAGGAAGAGGAGCGCGTCCTGGAGGTCGCGCGGAGCACCTCGATCACCCCACCGCAGGCGGCTGCGGCGCTGGCCGCTGCAGGCGGCGCGCTCGCGGCAGCGGAGCGTATCGCGACGCTCGCCCGGCGACCGCACGTATCACTGGCGCTGCTGCTGCGCGGGGCGCGGGTGAGCGGCGGTTTCAGCGAAGCAGCGGTGCTGGCCGCCGAGATCGAGCTGAAATACGATGGCTATCTCGCGCGGGAGCGCGAGGCGGCCGAGCGGTTGGCAGAGCTCGCGTCGTTCACCCTGCCTCCAGACCTGCGCTACCTCGAGCTGTCGAGTCTGTCGACCGAGTCGAGACAGAAGCTCGATCGGATTCGACCGGCGTCGCTTGCACAGGCATCACGCATCCCCGGAGTGTCGCCCAGCGATCTCCATAACCTGGTGATGGAGGCGCTACGGTGGCGTCGGCGCGTCGCCTGATCCCGGGTGTTTCACGTGAAACGGCGTCCGGCGACCAGTTTCACGTGAAACGACGGTCCCTTCTTTCCCCCCCGGCAGCAACGCAGTAGATTAGGTGACAACACGTTACGTGTGTAGCAAGCTAACTATTTATCAAATAACGAGTTACCGTGCCTTCTCGCGTCGTCGCCGTCGCGAACCAAAAGGGTGGAGTGGGCAAGACGACCACCGCCGTGAACCTGGCGGCTTCGCTTGCCACGGCCGAGCGCAAGACGCTGCTGATCGATGCCGATCCCCAGGGCAACGCCACGAGCGGCGTCGGCATCGATCGCGTGACGCTGAAGCGCTCGCTCTACGACGCGTTGCTCGAGGGCGTGCCGCTCGCCGACGCGCGCGTGCGCGCCGTGCACTTCCCATACCTCGACGTCGTTCCCGCGACGCAGGATTTGGTCGGCGCCGAGCTGGAGCTCGTGAACCGCTCCGGCCGTGAGACGGCGCTGCGCAAGGCGCTGCGCGACCTGCGCGACGAGTACCAGTTCATCATCGTGGACTGTCCACCGTCTCTCGGACTGCTGACCCTCAACGTCCTCACCGCCGCCGACGGCGTGCTGATTCCGATTCAGTGTGAGTACTACGCGCTGGAGGGACTCTCCCAGCTGCTCAACACCATCAAGCTGGTGCAACGGAATTTCAATCCGGCGCTCGCCATCGACGGCGTGCTCCTGACGATGTACGACGCGCGCCTCAATCTCTCGCGGCAGGTGGCGGAGGAGGCCAAGGAGTACTTCGGCGCCGGCATGTTCGCCGTGACGATCCCGCGCAACGTGCGGCTGGCCGAAGCACCCAGCTTCGGCAAGCCGATCCTGCTGTACGACGTCCAATCGGTCGGTGCCAAGAGTTATCTCGCCGTGGCTCAGGAGCTGATTCGACGGGTGGAGCGCGGGGGAGCACCCTCCTCCTCCCCTGCCCTGCCTGCGACCGCCGAACCGGAGGTACCCGCATGACGGAGACAGCCGCAGGACGACGCCGGCTCGGCCGGGGGCTCGAAGCCCTGCTCGGTCCCACGCGCGAAGAAGCCGAGCGGGAAGGCAGTCTGGTGGAGCTGCCGATTCAGGATATCCGCCCCAACCCGCTGCAGCCGCGGCGCGACGTCGATCCCACGGCGCTCGAGGAGCTCAAGTCGTCGATCAAGCAGGCAGGGTTGCTGCAGCCCGTGGTCGTGCGCCCGGCCCCCGGCGGGCACGGAGTCTTCGAGCTGATCGCGGGCGAGCGGCGGCTGCGCGCGTGCCAGGCACTGGGGTGGGAGAAGATCCCCGCCGTGCGGCGCGACGTCGATGACCGGACCGTGCTGACGCTCGCCCTGATCGAGAACCTGCAGCGGGACGATCTGTCCCCGGTGGACGAAGCGCGCGGCTACGAGCGGCTCATCGCGGAGTTCGAGCTGACGCAGCAGGACGTGGCCGACGCGGTGGGTCGCGACCGTTCGACCGTCGCGAATGCCATGCGCCTGTTGAAGCTCCCCGACGCCGTGCTGCAGATGCTGCACGACGCGCAGCTCACCGTCGGTCACGCGCGCGCCCTGCTCGCCCTCGAGGACCCCCGGACGGCGACCACCCTGGCGCGCGAAGCCGTGGCGCAGGGCCTGTCGGTGCGCGACGTGGAAGACCGCGTGCGGGGGGGACGCGCGCCGGAGCGCCGGCCGCGTCTCAAGCGCGGCCTGCCCGGCGCCCCCGAGGTACGGCGGGTGGAGGACGCGCTGCGCCGGCGCCTGGGCACCGACGTTCGGGTGTCGTTGCGCGCGAAAGGGAAGGGACAGCTCCATGTCTCCTTCTATTCGAACGACGATCTCGCCCGCATTCTCGAGCTGATTCTCGGAGCGCCCTTCGACGGATGAAGCCACGCAGCGTCACCATCGTGGTCCACATCGACGGCGACGTGGACTCGAAACAGTACCGTCTCCCGCTGTGGGCGTTCGCGGTAGGGAAGTGGGGTGCGCTCGTCGTGGGGTTGGCGATGGTGCTCTTCTTCGCCTTCGCGGGACCGATCATGCGCGCGGCGGCCCGCGTCCCCGGACTGGAGCGCGAGCAGGCCCGGCTGCGCGAAGAGAACGGTCGCGTCCAACAGCTCGCCGCGGCATTGAACCGGGCCGAAGCCAACTACCAGACGCTGCGGAAGCTGCTCGGCGGGTCCGCCCCCCTGGATACCGGGAAAGCCGCGGCAACGACCGCCGCCTCGGTCGAGCTCATGCGGGCCGTGCCGGTGCGCGCCGCGCTGGCCGGCACCCGGCCCTACGAGACGACGCCGTCGCTGCCCCGGCACTGGCCATTGGATGTTCAGGGCTTCGTGACACGCGGGCGAGTGGGGGAGGGCACCGGTGGGGACGGCGAGGCGCACGAGGGCATCGACATCGCGGTTCCTATCGGCACGCCGATCCGTGCGTCCGGGGGCGGCACGGTGGAGGAGGCCGCCACCAACGCGGACTACGGAATGTTCGTCCTCTTGCGCCATCCGGGCGGATATGAAACCATGTACGGGCATGCCTCGCGTCTTCTGGTACGCGAAGGCGACTCGGTGGTCGCCGGACAGGTCATCGCCCTGACCGGCAGTTCGGGCCGGTCCACGGCGCCGCACTTGCACTTTGAAATCCGGCGTGAGGGGCAGTCGCTCGACCCGCTCACGCTCGTGAAGAAGGAGGAGAACTGACGATGGCCATTTTCACGGAGAAGTCCGGGACCCAGGCGGGGGAAGCCGGCCTGTCGATCATCGGCTCTGGCATGCGGGTGGTCGGCGACATCAGTGCGGAAGGCGTGGTGAAAGTGGAGGGCACCGTGGTCGGCACGGTGCAGGCGGGCCGGCAGGTGCTCGTGGCGAAGGGGGGCCTGGTCGAAGGAGACGTCGTGACCCGCGAGGCGATCATCGGCGGCGAAGTGCGGGGGAGCGTGCAGGCGTCCGAGCGCGTGGAGCTGCAGACCACCAGTGTCGTGCATGGCGACATCTCGACTCGGCGTCTGCTCGTCCAGGAGGGCGGCGAGATCAACGGCGTGTTGCGCATGGGGGAAGGGGCCCCGGAACCCGCGACCGCTGCTCCGTAAGTGCCTGAGGTTGTCCACAGCTTGTCTACGCGCTGATGTGGATTCCTCAAGAACAACTGTTTACGTGGTTTACACCGTGTTTACGCCTTGAGGCCGGTCGCTAACTGTATGAATGATGTCTTGATATTGTTGTAATACTGTCCAGATCCCAACACCACTCTCGAAACCCGCCCATCGTGCGCCTCGAGGACCTCGTCCGCTACTGCGACGAACTCCTGGATACCCGCAAGATCCGCGATGCACCTGAGGCCTGGAACGGCTTGCAGGTCGCGAACTCGGGTGAGGTCAGCCACATCGCCGCTGCCGTCGATCTCTGCGCCGCCACCGTGCGCATGGCCGGCGAGCGCGGGGCGGACTTCCTCATCGTCCATCACGGCCTGTTCTGGGGAGGACCTCGACCTCTGGTGGGTCCGCAACTCGAGCGCGTCGCCGGGCTGCTGCGGCAGAACATCGCGTTGTATGGCTCTCACCTCCCGCTCGACTGTCATTCCGAGCTCGGCAACGCCGCCGTCATGGCGCGCGAGCTCGGCGTCGCGAACCGCGGCGTGTTCGGCACGTGGCGCGAGCAGCCCTTCGGGATGTGGGGCGAGGTATCCATGAGCCGCCAGGATCTGGGTGACCGGCTCACGCGACTCCTGGGAACCGCTCCCAAGGCGATGCTGTTCGGCCCGACCCTCGTGCGCCGAGTGGGGATCGCGACCGGCGCCGGAGGCTCGCTCATCCCGCAGGCCGCGGCCGCCGGGCTCGATACCCTGATCACCGGCGAGGGGAACCATCACACCTACTTCGACGCCGAGGAGCTGCGCATCAACGTCTACTATGGAGGGCACTACGCCACGGAGACGTTCGGTGTGAAGGCGCTCGCCCAACACCTCGGCACCAAGTTCGATCTTCCCTGGGAATTCCTCGACCACCCGACCGGGCTGTGAGCGCGCCCCCCCGGCGCGTCCTTGCGGTCCTCTCGGCAGCGGAGCTGTGCGCCATGGCGCCGTGGTTCAGCGCGTCGGCCGTGGCGCCCGCCCTGGCACGCGAGTGGCATCTCGGCGCCTTCGGTACCGCCGGCCTGACCGTGTCGGTGCAGCTCGGCTTCGTGGCGGGCGCGCTCCTGTCGGCGATCCTGACGCTCTCGGATATCTGGTCGGCGCGGCGCCTGGTCGCCGCCGCGTCGCTCGGAGCGGCCGCCGCCACCGTGGGCGTCGCGCTTTCGTCGGGCCCCGCCTGGGGTCTCGGCTTCCGGTTCCTCACCGGTGCCGCGCTCGCTGGTGTCTACCCGCCGGGAATGAAGATCGCCGCGGGCTGGTTCCGGGAGGCGCGCGGGTGGGCGATCGGAATTCTGGTCGGCGCCCTGACGCTCGGCTCGGCGGTGCCGCATCTGGTTCGGTGGGCCGTTCCCGCGGAGATGTGGCGCGGAGTCGTTCTGGTCGCGGCCGCCTCGGCGCTCCTGGGCGGCCTCCTCATCCTGCTCGTGCCGCACGATGGACCATTCGCCGCACCGTCGCCGCCCTTCTCCTGGTCGGCCGCGCCGCGGATTCTGCGAGACCGCGCCGTGCTGCTGGCCAACCTCGGGTATCTGGGCCACATGTGGGAGCTGTACGCCGTGTGGACCTGGATCTCCGCGTTCGTGGCCGCGAGTGAGACGGCGCGTCTGCACGGATCCGGCGCCCCGGGCACCACGGCCGCGCTCGTCACGTTCGGCGTCGTCGGGATCGGGGCAGTCGGGTGCTGGCTCGGCGGGAAGTACGCCGATCGCCTGGGCCGGACCGTGGTCACGAGCGCGGCGATGATCGTGTCGGGCATCTGTTGCCTGGCGGTCGGGCTGCTGTTCGCCAGGCCACTCGCCCTGCTCGTACCCTTGCTGCTGATTTGGGGAGTCACGGTCGTCGCCGACTCGGCGCAATTCTCGACCGCTGTGAGCGAGCTCGCTCCGGCAGACTACGTGGGAACCGCGCTGACGATGCAGACGAGCATGGGGTTCCTCCTGACCACCGTCACGATCTCGTTCCTGCCGGTGGCGGCCTCCGCCATGGGTTGGCGCTGGGCGATGTCCGTGCTCGCCGTGGGGCCGGCGTTCGGCGTCTGGGCGATGATGAAACTGCGGCGGCGGCCGGAAGCGATCAGGCTGGCGGGCGGCAGGCGTTGACCCAGAGGATCAGGGCACCCGCAGCAGCCCCACCGCGCCGCCAAATTCATCGGTCAAGCCGGTCACGCCGGCCGGCACGATCCACTCACCACCATCGATCCGCACGTTGAAGCGGTAGGTGCCGCGCGAGAGCGGCAGTTCCACCGTCCACGCCCCGCTGTCGGCCCGGGAGAGCACGACCGGTTCCCAATTCGTGAAATCGCCGGCGACCTCGACCTGGCCGGCCCCGGGGGCGTGGATGGCGAGGGTAACGCCGGCACAGTTGCAGGACCGGAGCTCGAGGGAGGCCTCGGACGGGTCCGGCGGAGCCGAGTGGTGCGCCACGGCGGTGGGTCGGAGCGGCACCGTGAGGGAAGTGCGGTGGAGCAGGGGAGACATCCGCAGCGAGACTCCGAGATACCGCCCCGAAACGCTGCCCCGCGTGGGATCGGTCGGATACCGCCCGCCCGACATGATCACCGACAGCCATGGGTTGAGCACTACACCGCCACTCGCCTCTCCGTACACGCCGTGCCCGCCCCCTCGGCTCCAGGCTCGCACACCGAGGGATCCGTCGAACGTGAATCGCCCTCTACGGAAGTGTGAGGCTCCCTGGAAGTCGGTGTAGACCGTGTCGCCCACGTGCGTGTTCACTGCGCTGATCAGCCAGGTGATCCCGAGGCGGCGCGCCCACACACCGGCCTCCGCGGCGGCCACGGGCCGGCTCGCTCCTCCCAGCCAGGTCGTGCCTGCCGTGCTGCCGATCCAGGTGCCTAGTCGCGCTCCGAGGAGATGCACGCGCGGCGTCGCGAGGAGATGGGAGAAGCTCGCGAAGTCCTCGTACTGACTCACGCCGGCGTGTCCCGCCAGCTCGCCGCGCAGCCCCCGCCAGGGACCGCTGAGCAGGGAGCCGGCGAAGTTGGCCTGGACGCTGTGACGTCCGCTCTCGAACCGGAGGTATGTACCGCGGGCGGAAGCAAGCAGGTGGGACCGGTCGAGCCGGAACTCGGGCGAAATGGACGCGCCGCTGCTCGGCAGAAAGCCGTCGTAGCGCACGTTCATGAACCCGAGGTCCATGGTGGCGCCGGTCTGCGCGGCGAGCGGGCAGGGCGCGGCAGCGGAGCAGGCGACGACGGCCGTGACCGCCCACGCGGGGGGGCGGGGGGAGCGACCCACCTTCACACGCCCGGCATCATGCGGTCACGGTCTCTTGCTCGTTATGCCCGCGGTCTGGCGCAGGGTTGCGTCGACGCGCACGGCGGTTGCGGCCGCGGGTGGGGCGCCGAGTGCGATGTCCCGTTCGACCGCGCGGCGAAAGTCCGCGATCTGGTCATCTCGTGCCGACGCGGCGAGGGCGATCACAGCCGCTGCGGCGGAATCCGGTGGGACGCCCGTCGTCACGAGATCGGCGAGGGTGGCGAGGGCCACGGTGAGGTCCTGGGCACGTCGCTGGCGCAGCCGTGTCAAATCGGTCAGGCGAACGCCTCCCCGCAGCGCGCTCGCGGCGGCAACGATCTCGGCCTGCGAAGACGCCGCACCGAGGGCGTCCCGGGCGGCGCCGAGATCCTGGCCGAGCCGCCGGACCGCCGCGACGATCTGTGCGGAGGAGGCGTGCTTGGCGGCCCCCTCGAGGGCCCGCTGCACCATTGCCTCCACGGGCAGCCCCAGCCGATCTGCGGAATCGATCACCGCGCTCACGGCTCGAAACGTGGCGCTGTCGAGCCGGCGCTCGAGCCGTGGATCCTGAGCGACCGCGGAGCGCGGCACCAGCAGGCACAGCGCGAGCGGCAGCAGGGCAATTCCGCGGGAGTTGGGCATACCGATCATCCTCCCACCGTGACGACGGAGCTCGGCGTATCGAAGTCATCCTGGGCACGCGGCGCCGCAGGATCGACGATCCAGCGGGATCCGTTGACGAGGAACGCATAGCGGTAGCGGCCCGGGGTCAGCGGAATGGTCACGCTCCACAGGGCGCCGTGGGCGGCGAGCATGGGAGTCGCGGCTCCATCCCAGTCGTTGAAGTCGCCGACCAGCGCGACGGAGCCGGCGCCGGGCGCGCGTACGACGAACTGGACAGTGCTCGGCCCGGGAACGGGCGCCGCCACGTGGGGCGACCGGACGCCGAGCCACAGCGCCAGTCCCGCGAGCGCCGCCGCCGCGAACCCCGCGATCGGACTGAGCGCGATGTCCCGTGGACGAGAGAGCCACTCCCACGCGTCACCGAGCCAGCTGAATCGACCCGCGCGCGTCGCTACGCGAGCCAGTACCGCGGCGTCCAGCTTCGGGTCCATTTCGACCGGCTGGCGCAGGTGGTCGATCACCCGTTGCAGTACGTCCTCATCGCGGTCAAACACGCTCGACCTCGCTCAACAGAGTCCGCAGCTGCTCACGGGCGCGCAGCACGCGCATCTTCAAGGCGGACACGCCGACGCCGGTGAACCGGGACATTTCCGTGTACTCCATATCCTCCACGTGCTTCAGCAGAAACGCCTCCCGCAACGGGCGGGCCAGTCGCTGCATGGCCAGTCGCACTGCATCTTCCCACTCAGAGGCGTCCGGCGCTTCGGGTGCGCTCGCCTGTTCGAGGGACACCTCGTCGCGCACGAACATGCGGTTGCGCCGGGCGCTGCGCCGGCCGGCGGTGCGGCATCGGTTCACCAGGATCCCGAACAGCCAGCGACCGAATTGCCCGTCTTCCCGGCAGCGGTGCAGGGAGCGGTACGCCCGCACGAAGGCATCCTGCAGCGCTTCCTCTGCATCGTTCCGATCGCCGAGCATGTGCACGGCATAGCGGCCAAGCCGGTCGCGGTAGCGCGCGACCAGCACGGCGAAGGCGGCCGTGTCACCTTTTCGAACCCGGGCTACCAGGTCGGCGTCGCTCGTCACCGGTGCATATACCCGGGCATACGGCGGTCGGGTCACCCGGCCGGATTGTGACCCTGGCTCGGGGCACGGGGTATTCGGCTGCGAGCCACTCGACACCGTGGAGCCTACATGAAGCATCTGCTCGCTGCCTCCCTGGCCCTCCTCGGGTCCGTGGCGGCCGCCTGTTACCAGGACGACACGCTGCACCCGGGGGCGATCTCTCCGACGCAGGTCCTGATCACAGACGACCCCTTCCCGTTCGACACGGTCGGCAGCGTCAATATCTACGTCAGCCGCATCGAGGCCACCACCGGCCTCGACACCACGGGGACCGGCGGGACCTGGATCACGATCGACACTCCCAACAAGACCTTCGACCTGCTGACGCTGCAGCAGGGGACGACGGCATTCGTGGGTGCTGGTACCATCGACGCCGGAAAGTATGCCGCCATCCGCATGACCATCGACGTGGACCGGTCGTCCATCAAGTACCTCGACGGGTCGGCTGCTGTGGTCCACTGGCCGTATCCGGGGAGCGGGGAGGTGCCGCTGTATACCCTGGTGGAGGAGCCACTCTCCGTATCGGCACTCGGCGGCGTGATCGTGATCGACTTCGACGTCGGGCGGAGCTTCCTCTACAATCTGACCGGCAATCGTGACTTCCTGATGATCCCGAGACTGCGGGCGGTGAACAGCACGGGGACCGGGTCGATCGCGGGGGTCGTCACGGCGCCCGACATCGAAGGCAATCCGACCCCCATCAAGAACGCGAACGTCACCGTGTACGGAGGCGATCCGAGTCGGCCATCAACCACGTGGTATGTCGAGGCCACGGGCCGTTCCGACGCCGCGGGCAACTACAAGGTGGCATTCCTGCCTCCCGGGAAGTGGATCGTGAGAGTCGAGCAGCCGGACCTCCCGGGGCTCGATCCCGTGACGATACCGAACGTGATCGTCACGGCGGGGGGGACGGCGACGCTGCCCGTCTTCCTGCCGCGCGCCGGCGCCGGCGGCACATTCATCCGCATCAGCGGACCGGACACGGTAGGGTACGGCGGCACTATCGTGCTGCTTGCCGCCGTGGGAGACGCGAGCGGCATCCCCGAGCAGAGCCCGCAGGTGAGCTGGCTCAGCCGTGACACGGCGGTCGCGGCGGTGCTGCAGGATTCGGGGTTCACCGCCGACTCTCTGTCCCGCGCGACCGTCCTGGGTCGCGGCGTCGGGCGAGCGTGGATCGTCGCCTCGAGCGGCGCGCTGCAGGACTCGACGCTGGTCGAGGTCGTGAACGTGTCGCCGCAGAGTCCGGTCGCCACCATCACGCTCACGCCGTCCAGTGCGACGCCGGCCGTCGGTGACAGCGTCGGCTTCACGGCCGTGCTGAAGGACTCGATCGGGAACACCCTCACCAACCGGCAAATCTCCTGGTTCCTGACGGATTCTTCGGGAGTCGCCGACCTGGTGTGGTTCTCCGGCGCGAACGCGCTCGTGTACGGGCGCCATGCGGGTACCACCCACCTCCGCGCGGTGAGCGAGCGCGTATACAAGGACGCGACGATCACGGTTCCATGATCGGCGCGCGAGAACGCCCTCCGCAGTAACTTTCGCTGCGGAGGGCGTTCTGCCGGCACATCACTCACCAGGCGGCGGCTTCAGGAATCCCTGGGCCGAGGGGAACCAACAAAGCCACATCGGCGGGCTGTTCCGCTGGTGGTTCGTGGAGCGCATCCGGAACCCACCACCACCCGACCCGGATCCCGCCACGTTTCCGCAGGCCGAGCCGCGCTTCGCCATACCGCGCGCTCCGGACGACGCCCTGTCGATCACCTGGGTCGGCCACTCGACGTTCCTGCTGCAGCTGGGCGGGTTGAACCTCCTCACCGACCCGATCTGGAGTGACCGAGCGTCGCCCATCCCCGGTGTCGGCCCGAAGCGTATCCTGGCCCCCGGCATCCCCTTCGATATACTGCCGCCCATCGACGTCGTGCTGCAGTCCCATGACCATTACGACCACCTGGACGATCTCACCGTCTGCCGTCTCGAGGCGCGGGATCCGGGAGCGCGGTGGTTCGTGCCGCTGGGCCTCGGCACGTTCCTGCGGCGGCGCGGCGTGCACGAGATCACCGAGCTCGATTGGTGGCAGGAGGCGGCGCTCGGTCCGCTCTCCATTGGATGCACGCCGGCCCAGCACTTCAGCGGCCGCGCGCCCTGGAACCGCAACCGGACTCTGTGGTGCGGCTGGAGCGTGGCCTCGACCAGCCGGCGACTACTGTTCGCGGGCGACACGGGCTACCACCCGGAGTTCGCGCAGGTGGCGCAGCGATTCGGTCCGTTCGATCTGGCCCTGCTGCCGATCGGCGCCTACGAGCCCGACTGGTTCATGCGGCCGGTCCACATGAATCCCGAGGAAGCCGTGGCAGCGGCCCGCGACCTGGGGGCACCGCGGGTCGTGCCGATGCACTGGGGCACCTTCAAGCTCACCGACGAGCCCTTGGACGAGCCTCCCCAACGGGCGCTGGCGAGCTGGTGCGCCGCCGGGCTGCCGGTGGAGCGCTTCTGGCAGCTGGCCCACGGCGAAACGCGCGAGCTCCCGGCAGCAGAAGCCCGGTGATCGGTCCCATTTTCTATCCGCGGCGACGCAGGCCGCCGAGCGCGGTCGCGCGCCCGCCGTTTTTCGAGCGGCGGGTGAAGGCAAGGATTGGGTGGCTGGTGGAACGGCTGACGGCCCGGCTGGGGCGCTGGGAGCGCGAGGTGCTGCGGACGCCGGAAGTGCCGGTGCCGATCGCCGGACTCTCGCCGGAGCTTGCCGGCTACCGGATCGGGTTGCTGACCGATCTGCACAACGGTCCGGCGGTGCCGCACTGGTGGCTCGAGCGGGCGGTCGAGCGGGTGACGTCTCTGGCCCCCGACCTGATCGCGCTGGGTGGCGACTTCGTGAGTCACGCGCGCAGCGATCTCGACGGTCTGGAATCCTTGCTCGCCGGTTTGCACGCGCCCGATGGCGTGGTGGCGGTGCTCGGCAATCACGATCACTGGGTCGGGCCCGAGCTGGTGGCCGATGTGGTGCGGCGCGCGGGGGCGCAGTTGCTCCTGAACCGGCATCGCCTGGTCCGCCGGGGTCGGGGCATCCTGGCAGTGGCCGGGGTGGACGATCTCGCGCACGGCGCGGTCCGGGTCGCCGACGCGCTGGCAGGCGTCCCCGAAGCGGCTGCGGTCGTGCTCCTGTCGCACAACCCCGATCTGGTGGAGTACCTCCCGCCGGGTCTGCGCATCGACCTCATGCTGTCGGGGCACACGCATAACGGGCAGCTGCACTGGCCACTCATCGGCCCGCTCACGGTCCCGTCGCAATTTGGGCGCCGCTATCTGCACGGCCTCCACCACGTGGGCGATACGTGGCTCTATGTCTCGGCGGGCGTCGGGTCCGGGGCGATCCCGATCCGCTGGGGCAATCCGACCGAGCTCCCCGTGCTGCGACTGGTGCCGGCCTAGAGCGGGACGACGAACCGCACGGTGATTTGCTCGGCGGTCTGCGGCGAGACGGTGCAATAGCACTCGGTGCCGAGCATGCGTTTGACCCCGAGCACCTCCGCCTCGGCGATCCCCGCCACGTCGCGAAACGTGATCTCGAGCGTCTGCCCGTCGATCACCCGGAAACTCGTGGGCCGGCCGGCGAGCCGGTGGTGCGGATCGATGCGGACCAGCCCTTCGGTGAGTTGACGCTGGATCTCGGCGATGCGGCTCGCGGTCATGCGCGGCCACGCGCGCCGGCGGGACGGATGGCCGCGGCGTTGCGGCGCATACCGTCGTGCCCCGGTCGGGAGAAGGCCGTGTCGGCGTAGCGGAGGTCGAACGTGGCCGCGTCGATCACCGAGAATTCCCCCGGACCGGGGAGATCCCGTGCAGCGAGATCGGCGTCCTGGGTCGGGTGCGCGAAGCGCACGTTCCAGGGGCACACGTCCTGACACACGTCGCAGCCGAACAGCCACTCGCCGACCCACGCCCGCTGCTCGTCCGTGAACGCTCCGCGATGCTCGATGGTCAGGTACGAGATGCAGCGCCGGGCGTCGAGCACATGCGGGGCGACGAATGCGCCGGTCGGGCAGGCATCGAGGCAGGCGCGGCACGTGCCGCAACGGTCGGCTTCGAACGGCGGATCCGGCGGCAGCGGCGCGTCCGTCAGCACGGTCCCGAGAAACGTGAACGAGCCGATCTCCGGGTTGATCAGCATCGTGTTCTTGCCGATCCAGCCGAGTCCCGCCTGCTGCGCGAGCTCCCGCTCGGGCACCGGTCCGGCGTCGACGTAACAGCGGGTACGCGCTCCGGGGCACAGGTCGCGGATCGCCGCGGCAAGGCGCTCGAGGCGGTCGCCGAGCACCGCGTGGTAATCGCGGGACCAGGCATACTGAGCGACCCGGGCCGGCGATTCGGGTTCCCCGGACGTCTGCCCGGGGTCTGGTGAGGTTCCCGCGGAGTGGAAGTAGTTGGTCAACGTCACCACGGCGACCTGGGCCTCGGGCATGATCAGGCGCGGATCTTTGCGCTTCGCCGCCTGACGGTGGAGATAGCGCATCGTGCCGGCGTATCCCGCCTCGAGCCAGTGGTCGAGCTCCTGCGCGTGCGGGTTGGGCTCGAGCGTCGCGATGCCGACCGCGTCGAATCCCAGCGACCGCGCCCGGCGTTTGAGCTCCGTCACGCCGCTATCCATACGTCCTGGTCATCAGAGCCGCATCGTCTCCCGCCGCCAGCGCGCGAACCGGACGACGTCTTCGACCGGTGGGACCGCGGTTTCGTCGCCGTAGGCGGTGAACATGCGCCAGCGCATGTACTCCGGCGGAGGCAGCGGGAGGAACGGCGGGCGGCGATACCACCCCCGAGCCCGGAAGCTCCACGTCAGGCGCAACAGATCGACCGCAAGCCGGGGTCGTACGACGGCGCGCAACGCCAGACGGGCGACCAGCACGGTCCAACTCGCCGGAGTCTCCATGGCTTCTGTATATTCAGCGTCTATGACGCTTGCAAGCGGCGTCGCGGGCGGCCCGGTGGGCCCGGCGGCCGACGCGCTCCCCCTGAGCCGCTTCCGGAGCGAATTCCCGATATTCCGGGATCGGATCTACCTGAACACCTGCTCGCTCGGGCCCCTGGGGGAGCGGGCGCGCCGCAGGCTCGCGGGGTTCCTGGACACCTGGCAGGCGCGCGGGGCGGCCGCGTGGTATGACGATTGGTGGGCGGCGCTGGCGGAGCTGCGCGCCCGCTACGGCCGGGTGATCGGCGCCGAGGCGCGCGACATCGCGCTCGCCCCCAGTGTCTCCGCCGCCGTCGGCGCGGTCGCGAGCGCCATCGATTACCGGAAGCGCCCCCGCGTGGTCGTCACGTCGCTCGATTTTCCGACGGTCGTCTACCAATGGCTCGCCAAGCGGCCGCACGGCGTCGAGGTCGTGCTGGTCGAGAGCCCCGATCAGGTGAGCGTGCCGGTCGAGGCGATCGCGCGCGCGGTGGACGACCGCACGGCGCTGGTCGCCACGTCGCACGTGTACTTCACGAGTGGAGCGATTCAGGACATCGCGGCGGTCGCCGACGTGGCGCACCGACGCGGGGCCCTGTGCCTCATCGACGCGTACCAGGGCGTCGGCCAGGTGCCCGTGGATGCGCCGGCGACCGGCGTAGACTTCCTCATCGCGGGCGGCCTCAAGTGGCTGCTCGGCGGCACGGGGATTGTCTTCTGCTACGTCCGCGAGGGGTTGGCCCGCGAGCTCGCGCCCTCGGCGGCAGGATGGTTCGGGCACCGCGACCAGTTCGCCTTCGAGCCGCGGGCGCTCGAGTTCCACGATGACGCCCGGCGCTTCGAGCAGGGGACGCCCGCCCTGCCGTCGGTGTTCACTCAGCTCGGCGGACTGGAGTACATCGAGGAGATCGGCGTTGCGGCTATCCGGCGGGCCACCGCGGCGCTCGCCGAGGATCTCGTGGCGCGAGCCCGGGAGGCGGGGTTCCGTCCCAAGGTGGCTGCCACGCCGGACACACGCTCGGCGATCGTGATGCTTCCTGCCGCCGATCCCGCCGCGGCGGTGCGCGACCTCGCGGCGAGCGGCATCGTCGCCGACGCCCGGCCCGGGCACGTTCGCCTGTCCCCATTCTTCTACAACCTCCAGGAAGACCATGCCGCAGCGCTCGAGCGACTTGCCGCGCACCGGAGTCACTGAAGACGAACGCCTGCTCACGACCGTCCCGTCGACGGAACGGCGGGCATTCGTGCACACCGATCCGTGGCGCGTGCTGCGCATCATGGGGGAGTTCGTCGAGGGGTTCGACACCCTGTCCGACGTGCGGTTGGCGGTCACTTTCTTCGGATCCGCCCGGACCAAGCCGGGCGATCCCAACTACGAGAAGGCGGTCGAGACCGCCCGGCTGCTCGCGAAACAGGGATTTCCCATCATCACGGGTGGCGGACCGGGAATCATGGAGGCCGCCAATCGCGGGGCGCAGGAGGGGAACGGGCTCTCGATCGGCTGCAACATCGAGCTGCCGTTCGAGCAGGGGACCAACCCGTTCGTGGAGCGGTCGATCAACTTCCGCTACTTCTTCGTGCGCAAGACGATGTTCGTGAAGTATTCGACGGCATTCATCGTATTCCCGGGCGGGTTCGGCACCATGGACGAGCTGTTCGAGGCGCTCACGCTGATCCAGACGGGCAAGGTGAAGCACTTCCCGGTCGTGCTCTTCGGCCGGGAGTACTGGAGCGGATTGGCGGAGTGGCTGGCCGAACGGGTCGCCGGGGAGGGCAAGATCGACGCCAAGGACCTGGAGTTGTTCCACGTGACGGATCACCCCGCGGAGGCCGTCGGGCTCGTGGTCAAGGCGCGGGAAGAACGGACGCACTCGCGCTCCTCGCGGAAATCCTGATCCCGATGACATCCTCCGGTTTTCTGCGCGGCGCGCGCATCGACCCGCAGGCGATCACCGGCCGCGAGACCGTGGCCGAGCTGGTGGAGCGCGCCTTCCTGGCGTACAACGCGGGGCGGCTGGCCGAGGGGTGCCGCCTCTACACGGAGCGGATGCTCGCGCCGGACGCCACGGTCGGGATGAGTCTCACCGGGGCGATGACCCCCGCGGGGCTGGGGATGAGCACCATCATCCCGCTCATCGAAGCCGGGTTCATCGACTGGATCGTCTCGACCGGCGCGAACCTCTATCACGACGCGCACTTCGGTCTGGGTCTGTCGATGCACCGCGGCAACCCGTTCGCCGACGACGTGGAGCTGCGCGAGGCCGGCGTGGTGCGGATCTACGACATCTTCTTCCACTACGACGTCCTGCTCTCCACCGACGCCTACATCCGGGAAGTCTCGGCGCGCCCCGAATTCCAGCGCCCCATGAGCACCGCCGAGTATCACTACCTGCTGGGTGGGTACATCGCCGAGCGCGAGAAGGCGCTGGGGCTGTCCCGCCGCTCGGTGCTCGCGGTGGCGCACCAGTGCGGCGTGCCGATCTATACCTCGTCGCCCGGCGACTCCTCGATCGGGATGAACGTCGCCGAGCAGGCGCTCGCCGGCTCGCAGCTCCGCTTCGACGTCAGTGCCGACGTCAACGAGACCGCGGCCATCGTGTTCGGGGCCAAGTCGAACGGCGGCAAGAGCGGCGTGCTGCTGATCGGCGGGGGCAGCCCCAAGAACTTCGTGCTGCAGACGGAGCCGCAGATTCAGGAAGTGCTCGGGATCAGCGAGAAGGGGCACGACTACTACCTCCAGATGACGGATGCCCGGCCCGACACGGGCGGGCTGTCGGGCGCCACGCCCGCCGAGGCGGTCAGCTGGGGCAAAGTCGATCCGGAGCAGCTGCCGGGGACCGTGGTCTGCTATCTCGACAACTCGATCGGCTTCCCGATTCTGGCCGCGTACGCGCTGGCGCGCCATCCGCCCCGGCCGCTCAAGCGGCTGTACGAACGGCGCGACGCGTTGATGAAGGACCTGCGGGCGGCGTACGTGGCGGCCAAGGCGGAGCGCGACGCGCGCGCACAGGCGGCGGGCAGCGGAGGCGAGCGCTGACGTGACGCGACCAGCCAGCGACTCCCGGACGTATCCGTACTACGTCCTGGGGCTGCTCACGCTGATCAACCTCTTCAACTACGCGGACCGCAACGTCGTCTTCGCGGTCTTCGAGCCCCTCAAACGGGATCTCCAGCTCTCCGACCAGCAGCTGGGGTGGATCGGGTCGGCCTACATCATCGTCCTGTCGCTGGCCGCGCTGCCCCTCGGCGTCCTCGGCGACCTGCGCACCCGGCGCGGCGTGATCGCCTGGGGCGTGGGGCTGTGGAGTGTGTTCACGTCCCTCGGCGGCGCCGTCAGGAGTTTCTGGCAGCTGTTCCTGTGCCGCGCCATGGTCGGCGTGGGCGAGGCCGGCTACGGACCCGTCTCCCAGGCGCTCATCGCCGAGTACTTCAAGGAGAAACGCCGCGCCCTCGCCATCGGTGTGTACTCCGTGGGGATGGCGCTGGGTGGCGTGCTCGGGATCTGGCTCGGCGGGCTGCTCGCCGAAACGTATGGGTGGCGGCTGGCGTTCCTGTGGCTCGGGCTTCCCGGCTTCGGCCTGGCGATCCTCGCTTCCCGGCTGCGGGAGCCGAAGCGTCGTCCGCCCACGCCCATCGGCGTCACGCTGCGCCGGTTCACGACCACGGGACTGCGGCAGGCCGCGCGCTACGGCGCGCCGTTGATCGGACTGTCGGCCCTGGGGGCGCTGGTGAGCGGCATCCTGGCGCTGGTCCGGGTGATCCCGACTGAAATGGTCGCGGCCGTCTTCGGCATGTTCGTCGGCGTGGGTGTGGCGTGGACCGTGGCGCGCCTGGTTCCGGCGGCGCTGCGCCGCACGTCGGAAGCGCAGGAGGTGGCGGCGACCGCGTTCGAGGAGTTCGTGGAGGCGGCGGCCGTCGTGCTGCGCGTGCCGACGCTCATCTGGATTTTCGTGGGCGGGGCGCTCGTGACCTTCGCCGTGAACGGGCTCATCGCGTGGGCGGCGAGCTTCATGCAGCGCGTCCACGGCTTTTCGGTGAGCGACGTAGGACGCGAATTCGGCCTGTGGGGCCTGGCCGGCGGCGCGCTGGGCGCCCTGACGGGGGGCCGCCTCGCGGACCTGTTGTTCGAGCGCTGGAGCGGCGCGCGCGTGGCGATTTCCGGCGCCGGCTTTCTGCTGGGCTCGCCCGTCTGCGTGGCGCTGATCCTGACGAACAATCTCCGGCTGTTCGCGCCGCTCGTGTTCACGACCTATTTCTTCTATACATGGTACAACGGCCCCCTCGCCGCGGTGATCTTCGACGTCGTCCCGGCCGCCATCCGGGCGTCGGTGATGGGGGCGTTCCTGCTGTTCTCGCACCTGGCCGGCGACGCGATCGCGCCGCCGTTGATCGGGTACCTGTCCGACCGCCTGCAGGCGGTGTGGCACCTGTCGGCCGATGAAGCCCTGCGGCGGGCGATGCTGCTGCTGCCGACGGTCGGCCTGGTGGGCGGGGTCGTGCTGCTCCTCGCCCTCCGCACCGTGGGACGCGACATGAAGCGGGAGCGCCCGTCGTGAAGATCGCCGTCGTGTTCGACACGCCCCATCCCGGGTGGGGAGACGCGGACTACAAGCGCGAAATCGCGGACGGCAAGGTCGAGGAGGCGGAGTACGACGTGGCGCGCGCGCTGATGCAGAACGAGCACGAGGTGCTGATGGTGGGGATCGTGGACGATGTGCGACCGCTGGTGGACGGACTGCGCGCCTTCGAGCCCGCGCTCGTCTTCAACTGCTGCGAGGGGTTCCGCGGCAGTGCGCAGTACGAGTACGCCGTGGCCGCCGTGCTGGAGATGCACGGCTGGCGGCATACCGGGTCTACGCCCACGGGGTTGCTCGTGGCGCGCAACAAGTCGATGAGCAAGAAAATCCTCAAGCACCACGGCATCCG
>DATGDT010000224.1:0-6363 GCA_035310725.1 Gemmatimonadales bacterium
GGGACTTCGGTCAACTGCTCTTCAGGATCGGCGCCTGCAGTTCCCCGTCGCGCCGGCCGAGGAATTCACCCAGCGGGGCGAGCCGCTCGATGTGGTCGCAGAAGATCTTGAGCGTGGCGAGCAGGGGAACGGCGAGGAGCCCCCCGGGAATGCCCCAGATCCACAGCCAGAAGGCGAGGCTGACGAGCAGGGCCACGGGATTCAGGGCGAGCCGGTGCCCCAGCAGCATCGGGCTGACGAGGTTCGCCTGAATCAGGTTGATCGCGAGGAAGGCGGCCGGAATCAGCAGCGCGTGCCCGATGTCGTTGAAGGACGCGAACGCTCCGAGGGTGAGGAGGACCACGAGGCTGAGCGCGCCGAGGTACGGAATGAACTCGAGCAGCGTGACGAGCGCCCCCCACAACACGGGATTCGGCATGCCGAGGGCCCACAGGGCGACCGCGACCAGGGCGCCCTCGACCGCGTTCACGGCGAGGGTGGTGAGGAGGTAGGTGGAAATCGACGCTTCCGTGGCCCGCGCAATTTCGATCGCCTTGTGCCGGTCGTGCAGATTCGGCAGCACCTTGATCAACTTCTGCAGGAAGAGGTCGCCCGCGGCGAGCAGGAAGTACAGCAGGATCGTGACCTCGAGCAGGCCGGCGAGAAACCGCTGCGTCGAGCCGAACAGTCGCGACACGATGCTGGGACCGCGCACCACGACTTCGGTCGGCTTCGCGGCTCCGCTTCCCGCGACCCCGCCGGTCGCCGCGCTCTCCACCTGCTCCGCCGTCTTCGTCACCCGCTGCAGCGGTTTCAGCAGCCGGCGCAGCCGGGTCTGCGCGGTCGCGAGCGACTCGGGCGCGTTGTCCGCCCAGGTCTGCACCGGGCCCGAGAGATCGTAGACGAACAGGCCGCCCGTGCCGAGCAGGGCGATGAGCACCAGCGCCGCGGCCAGCGGCAGCGGCACGTGCCAGCGGACCAGCGCCCGGACGGCGGGACTGAGGAGAAAGTCGAGCAGCACCGCGAACGTGATCGGGATCAGGAACGCGCGGGCGAAATAGAGCGTGTAGAAGACGCCCAGCACCGTGAGCACGGTGACCCCGACGGGCCAGCGTTTCCCTTCATCATTCATGCAGCGACGATAAACCCTTACGGGGCAGGCGGCCACGCCCTAGTTTTGCGGCCACGCGTCATGGCCGACACTCCCGCCTTCCAGGACTCCCGCCTCACCGAGCAGCGCAACCCGCGCACCGAGCGCATCGACGTCGCGTCGAGCCTCGAGATCGTGGACCTCCTGAACGCCGAAGACCGGGCCGTCGCCCTGGCGGTGCACGGCCAGCGCGAGCCGATCGCGCGGGCCATCGACTTCGTGGTGGACGCGCTGCGGACCGGCGGGCGGCTGGTGTACGTCGGCGCGGGCACGTCGGGACGGCTCGGTGTCCTCGATGCGGCCGAGTGCCCGCCGACGTTCGGCACGAACCCCGAGCTCGTGGTCGGCGTCATCGCGGGTGGCTATCCGGCGCTGGTGAGGAGCGCCGAGGGCGCCGAAGACGACGTCAACGCCGGGATGGCGGCGATGGACGCGGCGCGGGTGTCGCCGCACGACGTCGTCGTGGGCATCGCGGCGAGCGGGACGACGCCGTTCGTGCGCGCCGCGCTGTCGCGCGCGCAGACGATCGGCGCGCGCACGGTCATCGTCTCGTGCTCCCCGCCGCCCAGGCTGCTGGTCGACACGTGCGACGTGACGATCGTGCCGCTGGTCGGGCCCGAGGCGCTGACCGGCTCGACCCGCATGAAGGCGGGCACCGCCACGAAGCTCGTCCTGAACACGATCTCGACCGGCGCCATGATCCGGATGGGCCGGGCCTACGGCAACCTGATGGTGGACCTGATGGCGCTGAGCGCCAAGCTGGTGGACCGGGGCGAGCGCATCGTGATGGAGGCGTGCGGCGTGAGTCGCGAGCGGGCCCGCGCCGCGATCGAGGCGGCGGACCGGAGCGTGAAGCTCGCGATCGTGATGGTCCGGGCGGGTCTCGACAAGGACGAGGCGCGGCGCCGGCTCGAGGCGGCCGGCGGATTCGTGCGCCACGCGGTCGGCGATCCTCCACCGTCCCCGCCGCCTTCTGTGCCGTGACGGATCACCTGGCGGTCGGCCTGATGTCGGGGACCTCGCTCGACGGGGTCTCGACGGCCCTGGTGCGGCTCGACGCCGAGGCGAGCGCGGCGCAGCTGGTCGCGTTCCGGCAGGAGCCGTACTCGTCGGCCGAGCGGGGCGCCATCATCGAGGCGATCGCGCGCGGCGGGGCGAAGGAGCTCTCCCTGCTGCACGTGGCGCTGGCGGAGCGCTTCGCCGGGGCGGCGCTGCAGCTGCTCGCCGGCGCGCGGGTGGCGCCCCGCGATCTTTCCTTCGTGGCCTCGCACGGCCAGACGATCTGGCACGAGCCGGGCCGGGCGACCCTGCAGCTCGGCGATCCCGCCGTGCTCGCCGAGCGGCTCGGCGTGCGCGTGGTGAGCGACTTCCGCTCGCGCGACGTGGCGGCGGGCGGGCAGGGCGCCCCGCTCGTCCCGCTCGCCGACGTGATGCTGTTCGGCCACCCCGAGCGCGGGCGCCTGCTCCTCAACCTGGGGGGCATGGCGAACGTCACCTGGGTGCCGCGCCGCGGCGAGACGCAGGGGGCGCTCGCGTTCGACACCGGGCCGGGCGTCGCGGTGATCGACGCGGTCACGCGGCGTCTCGACCCCGAGGCCGCCTACGATCGCGACGGCGAGCGCGCGCGCCGTGGCCGGGTTTCCCAGAAAGCCCTGGCGGCCCTGTTGGCCGATCCCTACTTCGAGCAGGCCCCGCCCAAGAGCACGGGGCGCGAGCGCTTCGGCCAGGCCTGCGCCGAGCGCGTCCTCGAGCTGGCCGGGGCGGGCAACGATGCCGTCGCCACCGCGACCGCGCTGACGGTGGAGAGCGTGGCCCGCGCACTCGAGCGCTGGACGCCGTCGCAGGGCTCGGACGAGCTCGTCATCTCGGGCGGTGGGGCGCGGAATCCGGCGCTGGTCGAGCAGCTCGCGGCGCGGGTGCAACCGCGCCCGGTGCGCGCCTTCGACGAGCTGTTCTTCGACGGCGAAGCGAAGGAGGCGGTGGCGTTCGCGTTTCTGGGACTGCTGACGCTGCTGGGAAAGCCGGGGAACCTGCCGGCGGCGACGGGGGCGCGTGGGCCGAGAGTGCTGGGGCATGTGACGCCTGCCTGAACGGAGCAGGGAGCAGGGAGCACGGAGCAGGGGTGAACTGCTCTGTGCTCCGTGCTCCTTATCGAGTCCGGATCCCCAGTTTGTTCAAGTAGTCAGTAACGGCGCTCACCGGCACGGCGAGGATGATCTTGCCGTTGGATTCCTGCACGCCGCCGTACAGCACGGCGATGACGCGGCCGTCGTGGTCGAAGATCGGGCTGCCCGAAGAGCCCGGGGCGCCGTAGCCGTCCACCTGCACCACGCTGGGGAGCACCTTGCTGGCGGTGCCGACGGTGAGGGTGGGGGAGGCGACGACGTCCGTGCCCTGGCCTTCCATGGGCAGGTCGAGGCCGAGCGGGTAGCCGATGATGGCGACGGGGTCGCCGCGCTCCAGGCTGTGCGGGTCGCGCTGCAGGCCGAGCACCCGCGGGGTGCCGCCGGCGATGACCACGCGCAGCACGCCGATGTCCGCACCGTCGGCCACCCCGATGAAGCGCCCCTGGAACCACTGACGGCTGCCGGAGAACTTGACGGCGATGCGGCGCGGCGTCCTGTCGCCGTTCTCGCCCACCAGGACGTGCTTGTTGGTGACGAGCGTGCCCTGGGAATCGACGGCGAAGGCGGTGCCCGAGAAGCGCTCCGTTTCGGAGAACTCGACCAGCACGAGCGCGACGGCGTTCTGGTTGCGCGCGGAGATGGTGCGGTAGTCCACCGCCCCGGCGCCGGCGATCAGCTGCTGGCGCGCCTGCGCCTGCTCGATCTGCGCGCGCAGCCGGGAGACGGCGCCGGCATCGCTGCCGGCCTGGGCGAGCTCGCGGTGCAGCCGCTCGATTTCGGCGAGCGCCTGCTGGTTGGCCTCGCGCAGCCCTTCGACCTCCGTCTGAAACTGTCGCGCCGTGCGCTGCGCCTGCTCCGTCACGCTGTCGGCCCAGGTCTTGATACGCGCGATGTCGGCCTGCCGCTCGCGCGCGCCTCGCCAGATGACGAACCCGGCGAGCCCGATGACGACGACCACCAGGGCGAGCGATGCGGCGACGGTGCGGCGCATGGGACGCGTCGCCATCTCGATGATGGCCGTCGTCGAGCGCGAGCGCGGGCGCCGTGGCGGCGGCTGGCGCGTGACCGGCCCCGCGGCGGGAACGACCTGCTTCGGCTGCGACAGGCGGCCGGCGGCCGCGGCGGCCGTGGCGGTGGGCTCCGCCGAGACGTCGCCCTCCACGATGTGGAACTCGAGCGCCGGCCCCTTGGCGCCGAAGCCGATCACGTCGCCATCCCGCAGCACGCGGTCGCCTTCGATCCGCTGCCCGTTGACGTAGGTGCCGTTCTTGCTGCCCAGGTCCTGGAGCACGAAACCGTCGGCCCGCGTGATGATGGCCGCGTGGCGCGACGACACGTCCAGGTCGCGCTCGGCGTCGAAGCGCACGTCGGAGAGGGGGTGTCGACCGAGGCCCAGGTAGGCCTTCTGGAACGTCTCGACCTGCCCGGCGCGCGCGCCGGACAGGAATTTGAACTGGGCGCTCACGGCGTGGCGGTCGACCTCTTCCAGACCATGGCGGCGACGAGCAGCGCCGCCCCGATGAGCAGGAGCAGGAGTTTCCAGCGGAGATCCTGACCCTGCCGGGCCGCCGGCACCGGCGGCTTGCTGCCGCGGTACACGGGCACCGGGTCCGTGCTGGCCTCGGTGTCGATCAGCGGGAAGACCTGGTGGCCCACTTCCTCCGCGCTGGCGGCGGCGCGCAGGCCATCGCCGTCGAGCCGGGCGACCACGACGGTGATGTTGTCCGGCCCGCCACGCTCGTTCGCGAGCGCCACCAGGCGGTCGCACACGGCCTTGAGGTCGCGCGTCTCGGACACCACTCGCGCGATCTCCTCCTTCTTGACCTGTCCCGTCAGGCCGTCGGAGCAGAGCACCACCGTGTCGCCGCGGCGGATCTCCTGGTGGGTGAGATCGACCTTGACCTTGGCGTCGGGGCCGAGCGCCTGGAGGATGATGTTGCGGCGCTCGCTCTGCGCCGCTTCCTCCTCGGTGAGCTCGCCCGCCTCCACGAGGCGCTGCATCAGCGACTGGTCCTTGGTGAGCTGGTGGGCGGCGCCCTCGCGCACCAGGTAGGCGCGGCTGTCGCCGACCTGGGTGAGGTAGAGGTGGTCGCCCAGGATGCCGACGGCGGTGGCGGTGGTGCCCATGCCGCGGTTCTCGGGGTGTGCCTTGGCGTAATCGTGGATCTGCTGGTTCGCGGTCTCGACGGCTTCCTTGAGGCGCAGGGCGAAGCGCTGGCCCGTCGCCTCCTGCTCGCGCAGCCAGGAGCTGAGCAGCTGCTTGTAGACCGTATCGGTGGCCATCTCGCTCGCGAGCTCGCCGGCCGCAGCGCCGCCCATGCCGTCCGCCACCATGAGGAGCAGCCCGCGGTCGCCCAGCTCGTACTCGCGCTCGGACATGGGCGCGGTGCAGTCGCGCCGCGACAGATCCGCCACGAGGAAGTTGTCCTCGTTGTGGTCGCGGGCCTTGCCGAGATCGCTCTTGGCGAACACCCGGATCGTGATCGGCTTCGCGCGTCCGAACATGGGCCTAGGGTTGTCCGGTCAGATCGTGGACGAGCCGCTGATAGGCGGCGCTCGTCGGAACCAGGGTCGCCGCCTGCCTTGCCCAGCGAATCGCATCGTCTTTGTGGCCACGTCCGGGCTCCTGATCATCGAGTGTCGCGAAGGCGTTGGCCATGACGTACGCCGCGAACGCTCGGTCGCTCTTCGTGACGCCCGACGCGTCATAGATGTGTTGAGCGGAATCCCTGATAGCGCTGGCGGAGATCGAATGCGCATCCAACGCGCTCATCAAGTTGTCCAGCAGGTCACCCGCCCGGCTGACATCGACGCTACCTCTGGAACCCGCCAATGGCGCGGGCTTCACCGAATCCCCGCGGCTCAGCGACACCGGGTTCGTCGCCGTGTGCGTGACCGGCGGCGCCTGCTTCGTCGTGTCCGACATCTGCACCGTCTTCGACGTGTCGGGCGGCGTCACGGCCAGGTGCGTCGAATCGTTCGCCGCCGGGGATTCCGGCGCCCCATGGCTGCCGAACATCACCCACGCCCCGCCTCCCAGCCCCAGCACCACGACGAGTCCCACGAACAGCGGCACGAACGAGCGCCGCTTCGCCGCCGGCCGCGGAA
>DATGDT010000225.1:0-6744 GCA_035310725.1 Gemmatimonadales bacterium
AAACGCAACTACCAGCGTGAAGTCCCGGCGGCGCTCGTGCCCCAGGCGAAGATCAGCGAGGACAGCTCGCTCGCCCTGGCCCTGGCCCACGTGCCCCACGGCGTTCCGGATGCGGTCGAGCTGGTGCGCCATTCGGGCAACCTGGAATGGGTGTGGGACATCAAGGTCCCCGGCAAGCGCGGCATCACCGAGGTGACGATCAACGCGATGACCGGCAAACTGACGAGTCATGAGGAGTAGCAGAGCGCTCGGGCAGGCCCTCGTGGCCGCCGTCGCCTGCGTCGCGGATGATCCCCCGCCGCCGGCGGGGGAGAGCCACGGCTTGGTGCCCGAGGCGCGTGTCGTCGAGCAGTTCGTTGCACCGACGGCGAACCGCTACGGGTGGAAGCCGCTCGAGCGGGGGACCCGGTTCGTCCACGCGGTGTCGCCGGGCTCGACCGACAGCCGCCCGGTGGACGAAACGGGGCCGAAGAGCCGGGCGCCGTTGATGCGGGTCGCGCTGGGCGCGGCGGGTCTCGACCGCGTGCGAGACCGCGCGATGGCAATCGACCGCGACAGATACCAACGCAGGCCACGTGCGTACGGCAACACACCTCCAGCGGAACGCGCGCCGCCGACACCATTGACTGACTCACGCAGAGGGGATCAGCCATGATGCGTCGAATCATCGAAGCGAGTCTGAGACTCCGTGTCCTGCTGATCGCCCCTGCGGCGGCGCTCCAGGTGAGCCAGGTGGGGGCGCAAACCGTGCCCTCGCTCCGCTTCAACGGCGATTTCCGGGTCCGCTACGAGTACACGAGCGCGGGAAACGGCGCGCTGGCGCTGGGCCGCGAGGTGGTCCGGTTCCGCCTCGGGCTCACGTATCCGCTGCGGCCGGACATCACCGTCCGCGCGCGGGTCGCCACCGGGGACCCCGGCGATCCCAACTCCACCGACGTCACGCTCGGCTCGTTCGTCGACGACCTGGCGTTCACGCTCGATGTGGCGTCGGTGGAGATCACCAAACCCCACTGGGCGGCGTTCGCGGGGAAGTTCTTCAATCCGCTGCAATACACCGAGCTGGTGTGGGACGGCGACGTGAACCCACAGGGTGTGGCCGCCCGGGGCATGCTGGGCGACAGGGCAAAGGTCTCGGCGACGGTGACCGGTCTCTACTTCATCGTGGACCAGCAGGCGAACAATCTCAGCAGCGACATGGGGGGCGGCCAGCTCACCGTCAGCGCGCCGGCGGGCTCGCGGTGGAGAGTGTCGGGGTCGGCGGGCTATTACGACTACCGCATCCGCAGTCTCACGGCGGCCAACAGCGGCGACACACGCAGCAACCGGCTGGCCCCGGGGGGCCTGGCCTATCTCTCCGACTTCAACCTCCTCGATCTGCTGCTCGCCGTCGATTACTCGGGGATCGGCGAGCGCTACCCGCTGCGCCTGGTGGGCGATTACGTGCACAATTCGGGGGCGAACGACCTCAACAGCGGCTGGGGAGCGGACGTGTTCGTCGGCCGCGCCGCCTCCCAGGGAGACCTGCGCTATCGCTATGGGTACGGGGTGACCGATGCCGACGCGGTGCTCGCCGCGTTCTCTCACGACAACACGACACTGGGGACGAACTACGAGATCCACACGCTGTCGCTGGACGCCGTCCCGCTCGGCGGGTTGTTCCTGAACGCCACGCTGTACCACTACCGGCCGCATGTTGCGGTCCCGGGGCGGAAGTATCAGAATAGGCTACGGCTGAACGCGATGGTCACCTTCTGAGTGAGGCTCCGATGAGCTGGAAGAAGCTGCTGCTCGACGCGCTGAAGACGGCGATAGTCGCCTTCGTGGTCCTCCAGCTCAAGGAGTACTACGACGCCCACCAGTTCGACACCGCAGGCACTGCGGCCGACGGCACTTTGATCGGCGTCGGGATGTTCCTGGTGGGCGCCGTGCAGAAGGTCGTGAAGAAGTCCTAGCCGGCTTCCTCAGAACGAGAACATGATGCCGACTTCGGGCGCGATGTCCGTCGCGTTCGGCGTGATCCCCCAGGCATTGTTGAGCCTGAGGCGTGCGTAGCGACTGAAGAACCACTGGGCCTCGGTGATGACCGAGATCTCGTCCAGCTGAGTCCCCTCGACCGCCCCGATGATCTGCCACGACGGCGAGAGCCGGCGCATGTACTCGACCGCATACTCGCCGGCGTCCACCTGGCGATCCGTGTACTCGGCGCTGGCCCGAAACGTCATCGTGCCCCAGCGGAAGCCCTTCGTCACCCCGAACCCTGCGCTGAACTCCCAGTCCTGGGTGCCGATGATGTGCCGCGTGCGTTGCAGCGGCAGGACGGTTTCGAAGAAGGTCCAGATCTCGGGGCGCGACTCCGTTTCGCGCTGCGGGCGCCAGCGGATCTGGCCCTCCACATCGCCCAATCCGGCCTCGTGTACTCTGACGGGCTTGAGGGCGGACGTATCACTCAGGGAAGGACGCAGCTCGGCCGTGATGACGGCGGCTTCCATCTCGACCGCGAGATCGTGCGTGATCCCGTACCCGACGTAGAAGATCCCCTCGGAGGCGCGGAACCGGCCGCGGTAGTCGTCCCCGGAGGTCCCGTAGCCCAGCTCCCTCGGCTTGTACTCGAGGTTGCGGTCGGCGTACCACTCGAAGAACGGATACACGAGCACGTGGCCCTTCTCGACATAGCTGCCCAGCATGGACATCGGGACACCGGGACCCCGGTCGCGCAGGTAGGGAGCGGTCGCCTGGGCCTCGAGTCGTCGGCCCCATGGGAGGATTGCGACGAAAGCGGAGACGAGCAGCACCAGGCTCGAGACTCCATAACGGCTGCGCAGCATGTTGACCTCCTGACCGGGGAGCGATTCTCGGGGTCGCGCTACGATAACAACCGCGCTGCATCCTCGCGAACGATGCGGTGTGGCGTCCCGACAACAGACCACCGATCTTCCATGGTGGCTCACTCCCGCATGGAATTTGCTACGGTTCTGTCGAACCCCTCACGCCTGGAGGTCGTCGTGCCCGGTCGCTCGCTGGTCACCGTTCTCATCCTGCTCCTCACGGCCGGCGCCGGACCCGCGCGGGCGCAACACCGGGATACCCTCCCGACGGCGATCGCGACCGTGTTTCGCACGGCCTACCCCGACGCAAAGATCCTCAACGTGAGTCGGGAGCGCCGCGCCGGGAAGGTGGTCTATGAAATCGAGAGCCAGGACGGTCCGACACGACGTGACTTGATCTACGATCTGGCCGGCCGCAATCTCGAAACCGAGGAGGTCATCCCCGCCGACTCGGTGCCGGCGGAAGTGCGCGCGGCCGTGCAGCGGGACGTCGCAGGCGGTACGATCGTCAACGCCGAACGGGTGACGCGCGAGAAGGTGATCCTGTACGAAGTCGGGGTCCGGCACGGCGGCAAGACCCGCTATCTGACCTACGACCCGATGGGGAAGCGCGTCGAGTAGCTCAGTGGCAGCGGCCGCTGCCTGAATCGCCGAAGGTCTTGCCCGCGACGGGAACGAACTGCCACCGGTAGGCGTCCGGCATCAACGTGAGTTTCAGGACGCCCCAGGTGTCGCCGTTACGGACCTCGCTGTTCGGCTCCGGCGAGTCGAAGGAATAGCGCTCGGCGCCGCCGGTCCCCACGACGAACTCCCGGATCCCGCGCTCAGGATCGGCTCGCCCGTCGGGTGTCTGCGGAGCGAATCGCTCGTAGTCGTGATCGTGGCCACCGAGCACGACCTCGGCCCCGAAATCGTACAGGGCCTGCCACAGTGGCTGGGTGCTCGGGTCGTTGCCGTGCCCGGTGCTCGAGCTGAACCGGGGGTGGTGCCAGTAGGCGAGCACGCACTTCGCCCGCGAGGCTGCCAGGTCGGCTCGCAGCCATCGCTCCTGGGCAGAACCGGCTCGCATGCGGATGTTGCTGTTGAGCGAGATGATGTGCCAGGCGCCAAGGTCGTAGCTGTAGTAGCCTTTCCCGCGTTCGCCCGCCCGTGTGCCGAAGTAACTGTAGTAGGGCCCGCCCTCGCTCGTCTCGTAGTCGTGGTTGCCGGGCGCCGGGCGCGTGCGTGCCAACTGCCGGCCCCAGCCGGGCGCGTAACAGCGCGCGAACTCGGACTCCGTGCCGCTGCCATAGGCGTTATCGCCCGCGGTGAAAACGGTGCCCGGGATACTGTCGAGCAGCCGCGCCGTCTGCTCGTCGCCGTCCGAATCGCAGTCCGCGATGTCGCCCGCGCCCACCAGGATCACCGTGTCCCCGCTGACCGGAGCGGCGGCGGCAACGACCGGCGCGGCGGACGCCCTTGGTTCGGGCGCCTTGCAGGCGCCCAGCACGAGCAGGACCGGAATGATGACGCGTCGCATACGCAAGCCTACCGAACCTGCATCTCGCGGGCAATTGTCGCCCTCAGGCGGCGGAATTCCTCGGGCCCGCCGAAGCCGAAATAGCGCTCCACCACCCGGCCCTGCCGGTCGAGGAGGACCGAGTACGGAAGGCCACGGTAGTGGTATTGCTGCTTCATCCGTCCGCCACCCACCAGCACCGGGAACGGCGGGTGGAATTCGCGGATGAAAGCGAGCATGCTGCCGCGATCCACGTCGTCCGAGATCGCCACGATCTCGAAATCGTCGCGACCGAGCTGCCGATACAGGTCGATCATGTGCGGGAATTCCTCGCGGCACGGATCGCACCAGGAGGCCCAGAAATCCACCAGCGTCACTTTCCCCGCGAACCGGGCCAGGGTCACCGTGTCGCCCGTCGTGTCGGGAAGCGCGAACGCCGGGGCGAACGCCTGTCGTGCGGACGGAACACGGGGTGCCAGCAGGGTCGCGTCGAACGTCGCGATCCGGCCTTCGCCGTCGACGGCGACGGCGGTCTCGCTCGCTCCGAGCCGGCGCGTGACGAGGATCGCGCCGCTCGCGGTGTCGAGCACATCCACGCGCAGCTGCGTCGCGGCGGAATCCTCCGCACCGAGTGCGTAGAGCCGCCCGTCGGGGCCAAGCGCCAGGGCCACGTTCACGAGCGCCTCCGTTACCCGCAGCTCACGGCCCTGCGCGGGCAGGTAGACGGGGTCCGTTTCGGACGGGCGCAGCTTCCGCGTGGTGGTCCACAGCCGTTCGCCGCTCGCCCCGTACTTCACGATCTCGTCGCGCACCAGGGGGGCGTAGTAGACGGTGCCTCCGGAATCGATGGCGATCGCACCGGCGTTCGTGATCTGGGTGAGGAACGGTGTCGCGGGGACGTGGATCGCGGCGAGCCCCTCGAGCGGCCGCCCCAGTGTGTCCAGGACCCGGAGCAGCGGTGCGTCCGGCGGCTCCGGGGTCAGCGAAGGGACGCGGTAGGGAGATCGCGTGGCGACGATGCGGCTGCCCGCTGCCGCGTACACCGCGACCGGAAAGGGGCTCGGCCACTCGCGTACCAGCGTGCCCGCACCGGCCGTATCGAGCACGACGCCCTCGCCCGTCTCCTCACTCACGAGGAGACGATTTCCCAGGGCCGCCACGGCCATGGGCATGGCGACGGCGGCACCGCTGAGCGTCTTGACGGGGTGCAGCCGTTCGTCGAAGGCGAGTACGCGGGCGTTGCCCGCATCGGGCGCCCACGAACGGCCGCCCAGGACGGCCGCGGGTGAGCGATTGTAGAACAGCAGGGTGAGCCCGCTGGGCGCCGTGGAGCGGCAGGCCGGCGCCGCCCACAGGCACAGGGCGGCGCCCAGCGCGCGACCCATCGGGGGACGTGTCAGCTTGCCGCTTCTACCGTCTCGATCTCGATGGTGTGCAGGCCGCTCACCGAGCGGTGAGTACCGGTCACCTTCACCTTGCCCTCGATGAACTGGGTCAAGCGGGAGTTCTGCGGATCGCCCGGCTTCGCGCTCACGGGCATGTAGATCGTGCCGTCGCTCGCGAGGATCGCCAGCGCCACGCCCTTGTTGGCGCAGGCCGTCGCGCACGCCTTGTGTGCGGCGCCCTGCAGCTGATGGGTCGTATAGCAGTTCACGTCGATCACCTGACCGGTGAGCGTGACCTTGTTGCCCGCGTTGGCCTGCTGTGTCGCCTGGGCCGACAGGGGCAGGGCCAGCAGCCCGAGGACGGCGGCCGAGGCCAGGATACGCTTCAGCATGGATCGTCCCTCCGTGTTGGAGTCTTCCAGCGGAATGTCCCGATCGGGACACTTCGTTGTACGTACGCCGGCGCCCGCGGTTCCGGATTCCTGTATATTTGGCGCCCATGTCAGCGATCCCGGCCTATCGACACCTGATCGACGCGTTCGGCGAGGGATGGGAGCAGGCCGACGTGGATCGCATCTGCTCGGTGTTCACCCCCGACGCCGTATTCGTGGAGACGCCCTTCAGCCAGAAGGACGTGGGGCAGGCGGCCATCCGCGCCTACTGGCAGGACCTCCCCCTCACCCAGGCCGAGGTGTCCTTCCGGTCGGGCGAGATCTTCGAGGTGGGTCCCTGGTTCGCGACCGAGTTTCGCTGCACGTTTCGCCGTCGCAGCACCGGCGAATGGGTGGACGCCCGGGGGGCGATCTTCTGCGAGACCAAGGACGGCAAGATCAGCGAGATGCGGATGTACTGGCACCGGTATGCAGGGGGTAGAGACGAGCCAAAACCATAGATGATCTACCGACTGGCATTACGAACGTAGTCTATCGCCCATTCCATCAACTCCGCATTCCGCATCCCCATCCTCAACGCCGCATTGACCGCATCCTCTTCGCCGAATCCCTGATCGAGCATCAGGTAGGGGATGACCGAAGCG
>DATGDT010000226.1:0-3404 GCA_035310725.1 Gemmatimonadales bacterium
TGGGCCGGAGTGAAATTGGGGTGGAAGGACGCGGAGCTCGGCGTGTTCTTCATCATCGTGGGACTGGTGGCCGCGATCGTGCAGGGAGGGCTGTTCCGCCTGCTCACGCGGAGATTCGGCGACCGGGCGCTGCTCGTGGCCGGCTTGTTCGGAATGGCCGTGTCGATCGGTGTGGTTCCCTTTCTCGGGTCCAGCCGGGCGGTGTATGCCTGGACGGTGGCGCTGGCGTTCTCGAACAGCATCATGGCGCCGGCGGCGACGGGGCTCGTGTCCGCGATCGCCGCCGCCAACGAGCAGGGGACGGTGCTGGGCGTGGCGCAGTCGCTCAGCGCACTGGGCCGTTTCTCGGGACCCGAGGTGATCGGGGGCGTGTACGACCGGGTGACGCCGACCACGTCGTTTCTCGTGGCGGGAGCGGTGATGCTGTTGGGGTGGCTTTCGTCGCTGGGAGTGCCCAAGGCACGGACGGCCGTCTAGACGTCTCTATCCCTCCCGCCCATATTTTCTTCCCCCCTCGCAGGAGTGTCCGCGCGTATGCGCGTCTACAAGACAGGTGAGATTCGCAACGTGGCCGTCGTAGGCCACGGCGCGAGCGGCAAGACGTCCCTGGTCGACGCCCTCGCGTTCGTGGCCGGCTCCAGCAAGCGTCACGGGTCCGTGAAAGACGGCACCGCCCTCACCGATTACACCGCCGACGAAATCGAACGCAAATACTCCATCAACCTGGCTCTCGCCGTCGCCGAGTGGATGGACGTGAAGCTCAACCTGATCGACACCCCGGGGTACCTGGATTTCACCGGGGAGGCGCTGGCCGGCGTCTGGGCGGCCGACGGCGCCGTGGTCGTGGTCTCGGCTACCGCGGGAGTGGAAGTCGGGACCGAGAAGGTGTGGGACTACTGCGAGCAGCGTGGCCTGCCGCGCATGTTCTTCGTCTCCCTGATGGACAAGGAGCACGCCGACTTCGAGAAGGTGTACGGGTCCATCAAGGAGCGCCTGACCCCGAAGGTGATCCCGGTGGAGATTCCGGTCGGCGAAGGACCGGCGTTCCACGGGATCATCAACCTCTTCTCGAAGAAGTGTCACCTGTACAAGAAGGGGACCAAAGCGGGCGAATACGAGGAAGTGGACGTGCCCGCCGAGTACCAGGACCGCTTCACCAAGTACTCCCAGGAGCTGATCGAGAGCATCGCCGCGACCGACGATGCCCTGCTCGAGCGCTACCTGGGGGGAGAGGAGATCGGGCGCGACGAAGCGATCCACGCCATGAAGATGGGGATGGCGAGAGGGGAGATCTTCCCGCTGTTTTGCGGTGCCGCCGAGCTCACCTACGGGACGCGGGCGCTGCTCACGAAGATGGTGGAGCTGTTTCCCTCGCCGGCCGAGCGGCCGCCCGTCGAGGCGCAGCGCTGGGGCACCGCCGAGCGCATCACGCTGAAACCCGACGACGGTGGGCCGTTCGTGGCGCAGGTGTTCAAGACGATCTCCGAGCCGCACGTGGGCGACGTCACGTTCTTCCGGATCGCCTCAGGGGCGGTGAAGAACGGCCAGGACGTCTTCAACGCGCCGCGGCAGGCGTCGGAGAAGCTGAACCACCTCTGCGTCGCGGTCGGCAAGGACCGCACGGAAGTGGCCGAGCTGCACGCGGGCGACATCGGGGTCGTGGCGAAGCTGCGCGACACGCACACGAACGACACGCTCTCGACGCCGGGGAACCCGATCGTGCTGCCCCGGATTCCGTTCCCGGAGCCGGTGATCACCGTGTCGGTCGAGGTGAAGCAGCGGGGCGAAGAGGACAAGCTGTCCACCGGCCTGCACAAGCTGCACGAGGAAGATCCGACCTTCCATCACGAGTACAACGGCGAGCTGGGCCAGACGCTGATCCGCGGCCTGGGTGAGCGGCATCTCGAGATCGTGGTCGGGCGGCTGGCGCGCAAGTTCGGCGTGCACGCCCAGATCGGAAAGCCCAAAATCGCCTACCGCGAGACGCTGCGCGGCAAGGCGGAAGGGCAGGGGAAACACAAGAAACAGACGGGGGGGCGCGGCCAATACGGGGACTGCTGGATCCGGGTCGCGCCGCTGCCGCGCGGGTCCGGATTCGTCTTCGACGACCAGATCGTCGGAGGGGTCATCCCGCGGCAGTACATTCCGGCCGTCGAGAAGGGCATCGTCGAGGCGATGGCGCGCGGGCCCGTCGCGGGATACCCGGTCGTGGACTTCAAGGTGGAGCTGTTCGACGGCTCCTACCACGACGTGGATTCGAACGAAATGTCGTTCAAAATGGCGGGCATCCTGGCCTTCCGGAACGTGACCCCGAACTGCAAGCCCGTGCTGCTCGAGCCGATCATGGAGGTCGAGGTGTGGACGCCCGATGACTATCAAGGCGCGGTGATGGGCGATCTCTCCTCGCGCCGCGGCCAGATCCTGGGCACGGAGCCCGACGGGCGGCTGGTGAAGGTGAAGGCGCTGGTGCCGGAGGCGGACCTCGACCGCTACGCCACGTCGCTGCACTCGATCACCCACGGGCGCGGCACCTATCGGCAGAAATTCCACACCTACGAGCAGGTTCCGCCCGAGGTCGCCCACAAGGTGGTCGAGGCGCGCAAAAAGGAACTGGAAGAGGAGAAGGCGTAAGCCGCGCCGATGGCCGATCTGCTGGATCGTTTGCGGGCGAGCCTGGCCGACCGCTACACGTTCGATCGCGAGATCGGGCGCGGCGGCATGGCCACGGTGTACCGGGCGGAGGACGTGAAGCACCACCGCCCGGTGGCGATCAAGGTGCTCCATCCCTATCTGGCCATGAACCTTGGCTCCGAGCGGTTCCTGCGCGAGATCCAGATCGCGGCGCAGCTGCAGCACCCGCACATCGTGCCGCTCTACGATTCGGGGCAGGCGGGCGACCTGCTCTATTACGTCATGCCGTTCGTGGAAGGCGAATCGCTGCGCCAGCGGCTCGAGCGCGAGCCCCGGTTGTCGCTCGAGGAGGTGCTGCACCTGGCCCGCTCGATCGCCGCGGCGCTCGACTACGCCCACCGCCAGGGAGTCGTGCATCGTGACATCAAGCCCGAGAACGTGATGCTGCACGAGGGCGAGGCGATGGTGACCGATTTCGGGATCGCCAAGGCGGTCAGCGTCGCCGCGGCGGACAACCTGACCCAGACCGGCACCGCGGTGGGTACCCCGGCGTACATGAGTCCCGAGCAGGCGGGCGGGGCGGACGAGCTGGACGGCCGCAGTGACGTATACAGTCTGGGGTGTGTCGTGTACGAGATGCTGACGGGTCGCACGCCGTTTACGGGTCCGACGGCGCAGGCGATCATCGCCCAGCTGTTCACCGAGCCGCCGCCACCGCTGCGCTCGGTCCGGCCGGCGGAGGGCATGCCCGAGTGGGCGGAGCAGGCGGTCAT
>DATGDT010000227.1:0-15975 GCA_035310725.1 Gemmatimonadales bacterium
ATCGCGGGCCGCCGGGCCGATGCTCGCCGCGGCGAGGCTGTCGAACTGCTGGTGCGTGTTCATCCCCATGCGCAGGAACTGCTCGGGCAAGATCTTCTCGAGCGCCGGATCGGCGGCCATCGCCGTGCCGGAGGCGCTGGCGGCGCTGCGGATCGACGCGGTGTCGCCACTCACCACCGAGTTCAGAATGCCGTTCATGGAGCCGAGCATGGTGCGCATCTCGGCGAGGATCGCGTTGCGGGCTTCGACCGGGACGACGACGGCGGTGCGGGTGTCGCTGCCCTGGACGGCTTTCTTGCGACAGGCCGGGACGTTCAGGAGCGCGGCGCCGAGGGCGCTCGCGATCGCGAGTGTCGTACGAGTCATGTCAGCTACTCCTTCGGGTACGACGCCCAGTGTAGGGCGGGTGTCATGAAGAAACACGCAAGAATCCCGTGACGATCTGTCCGGAGTCCGTGGCCGTTCCTGCAGGGGTTGAGAATCCTATAGCACCCTGCGAGCTTATGCTTCCTCCTGGCGCCGTAGCCAAGTGGTAAGGCAGAGGTCTGCAAAACCTCCATTCGACGGTTCGATTCCGTCCGGCGCCTCTCGCGGGACAATGAGTTACGCCAGCCTGACGTCTGGGGTGGCGCACGAATTGGGGCACGCAACAGCCCGTTGATAGATCGAGACAGTCCGCGTGGGCAAACGTGTGGCCGCCTGAGACGGCAGCGGGCCTCCGGGCAACCGCCCGGAGGCCCGCTGGACAGAGGTGAAGACGGTCTACTTCTTCTTGCCACCGCCCAATGACGTAGTGGTGCCCTTCGTGTCGATGTTGCCGCCATTGATCGGGGCTAGAGCGAAGCTCGGATCCGGCAGCCCGCCGACGAAGCTGATGCTGAAGCCGAACTCGTCCGGCGGCGGGGCATACTTGCCCTTCCCGGAGCCGTTGTCGATGAACTGGATGACGAACTGGCGGTCGGTGTAACCAGGCCCATACGGAACCTCCCAGCCCCCCAGGCCACCGTTGAGCGAGGCGTCCCATACCTGGTAGTCGCAACGGCCACTCGCCACGTTGAGCCCGTCCAGCGTGCCGTAGGTGTCGATGCGCCCCTTGCACCGGAACACCGGATCGCCGTCGTTCTTGATCAGCAGGAACTGCCCCTTGTAGGCGATCGGGTCGCTGCCCTCGATCGGGCGCACGTTGAAGCCGAAGTTGGCTCTGCCGCCGCCCACCTTGTTGCCCGCGAGGAAGCCGCCACCCGTCGCTGCGTTGCCCGGAAGCAGAACCGCGATGGCCGGATCGTCCTTCGAGGCCTCGCAGTCGGCGTCGCCGGGGAAGCTGGCGCGACCGTCATACATGTCTTCGAGCCAGCCGCTCGTCGCAACGTCCCTCGTGGCCACGCCGGATGTGTTCGTGAACGAGTTGGTGAAGAACACGAAACCCGGGTCTCCGGTGAGGGGATCGGGATCGATCCCCCAGATGATCCTCTTGTTCTCGGTACATGATTCATAGGCGCTGGTCAGCACGGCCTTCAGATGCAGTGTGCTGCCAACCAGGACAAACGCATCGCCCGTGTAGGTCAGGGTGGTGAGCGCCTTGTCGATGGTCTCCGTCTGCGTGGCACTGGTCAGGCGGTCCGGATTCGCATCGTCCGCCGTCAGCTCGTGCGTGCCGTCGCCACGGCCCGTCGCGAGGTAGTAGAAGTTCGAGGAATTCGTGTTGCCCGAGCTGATCTGCACGCTCGTGATGCCGGTCGTGCACGTGTTGTTGCTGTAGAACGCGCCGGCGCCGGTTCCGCCGTCGTCGGTGGACAGATCCACCGTCGTATTGGTCGTTACCGCAAGCGCTGCGTCGGCATCGTCCTGGCTCTGCACGGTCATCGGACCGAGGCACTGGCCAACCCGCCCGGTAAACGGACCGGTGATGAACCCCAGCTTGGTCGGGCCGGGTGTGTAGTCGAGCAGCAGCACCGGCTTGACCCGATTGCAGGTGGTTCCGGGAGTGCACACATTCTCGGTGGACGTGAATCGGGTCGTTACCGGTGAGCCGGCGTTCTCCGATGCGTCGCTGATGCGCCAGCCATCGTTCGGGAAGGTGCCGTCCAAGAACCCCTGTACGTCGGTGGTAACGCCCCACTTGACCCACGTCTGCGGATCTCCGCCGCCCGCTCCCGCCGTCAAGCCAGCGGGGACCGTAGCGCTTCCAATGGCGCCGGTAACGCCGGGAGCCGCAAAGGTCGCCGTTCCCTCCTCCCAGGCTGCACTCGCGCGCTGAATGTTGTAGGTCTTCTGGGACGTCGTCCCAATTACCGTGAGCCGCACCTTCGCGTCCGTGATGGTAGCGCCTGCAGGCAGAACTGCCGGACTCGCCGCGCTCAGATCGAAGCGCAGAAGGGTGCGAACGTTGTCACTATTCTGCGATCGGACCCAGATGCTTGCGCTGGTCGCCCCACAACCGCCGGGCGGCGCGTTGATCTGGGCAACACACTGATCCCCTCCCGTGGCATCGTCCCCGCTCGTACCGGCTCCGATCACGACGGCACGGGCGACGTCGAAGAGGATGGGGTTTGAAGGGCTGGTGAACGAGCCGGTGCAGCCCGGTTGCTGATCGACGACGACCGACCATGTGCCGCTTGGCCCGGTGGCGGGCACGGTGAACCCGGTCGGGTTGTAGTTGGTCGAACCCTGTCCGAACGTCTCCGTGGACTGGACCGCGTTCGACGGATCCTTCCACTGAATCCGGTAGCAGTTGCCGCTGCCGCCACTGGTCAGCCGGGGATAGACTGTGGCCCCCCAGGGGTACGCCGTTTGAGAAATCGTGCGACCCCCGTCGGCGTACAGGGTCACGGTTCCGATCAGATCGGTGAGGATCAGCTCGGCGTGCGCACCGGAGGTCTGTCCGTCGGCCGTCAGCTTCAGAGCCGCCCCGCCGGCATCCTCCGGTACCAGCCATGAAGAGGAGATTTCGCCGTTCGGATCCGCGGTGACGTCCCACGGCTGGTACGCCGAATTCTGGGTGTCGGTTTCCGCGCCTGCGAGCACCATCTGCAGGCGGACTGTCTCTCCTCCTGTCCAATCCCAGCCATCGACGATCACCGTCTCGCCGGCGGCATAATCCACCTTGTCGGTGGCGATCTTCGGCCCGTCCCCTTCACTCACGTTAAACCGTGGACCCTCCTGAAAGGGCTTGGTCGGCAGCTCGTCCCTGCACGCACCGGCGAGCAGGAGGCCCGCCGCAAGTAACGCGTGCAGGGGCAGCCTGCGATGCTTTGCGAAAGGCCGCGACCTGCCTGTGACATCGGAAGCACCGATCTCTGCCGAGCTCATGGGACCTCCTTGTGACGTTGGACTTCTAGGCGAGGCCGGCGCCGGAGGATCCATATCGCATCCATTAGCGTGGATAACGGAGCGGCTCCGCCTCGAAGATCCGGCGCACCAGATCGGCTCATCGCCTGCGAGCCTCCAGGAGCGCGGGCACCGTGGCACCTCGAGAGCGCAGCAAGATGGATCGAACGGGATGAGAGGAGGTCGAAACTAGCGTGAACAGCTGCTAAGAGTTGCCACAGGGGTGCTTAAGAGCGGAATGAAGACTCGCTCTGCGTTAAGCACGTTGCCTTCGCACGACGCACCCGGATCGGGCTGGTGCAAGAACGCGATCGACCTCACTTCAACGCAAAGGTCCTCAGAAGGGCCGAAAACCGATCAGGACTGGTGAAGCGGAAAGGAGCAGGATAAAGTAGTGCGCAGGCGCTCCTGGGCTAATGCAAAACCTCCATTCGACGGTTCGATTCCGTCCAGCGCCCCTCGTGCCTCCCTCCTTCCACCGGCTCGCGTTCGGCTCCCGCTCGACCACCTGGTGGATGGTCCTGGCTCTCCTGTGGATCGGCACCGCGCTGTACGCCTGGCATCGCCTCGATCACGGCTGGATCCCGCACGACGAAGGCACGCTGGCGCAGAGCGCCGAGCGGGTGCTCGGCGGACAGCTTCCGCACCGCGACTTCGATGAGGTCTATACCGGGGGCTTGAGTCTCCTCGACGCGGCCGCGTTCCGCGTCTTCGGGACCAACCTGTTCTCGCTCCGTCTCCCGCTGTTCGGTTTCTTCCTGTTGTGGGTGCCGGCGGTCTACTACATCGGGACCCGCTTCGCCCATCCGGCGATCGCCGGACTGGTCGCCGCCCTGGGTGCCGCGTGGAGCATTCCCCAGTACTCCGCGGCGATGCCGACGTGGTACAACCTCTTCTTCGCCACGTTCGGCACGGCGGCGCTGCTGCGGCACCTCGAGACCGGGCGGCGACGCTGGCTCGTGGCTGCCGGTCTCGCCGGTGGGCTGTCGTGTCTCGCGAAGATCGTGGGGCTCTACTACGTGGCCGCCGTCCTGCTGTTCCTGGTCTTTCGGGAGAGCCAGCTCGATGGTCCTTCCGCCGCTCGTCCCCGGTGGCGGGCGTACCCCGTTGCGATCGGCGCCGCGCTTGCGCTGTTCGTCGCGCTGCTCTTCTGGCTGGTGCACACGCAGCTCGCCGTGCCGGAGATCGTGCAATTCGTCGTCCCGGGAGCCGCTCTGGCGGCGTTCGTGGCGCGCGAGGCCGCCCGCTGCGAAGCGCCGCTCGGGAGACGAATGATGCGGCTGCTCCGGCTGCTCGCCCCGTTCGCGGCCGGAATGGTGATTCCGCTCGTGGTGTTCCTGGTCCCCTATATCCGCTCGGATTCGGTCGCCGCGCTGTGGCACGGGGTCTTCGTCGCACCATTCCGGCGTCTCGACTTCGCCGCGCGCGGTCTGCCGGGCTCGGCTACGCTGTTGGGCGCCGTGCCGGTGGCCTTGTTGCTTGGCGTCTTGCCGCCGGGTCGCCTCCCGGCGTGGGCGCGGCGTCTGGGGATGGGGATTCTGCTGCTCGCCCTGATCGCTTTCCTTATTCTGTCCCGGCACGGGGTCTGGTACTCGATTCGCCCGCTGCTGCCGCTCGTGGTCCTGGTGGGTGTCTGGCTGCTGGTCCGCCGAGGGGGGGAGGAGGCGGTTTCGCCGCTGCGCCGACAGCAGGTGATGCTCCTCCTCGCCGTCGCAGCGCTTGGGAGCCTCGTCGTGTTTCCCTTTTCCCGGCCCATCTACTTCTTCTATATCGCCCCACTTGCGGCTCTGGCGGTGCTCGCGGTCGTCGCGTCGCGGCCGCTCCCGGTGGAAGGGAAAACGCTCGCTGGAGCGACGCTCGCTCTGTACCTGGTATTCTCGGTGGTGGACACACACCCCAGCCGCGAGCCGGTGCAGCGGCTCGCGTTCGCGCGCGGCGGGCTCGTCGTCGGGGCCCGTGACGCGGCCCGGTACGATTCCCTGGTGGCGATTGTGCGCTCGCACGCGACCGGTGGGTACACCTATGCCGCGCCGGACTGTCCCGAGGTGTACTTTCTGGCCGGGCTCAAGAACCCGACTCGCACACTCTGGGAGTTTCTCGCCGACTCAGCGGCTCGCACCGAGCGAGTGCTCCGGGTGCTGGAGGACCACCACGTGACAGCCGTGGTCATCCATCGCCTCGCACCCTTTTCGGGACCGCTCCGCCCGGACCTCGTCGACTCCCTGGAAGCCCGCTATCCTCGGGAGGACACTCTCGACCTCTTCACCGTGCGGTGGCGTCCTTGAACCTCGCGACGCGGATCATGGAATGGACGTGGGCTTACCGCCTGTGGCAGGCCCCGGTTGCCGAGAAGAAGCTTGTGCCGGTCTTCGCCCACAACGACCTGCGCGCCGTGCGGCGTGTGCTCGACGTGGGATGCGGCCCGGGCACCAATACGCACCATTTCGCGCATGCCGACTACTTGGGCATCGACTACAACCCGGGGTACATCGAATCCGCGCGCCGCCGACACCGGCGACCATTCGTGGTTGCGGACGTCACCCAGTATTCCGTGGCGGATACCGAACGATTCGACTTCATCCTGGTGAACAGCCTGTTGCATCATTTGGACACGCCCGGCGCCGAGCGGGTGCTGCGACATCTTCAGGGTTTGTTGACGGAGGATGGGCACGTGCACATCATCGATCTCGTGCTCCCGGAGCATCGCTCAATGGCGCGGTTGCTGGCTCGCTGGGATCGCGGGGATTTCCCCCGGCCGCTCGAGGAATGGCGCCGCATGTTCGGCATGTACTACGAATCCGTGGTGTTCGAGCCCTACGCCCTCACTGCGTTCGGCAAGCCGCTGTGGAGTCTGGTCTACTTCAAGGGACGGGCGCGGTCGTGATCGAGCGTCCACGCATCTCCGTCGCCGTGCCGCTCTACAATGAGGAGGACGGCGTCACCGAATTGCTGTGGCGGGTCGGGGCGGTATTGGACGGTTTACCCGGTGGCCCACACGAGATCGTGATCGTCGACGACGGGAGTATCGATGGGACACTGCGCCTGCTCGAGTCGGCGGCCGCCGGCGACGGCCGCCTGACGGTCATTTCACTGTCGCGCAACTTCGGCCATCAGGCGGCGTTGACGGCCGCACTCGATCATGTGTCGGGAGACGCGGTGATCATCATGGATGGCGACCTCCAGGATCCGCCCGAGTTGATCCCCACCTTCCTGGAGCAGTACGCGAAGGGATTCGATGTGGTATACGCCCAGCGGATGCAGCGCAAGGAAGCGTGGTGGCTGCGGCTCTCCTTCTTCCTCTTCTACCGCATTTTCAGACAACTGTCGAACGTACCCGTTCCCCTCGACGCGGGGGACTTCGGGTTGATGTCGAAGCGCGTCGTCGAGGCGCTGCGGCAGGCCCCCGAACGCCATCGGTTCCTGCGCGGCCTGCGCAGCTGGGTAGGGTTTCGGCAGGTCGCCGTGCCTGTCGAGCGTCCTGCGCGAGCGGCCGGGACGACGAAATACAGCCTGCGGCGCCGTATCGGAGGAGCCCTCGACGGGATCTTCGCCTTCTCGATTCTCCCCATTCGGGCGGCGGCGATGCTCGGCGCCATTGCGATCGCGCTTTCCGTTGCCTTCGCCCTCTACGCGTTGTACGCGAAACTCGCTCTGCACGAATCCCGCAGTGGCTTCACGGCGCTGACCATGCTCATCACCTTTCTCTCGGGCATCAACTTGTTCTTCCTTGGTGTGGTCGGGGAGTACGTGGGCCGAGTGTACGAAGAGGTCAAGCGACGGCCGCCGTATGTCATCGGCCGCATCATCGGCCGGCCGGCACGCTGACCAAACATGGAACTGGAGTACGCGCGACACTATCGCTCGCTCTACGAGCGCCACTGGTGGTGGCGGGCCCGTGAGCGATTCCTCCTCGAAACCCTGAGTCGCTGGCGCCCGGCGAAAGGGTGGGGTGCGATTCTGGACGTCGGTTGCGGCGATGGGCTGATGTTCGACCGCCTTAGCGAATTGGGGGATGTCGAGGGGGTCGAAGCCGATCCGTCGATCGTGAGTGAGACCGGTAAACACCGGGCCCGCATTCAGGTCCGCCCTTTCGATGCGAGTTTCCAACCCGGGAAGCGGTATTCTCTCATTCTGATGCTCGACGTTATCGAGCACCTGAGCGACCCCGGCGGGGCCTTGCGTCACGCCGTGACGCTGCTTGAGCCAGGAGGCGTGCTCGTGGCGACCGTCCCGGCGTTCCTGCTGTTGTGGACGACGCACGATGTCCTGAACCATCACTTCACGCGCTACACCAAACGCAGCTTCGGTACGTTGGCCCGCTCCGCTGGACTGCGCGTCGTGCGCGCGGGCTATTTCTTCCATTGGATATATCCCGCCAAGCTGCTGGTGCGGCTGCGCGAGGCCATCGTGCACCCACATCCATCGCCGCCACGGGTCCCCCCACGGTGGATGAACGAATTGCTCTACCTGGGGTCGCGTCTGGAGCAGAAGCTGGTCACGCCGCTCGGTGTGCCGTTCGGCAGCTCTCTGCTCGTTGTTGCGCGGCCCGCAAACGTCGCGTAATTGACGCTCGCCTTCAGCCGGGGTAAGCTTTGCGCTCGGTGTCCGCTCCACACCTCCACTTCGCTCCCGCATGCAGCTGACCGTCCACCAGGCGGCCTCCTACCTCGGCGTCGACGAGTCGACCGTACGCCGCTGGATCTCGCTGCGCGGCCTGCCGGCCCATCGGGTCAACGAACGCCTGCACCTGAACGCCATCGAGCTGTGGGAATGGGCGACGGAGAACGGCATCGCCGTCTCCCGTCGCCTGCTCGACCAGGCGCGCCGCCGCCCCGACGAGGTGCCGCGGCTCTCCGAGCTGCTGGCCACCGGCGGCATCCATCACGACGTGGGGGGTGAAGGGAAGGCGGGGGTGCTGCGCGAGATCGTTGCGCACCTGCCGCTCCCGGACGACACCGACCGCCAATTCCTGGTCACGGTGCTCGAGGCGCGCGAGGCGATGGGCTCCACCGGCATCGGCAACGGCATCGCCATTCCCCACGTGCGCAACCCCATCGTGCTGCACGTCGACGCCCCGTTCGTGACGCTGTGCCTGCTGCGCCATCCGGTGGATTTCGATGCGGTGGACGGCAAGCCGGTACATGCCCTGTTCACGTTGATCAGCCCCAGCGTACCGGCGCATCTGCGGATCCTCGCCCAGCTGGGCTTCGTGCTCCGGGACGAGGAGCTGCGCAGACTGCTGGCGCGCCGTGCCCCGGCCGCGGAGCTGCTTGCCAGGGTGCGGCTGCTCGAACAGCAGACGAGCGGAATGCACGAAGCCGCGCCGCGCAGCGGCGGGCACGCCCGCTAGACTCGTGACGCTGTTCTTCCTGGGCCTCGCCGCGATCCTGGCCGCGGGTGTGAGCGCCGCCGTGCTCCAGCGCCGCCCCGTCGTCGCGGGGCGCGCGTTCGCGCTGCTGGTGAGCGCCGGCTGCGTGCTGGCCGCCGTGCCGGCCGTGCAAGTGCTGGCCGGCGCGGGGCCACTGCGGGCGCGGTTTGGACCATGGGACTTCGGGATCGATCTTCTCTCCGCTGCGTTTCTTCTGGTCGTGCTCGGGCCGGGACTGGCCAGTGCCTGGTACGGGAACCGCGCGCTGGGCGACGAGCGCGACCGGCCGGTGGGCGCGGCCCGGACCCTCTTCGCGCTGGAGCTGGCCGCGCTCGCCCTCGTGGTCACCGCGCGCGGCGTGGTGCCGTTCCTCGTCGCCTGGGAAGTCATGGCGGTGCTCGCCTACTTCCTGGTGATCTTCGAGCACGAGCGCGCCGAAGTGCGCCGGGCGGGGCTCGTGTATCTCGTGGCGACCCACGCCGGCACGCTCGCGCTGATCGCGCTGTTCGCCTTCTGGGCCGGCCCGAGCGGCGGGCTGGGCTTCGACGCCCTAGCGGCGCGCGCGGCAGCCCTCCCTGCCGGCGGGGCCCTCGTCCTGTGGCTCGCGCTCCTGGGGTTCGGGCTCAAGGCCGGCATCGTGCCGCTGCACTTCTGGCTGCCGGACGCGCACGCGTCGGCCCCGTCGCACGTCTCGGCGTTGATGTCCGGTGTCGTGATCAAGATGGGGATCTACGGGTTGTTCCGGGTCGTGAGTCTGCTCGCCACCCCGCCCGCGTGGTGGGGTTGGCTGGTGCTCGCGCTCGGCATCGTCTCCGGCGTGCTCGGCGTGTTGTGGGCACTGGCGCAACACGACCTGAAGCGGCTGCTCGCGTATCACAGCGTCGAAAATATCGGGATCATTCTCCTGGGCCTGGGCGCGGGGGCGCTGGGGATCAGCTACGGGATCCCGCTCGTCGCCACGCTGGGGTTCGCGGGCGCGATCCTCCACACGCTGAACCACGCGCTCTTCAAGAGCCTCCTCTTTCTCGGGGCGGGGGCGACGGTTCACGCCACCGGAACCCGGGCGCTCGACCGCCTGGGCGGCCTCGCGCGTCGCATGCCGCTGACCTGGGTCGCGTTCCTCGTGGGGTCCGCTGCGATCGTGGGGCTCCCGCCGCTCAACGGCTTCGTCAGCGAGTGGCTGGTCTATCAGGCGCTGCTTGGTGGTGGAACGGGACCGATCCGGCTCACGCTGATCGGCGTCGCGGGGCTCGCGCTGATCGGCGGGCTCGCGCTCGCCTGCTTCGCGAAGGTCTGCGGCATCGTGTTTCTTGGATCGCCCCGCAGCGCGGACGCGGAGCACGGTCACGAAGCTCCCCGCGGCCTGCTGGGCCCGATGTTCGGCCTCGTCGCGGGTTGCGTCCTGATCGGACTCGTTCCCACGCTCGCCGTGCGGCCGGCGCTGGCGGTAGGCGCAGCGGTCGCCCAGGTCCCAGTGACCGCTGCCGGAGCCGGCGTGATCGCGGCCCTCACCCCGATCGCCCTGGTGTCGATCGGGTTGCTGGCACTGCTCTGGACCGGCAGTGTGGCGATGGCCGCCGTGCGGCGCCGCCGGCCGATCACCGAGGCCGAAACATGGGGGTGCGGGTACGCGCTGCCCAACGCCCGCATGCAATACACTGCGTCGTCGTTCGCGGCGCCGTTGCTCGCCACGTATGGGCCGCTCGCCGGGGTCCACGAGAAGCGATCGCCGGACTCCTACCACAGTCACGCGCACGAGCTCGTGCTGGAAGGGGTGATCCTCCCGGCCTGGGAAGCGGTACGCGGTGCGCTGTGGCGCCTGCGTCCCATCCAGCACGGCCGGTTGTGGGTGTACCTGCTGTACATCATCGCCGTGCTGTTGCTGCTCCTCCTCTATATCGGCGTGGCCGGCGGCACGGGAGGCGTAGCCCCATGACCGGGTGGGCGCTCGCCGGACTGGGGGCGATGCTGGCGCTCGCGCCGCTCTTGCCCGGAGTGGCCGCGAAGACCAAGGCGCTGCTCACCGGCAGGCGTGGCGCGCCGGTGTGGCAGCTCTACCGGGATCTGCTGCGGTTGTGGCGCAAAGGCGCCGTGTACAGCACGAGGACGACCTGGATGTTCCGCCTGGCCCCGGTAGCCGGCGTCGTGACCCCGCTGTTCGCGACCATGCTGCTGCCGCTCGACTGCCGCGCCGCCGTGGTGCGATTCGCGGGTGACTTCGTGGCGTTCGCCGCGCTGCTGGCGCTGGGGCGTTTCCTGCTCGTGCTCGCGGCGCTCGACACGGGATCGAGCTTCGAGGGGATGGGCGCGAGCCGCGACGCCGCCTTCGCCTCGCTCGTCGAGCCGGCGCTGTTTCTCGGCTTCGTGGTGCTGGCGCTCGGCACGGGCCAGCGCTCGTTGAGCGCGATGCTCGGGGGGGATGCCGGAACGCTCTCCTGGGGGGCGGGGGCGCCGTCGCTCGCGATGGTCGCGGTGAGCCTGTTCTTCGTGCTCCTGGCCGAGTCGTCCCGCGTGCCGGTGGACGATCCAGCCACCCACCTCGAGCTGACCATGATCCACGAGGTGGCGGTGCTGGATCACAGCGGGCCCGACCTGGCGCTCCTCCTGTACGGCGGCGCGCTGCGGATGGGGTTGTTCGCCGCCCTCCCGGTGGGCGTCCTCGTATCCCGCGCCGGTCTGGCGGGGCCACTGGCGTTGGGGGCGCTGCTCGCGGGGACCGTGGTCGTGGCGGCAGTGGTGGGTGTGCTCGAGTCGAGCATGGCGCGGCTCCGCCTCAGCCGCGTGCCGCAGTTCCTCGTCGCCGCCTCCGTCCTCGCCTCGCTGGGCGTCATCCTCCAACTGCTGACCTGACCATGGCACACCTGGCCGATCTCCTGCTGCTGCTGGTGCTGCTGAGCGGATTCCTGATCCTCGGCACGACGCGCCTCACGACCTGCATCCGGGGAGTGGCGGTGCAGGGAGGGTTGCTCGGCCTGCTGCCGCTGGCGCTGCAGCCCGTGCCGCAGTGGACGGCCCACACGCTCGGGCTCGCCGCGGGCACGATCCTGGTCAAGGCGATCGCGCTGCCCTGGTTCCTCACCTGGGCGATCCGCGAGGCTGCGGTGCGGCGCGAGGTGGAGCCGCGTGTCGGCTACATCGCCTCGATGGCGCTCGGGATCGTCGCCGTGGCCGTTGCGAGCGCCGTGGCGACGCGGTTGCCCGTGCCGGGCGAGCACCCGATCCTGCTGCTCGCCACCTCGCTTTCCTGCGTGATCATGGGGCTGCTGGTCCTCGCCACGCGCGCGAAGGCTCTGATTCAGGTGGTCGGGTACCTGATGCTCGAGAACGGGATCTACGTGTTCGGCCTGACGAGCGTGGACCGCGTGCCGTTCCTGGTCGAGATCGGCGTGCTGCTCGACATCTTCGTGGGCGTCTTCATCATGGGCATCGTCGTGTTCCACATCAATCGCGAGTTCGATTCACTGGATTCCGCCCGGCTGACGGAGCTCAAGGACTGATGCTCCTCACGGCGCTCATCCTGGTGCCCGCGCTGGGCGCGGCGGGCGCGTACGGCGGCGGTCGCGGCACGCGTCACGGCGTCTGGCTCGTCTCGGTCGCGGCGCTTCATCTCCTGATGGTCGCGATCGCGTGGGTCGCCGAGCCGGCCCCGATGCTCGACGGGTGGCTCGCGCTCGATTCGCTGGGCCTCGCGGTCCTGAGCGTCGTCAGCGTCCTGTTCCTGGTGGTGGCGACCTACGCGGTCGGCTACCTGCGCCGCGAGCGCGCGCGACGGGCATTCGCCAGCTGGCTGCTCGCCTTCCTCTCCGCCGCCTCGCTCGTCGCGGTGAGCCATCACCTCGCGTTGCTCTGGGTGGGGATGGAGGGCACCACGCTGGCGCTGGCGCCGTTGATCTTCCATCGCCGCGACCGGCGCTCGCTGGAAGCGACGTGGAAGTATCTGGTGATCTCCTCGGTGGGCATCGCCCTCGCGCTGCTGGGGACGTTCTTCCTGGCGACGGCGCAGGGTGACCTGGGGTCCAGTGGGCTCCGGCCGCTCGTCCTCGAAGACCTGCTCACCGGCGCCGTGCAGCTCCATCCGGCCTGGCTCAAGGCCGCTTTCATCTTTCTGCTGGTGGGGTACGGCACCAAGCTGGGACTCGCCCCGATGCACACCTGGAAACCGGACACCTACGGCGAGGCCCCGGCGCTGGTCGCCGCACTCATGGCCGGTGGACTCACGAGCTGCGCCTTTCTGGGGATCGCGCGGGCGACGCAGGTGACGATGGCGGCCGGTCTGGCGCCGTTCGCGCGCCCGCCGCTGTTCGTCTTCGGGCTGCTGTCTCTCGCGGTGGCCGCGGCATTCGTGATCGGGCAGAACGACGTGAAGCGATTGCTCGCCTACTCGAGCGTGGAGCACGTGGGTCTGTTGGTGTTGGGCCTGGGGTTGGGAGGGGTGGGCGCCTACGGGAGCGTGCTGCATCTCGTGAACAACGCCCTGGCGAAGGGGTTGCTCTTCCTGGCTGCCGGCAACGTCGCGCTCACCGCCGGCTCGGAGCGCGGCGGGCTGCTGCGCACCATCCCGGCGTCGGGTTTCCTGCTGCTGATCGGGCTGTTCGCGGTGACGGGCTCGCCGCCGTTCGGCATGTTCCTGAGTGAGCTCACGATCCTGCGGGCCGCCTGGGGCAACGGGCATCCGTGGATCGCGGCCGTGACCCTCGTGTTGCTCGCGGTGATCTTCATCGGCATCGCGGTCACGATCCTGGAGCTGCTCTACGGGCCGGGCAGGTCGGGCGCGCGCCGCGAGCGCGAGAGCTGGTGGCTCATTGCCGGACCCGCGGCGCTGGCGCTGGCCGCGCTGGTGCTGGGCGTGGCGATCCCGGGTCCGCTGCAGGATCTGCTGGCGCGGGCCTCCACCGCCCTGGGCGGAATCGCCCCGTGACCGCGTTCCAGGAGCTGGGGCTGCGGAACCGGCGCGCCATCCCGTGGGGATCGGTGCCGCTCGAGTCGCTGGAGGGCTTCCGTGACACGCTGGTGCGGGCGACGGCCCAGGGCTGGCGGCTCGTCTCGCTCTTCGGCCTCCCCGACCGGGACGACCAGATCCGTCTCGTCGCGATCCTGGCCGACGACATCGGCGGCGAGCTGGGCGCCACGAGCACACTGGTGGAGCAGCGCTATGCGTCGCTCGCACCGGTGTGTCCGCAGGCCAACCGTTTCGAGCGTGAGATCGCCGAGCAGTGCGGCGTGATTCCCGAAGGGCATCCCTGGCTCAAGCCGTTGCGGCGCCACCCACCGGATCACGCGCCGCGCAGCGGGCGCGCGGGACCGGCCGACCGCGAAGCCTATCCGTTCTTCCGGGTGGAAGGCGAGGAGGTGCACGAAGTGGGGGTGGGGCCCGTGCACGCCGGGGTCATCGAGCCGGGGCACTTCCGTTTCCAGGCCCACGGCGAGGCGGTGCTGTTCCTGGAAATCATGCTCGGGTACCAGCATCGCGGCGTGGAGCGGCTGCTGGAAACGCTCGAGGCCGATCGCGGCATCCTGGTGGCGGAGTCGATCGCCGGCGACACGGTCATCGGACATGCCGGCGCCTATTGCGGCGTCCTCGAGGCGCTGGCGCGCAGCCGCAAGACGCCGCGTGCGCAGACGATCCGCGGCATCGCCCTCGAGATCGAGCGGCTCGCCAATCACATCGGCGACCTGGGGGCGCTCGCGGGGGACGTCGCCTACGCGCCGGCGGCGGCCTACCTCGGCCGGCTGCGCGGGGAGTGTCTCAACCTCCTGATGACGGTGAGCGGCAACCGCTACGGGCGCGGGCTGGTGCGACCCGGCGGCGCCGCATTCGATATCCCGTCCGAGATGGCGCACGAGATGCGCGACAGGATGCAGCACCTGCGCCACGAGCTGGAGCCGGTGCTCGACCTGTTGTTCCGCAGCGCCTCGGTCCAGGCGCGGCTCGAGGGCGTGGGCGTGGTCCCCAAGGACGCCTGCGTCGAGGAGGGCTACGTGGGTCCGGTGGCGCGGGCGTGCGAGGTCGCGCGCGACGTGCGGCACGATCACCCGTACGGCATCTTTCGCTTCGCGCACATCCCGGTGGCCACGGCGTGGGCCGGCGACGTGCTCGCGCGGGCGCTGGTCCGACGGCTGGAGATCGAGCGGTCCCTGGAATTCGTCAGCGAGCAGCTGGGCGCGCTGCCTAAGGGCGAGGCACGCGTGCCCTGCGGGCCGCTCCGGCCCGACGAGCTGGCGGTGGCGATGGTCGAGGGGTGGCGGGGGGAGATCGTCCACGTCGTGATCACCGACCATGACGGGAAGGTGCGTCGCCACAAGGTGACCGATCCATCATTCCACAACTGGGCCGCGCTCGCCCGCGCCATGCCGGGAAACGAGATCTCCGATTTCCCACTGTGCAACAAGAGCTTCAACCTCTCCTACGCGGGGCACGACCTGTGAGGACGACGTGCTCGATCTGATCCGCAATCGTTTGCGACAGGGGATCCGCACCCTGGAGTTCCCGACGGCCCGTCCACCGGAGCTTCCCGAACGGTTCCGGGGGCGCCCGACGCTGGACCCCGCCAAGAGCCCGCCCGGCTCCGCCGGGCTGGATCTCGGGACGTGTCTCTTCAGTCCGGAGGAAGTGGCGACGTACACGCGCGACTACCGCATGGCCGTCGCGCGACGAGCGGACCTGGTGACGCCGACGGGCGAGGTGGAGCTGGCCCGCGCGCTCGAGGAGCGGAGCCGCCGCCTGTTCGGACGCTCGCTGCGGCTGCGATCCGTCGTGGCGGGCAGCTGCGGCGGGTGCGAGGCGGAGCTCGTCGCGCTGGGCAACGTGGTGTTCGACCTGGCGCGCTTCGGCGTGCAGTTCGTCGCGTCGCCGCGTCACGCCGACGGGTTGGTCGTCACCGGCGCTGTGAACGTCAACATGCAGACGGCATTGCGAAAGACCTACGACGCCGTTCCGGCGCCGAAGATCGTGCTCGCGGTGGGCGCCTGTGCCCTGAGCGGCGGGCCGTTTCGCGGCAGCCCGGAGGTCGGGAACGGCGTAGAGGGCCTGCCCGTGGACCTGTGGGTGCCGGGGTGCCCACCGCATCCACTCACGATCCTGGACGGCATCCTGCGGCTGCTCGGCGCAATCGACGGCGGGACGCGATGACCGACACGATCCAGTTCCTCGGTGCCGCCGGGACGGTGACCGGCTCGATGCACCTCGTGTCCGCCAACGGGCGGAGGGTGCTGCTCGATTGCGGCCTGTTTCAGGGCTTGAAGGAGCTGCGGCTGCGCAACTGGCGCGAGCCGCCGTTCGA
>DATGDT010000228.1:0-6714 GCA_035310725.1 Gemmatimonadales bacterium
TGGGGCGGGGAGCGGGCCAATCTCATCGTCACGCCCGACTCGGCACGGGCCGAGTTCGACTGCGCGTCGGGATGGCTCGACGGGCCGATCGTGCTCGACGCCGCGGGCAACTTCGCCGTGGACGGCCGGTTCCGCTTCGAGGCGGGCCCCGTGTTCGCCCCGGTGCCGGCGCGCTGGACCGGCTCGGTGGCGATCGTGCGCGGCGGGTCGCAGGTCACGCTCAACGTCACGGTGCTCGACCCCCGCGCCGATCCGCTGCAGCTCGGGCCGTATCATCTGATGAGCGGGGTGAGGTTGACGTTGGGGTTGTGCGCGTGAGGCAGTGGCTAGTGGCTAGTGGCTAGTGGCTAGTGGCCAGTGGCTTGTGGCTAGTGGCCTGCGGCCAGTGGCCAGAGATCGGGGCCCAACGTCGCAGCCCGCTGGCCACTGGCCACCGGCCACTGGCCACATCCCACAGGGTGAGCTAGTGCCCGATCATCTCCAGCATTCCGCGGGCGACCACGATCTCCTCCGCATTCATCGCATGCCCCAGCCCCGGATACATCTTCTTCGTGACCACAGCGCCGAGGCGCTCGAAGACGGTGGCGGTTTCGTCCACGCGCCGTTTGGGGAGGTTGGGGTCGGAGTCGCCGTGGCCCAGGAAGAGGGGCGTGCCGGCGAGCGAGCCCTCGTACTCGCGCGGCGTGCCTTCGGGGCCGAGCAGGGCGCCGGAGAGCGCGATGATGCCGCCGTAGCGGCGCGCGTTGCGGGCGGCGAATTCGAGGACGACTGAGGCGCCCTGCGAGAACCCCAGCAGCATCACGCGCTCGGGCGCGATGTTCACCGCGGCGATCTTCTCCATCACACGTTTGAGCAGCCCGAGCGCCGAGTTGAGGGCCGGCCGGTTGCGCTCGACCTTCTCGAGCAGGCTGAAGGGATACCAGAGGCGGCCGGCGGCTTCGGGGACGAGCCAGGCCCTCACCCCCTGACCCCCTCTCCCTTCGGGAGAGGGGGGACTCGGGGGTGAGTCCGAGCAGAGGTCGCGCGCCAGCGCCAGCATCTCCTGCGCCGAGCCGCCGCGACCGTGCAGCAGCACGAGCGCGCCGCTGGCTTCGGTCAGGGAGGCGCCGCCGAGCAGGATCGGTTGATCGCGGTGAGGGTCTCGCGGCATGGGAGAGGCGAGTGGCCGGTGGTCAGTGGTCGGTGGCTACGTGATAATGCACTGGCCACCGCCCACCGGCCACTGGCCACTTTCTCAACCTCCTTTCCCCCGCGCTTCAACGCCGTTTCACGCCGCCCGCCGCAGCTTGAACTCCTCTTCAGCATTCGTCTGACAAGGAGCGGCACATGAACGGTCGTACCAGGCGGCTGGCCGGCGCGATGGCGCTGGTGGCCGGCGTCGCGGCGTGCCGGGGGGGAGACGCCGCGGTCGCCCCGCGCGCGCCCGCGCCACCGGCGTTCGCGGCGGCGGCCAACCAGTCGGGTAACCTCCACGTCGTCGCCAACGGCGACTATGCCTACGCCAACGGGAGCGCGGCGGACGAGTCGGGCGGTGTGACCGTCTTCTCGCTGTACGTCTGGCGCACCGGCTCGCGCGCCGATTCGGGAGCCTTCATCTCCTACGACGTCGGGCGCTGCGATGCCTTGCTCAACTGCGTCATAACGGAGTCCGGCGACGGCGAGATCCCCAACGGCGACCTCACCGGCCGCGCCGCGGGCGGGCTGCACCTCGAGACCAACACCGCGACCAATCCCGACGTGGTCAAGGACGGTCCGGGCGGCCTGATCGTGATCGACTGGAAGAAGACCGGAGACTGGACGGTGTTCTACAGCGGCACCCAGGTGCACCGCTCGCCCGGGCACACGTGGCGCCGGCAGGGGACGACGACGGACCATTCGGCCGTGGCGTCGGGGCAGGCGCTGGGGATTCCGGCCGCCGGCGGCTACGCCCAGGTCGGCACGAGCCACGAGGTCCAGCTCGAGGTCGGCCGGGAGAGGGGGCGCCTGCCGATGCTCGACGCGCGGCTCACATCCTCTCCGGATGCCACGCTCAGCTCCTCGCTTTCCGCCGGCGGGCCGGTCGGCCCGGCGTTCGTCGTGGGCGGCGGCCCGAGCGTGCAGTTCGTCGCCAACGGGGACGCCGCGTCCGCGGAGTGGAGCATCGAGGACGAAGATGGCCGCACCGCGGGCTACGTGTGGGTGACGCGCGGAACTCGAACCGAGGTGGGCTACGGCATCGTGCGCTGCGAGCCCCCACCGTCCGGCGAGTGCACCCGCTGGAGCGGCTACGGCCCAATCCCCGACGGGGATCTCACGGGGAGCGGAGCGGGCGGGCTGCACCTGCGCACCAACACCGCCGGGCTCCCCGATTTCAACCAGACCGGCCCGGACGGGGTGATCGAGGTGGATTGGAAACGGACCGCGCTCTGGGTGGACGTATTGAGCGGCGCCGCCACGTGGCAGGACTCGATCTCCACGGAACGCCGTCGCGGGAAGGAGACGCGCATCTCCGCCACCGCGTCGGGGGAGATCCTCGGCGTGCCGATCCCTCCCGGCGCCGTCGCCCAGGTCGGGACGAGCCACAGCGTGAGGATCGTGATAGAGCGGAGGCCGTGAGCGGGGAGGTTGGTGGAGGTTCATTCTACTCGTCTTTGGAGGTGGCTCATGCAGCACATACGCAGACTGACCGGACTCGCCCTCGCCGTCGGGCTGGCGGCGTGTACCGACTCTCCGGCAAACCTTCCCACGGCCTCCGGCGTCGAGCTGCGGGCGCTCGGCGCGAAGAATGGCGCGGCGGTGACGGCGGGCGTGGCGCCCCGCGCGTCGAGGCCGTACGGTCGCACCTATGAAGCATGGGGCGGCGCCATGCTGCAGTGGCTGGCCGCCATCCCCACCACGAGCAACCCGTACATCGACGAGACGGGAGCGATCACGCAGGCCCAGGAATCGGGGCGGGTGTGGTTCCTGCCCGGGCCGAGCTTCGCCGTGTCGCAGCCCCAGGAGTTGGCCCTCACGATACCGGCCGGGACGGCGATCTTCTTCGCGCCGTTCGGCAGCTACGGCTCGGGGCCCGGCGGGGTTCCGGGCGACGGGGACGATACGCCCGAAGAGCTGCTCCAGGGGACGGAAGACCTGCTGTCGCTCATCAGCGACGTCCAGGTCTCGATCGATGGGGTCGGGGTCGCGGACGTGGATCAGTATCGCGTCGTGTCTGCGGCGGTCGAGCTGGTGGCGCCGGAAGACAACATCTGGACCGATCTCTACGGCGAGCCGACGCCGTTCACCTTCGGGGTTTTCGGGGGCTACGGCCTGTTCCTGGATCCGCTGCCGCCGGGGGAGCACACGCTGCACGCGGCGGTCTCGATCCCGCAGATGGGGGTGACGTTCGACATGACCTACCACATTACCGTGCAGGGGAAACGCTGAGGGGGAGGTTGGTGGAGGACGGTGGAGGACTGGTTCAATCAAGTAGACGCCACGTACCGCGGCGACCTGCGCGAGCTGAACGAGCTCAACTTCGCGCGCTTCGACGCGAAGCTGGAGCAGTGCGTGGCGCAGCTGGACGCGAAGCTCAAGCAGGGGCTGGCGGAGGTGAGGGCCGATCTCGCGGGTCTGGCCGCCAAGCTGGAGCAGCGCCTGGCCGAGGTCCGCGCCGACCTGCGCGACGAGCTCCATGCGCAGGGCAAGATGCTGATGCGCTGGATGTTCGTGTTCTGGGTCGGCAACGTCGCGACCACTGCAGTACTGGTGTTCGGCCTGGCGCATTTCCTGCGCCCCTAGCCGACCGCTCCCCGCTCCCCCTCCTCCCACCTCCACCGTCCTCCACCGTCCTCCACCGTTACTTCGTCACCTGACGCAGCGCGGTCCCATCGTCGTTCATCACCCAGATCTCGGTGCGTCCGGTGCGGGTGCTCTGGAACGCGATCCGTTTGCCGTCGGGGAACCAGGCGGGGACTTCGTCCACCCACGTGGAGTCGTGCGGGGCGAGCTGGCGGGTGGCGCCGCTCGCCAGGTCCACCACCCAGATATGGCCCAGGTGGGTCGCCCCGTTGCTCACCTGGATGGCGAGGCGGCGGCCGTCGGGGGACCAGGCGGGCAGCTGCGCCGAGCCCTGGTCGGCGCTCATGTGGGTGACGGCGTGGTCGCCCGAGCCGTCGGCGGCGATCACGTGCACCTGCAGCACGTGGGACGAGTCGCCGTAGGTGTAGGCGAGCCGCGTGCCGTCGGGGGACCAGGCGGCGTTCCAGGCGGTGGTGCCCGCGCCGCCCGCAATGGGGCGGAGCGCGGCGCCGCCCGTATCGGAGACGGCGAGCACGGTGGCGGTCCAGGGTCCCATGAGGAACGCGACGCGCGTGCCGTCGGGGGAGAGTCGCGGACTGCGGCCCGGCACGTGGGCCACAGCGCGCGGCGCGCCGCCCGCGACGCGCACCACGAACACCGTGCCGCTGTCGGCGCCCGCGCCGGCGAAGCGCACGTCGCGTCCGTCGGGGGACCATTGCGGTGATCCGGTGCGGCCGGAGGTGAGCCGCCGCTCGCCCGAGCCGTCGGCGCCGATCAGGTAGGCCGTGGGGAAGCTGTCGCGCCTGGCCCAGAAGGCGATCGTCCTCCCGTCGGGTGAGACGGCGGGGAATTCGCCGTGGCTGGCGGGCTGCTGCGACGCGAGCGGCGCGGCCGCGGCGAGGAGGGCGGCGCGGCAGAACGCGGGCACCGATCGTCTCATCTCATCCTCCGGTCAGCCTCCGGGCCTCTTCCTGCTCGATGCCGCGAACGCTAGCCGCCCGCCGGCGGGCCGCAAGTTCGCGTCGGGGCACGGTCCAGGGCGCGAGGCTACTCCCTGGCGCCTGGCCGTGCGACGTCGTGCAACATATCGTCCGGGGAGCGCGTGAAATTGATGACGCTTCCAGCACGCCAGGAGGCTACCGTGGCGGAGGTGGGCACCTTTCGAACGACGATCGCAATCGAGAACCCGCTCTCGCGTGGCAAGCGGCGCGAGCTGCCGGACACGCTGGTGGACACCGGTGCCGAGCTCACCTGGGCGCCGACGGCCGTGCTCGAGTCGCTGGGCATCGCGAGACAGAAGCGCCTGGGCTTCCGGACCGCGGACGGACGCGCCGTGTTTCGCGACATCGGCTATGCGATCGTGCATGCCGGCGGCACCGAGACGAATGACGAGGTCGTCTTCGCCGAGCCGGGGGACATGATTCTCCTGGGCGCCCGGTCGCTCGAGGGGCTGAACCTGCGTGTGGATCCGCGCACCAAACAGCTCGTGGACGCGGGGCCGATCATCGCGGCCCTCGCCTCCTGAACCTCCACCGTCCTCCACCGTCCTCCCCTTCCTGCAGAAGTCGCCGGCGCGGCGTATCGTTGTGCCTCGTCGAGATTGTTGTCCGACCGCCATTCCGGGGGGGGTCCCATGAAGCGGGTCAGTCTCCTTGTCGCCGCGCTGGCGCTCACCGCCGGCGGGCTGTCCGCCCAGTCGGCGGACGACATCATCGCCCGGTATCTGCGGGCTGTGGGAGGCGCGCAGCGGATCGCCGCCGTGCAGACGCTGCGCCGCGTCGGGACGTTCTACGGCGGCGGCGGGTTCGAGGCGGCCGTCACCCAGGAGAACAAGCGGCCCAACCGGGTCCGCTCGCACCTCACCATCCAGGGGATGACGCTGATCCAGGCGTACGACGGCAGGACGGGGTGGCGGGTCAACCCGTTCCAGGGGAAGAAGGACGCCGAGGCGATGGGCGAGGACGAGGTCAAGTCCATCGTCGAGGAGGCCGAGTTCGACGACGCCCTGTTCGACTACAAGGCGAAGGGCAATACCGTCGCCTATCTGGGCACCGACCAGATCGAGGGGAGCCAGGTCTACAAGCTCCAGCTGACCGCGGCCGACAACGGCGACGTGCGCACGTACTACATCGACGCGGACAACAACGTGCCGATCAAGCTGGAGATCAGGCGCACCGTGCGCGGCGCCGAGCAGGAGCTCGAGTTCGTCTACGGCGACTACAAGGAAGTGAACGGCTGGTACCTGCCCTTCGCCGTCGAGGTCGGCCCCAAGGGCGGCCCCGCGGCGCAGCGCAACAAGCTCGCCTGGCAGCGCATCGAGGCGAATCCGGTGATCCCGGACAGCCGTTTCGCGATGCCCGCCCCGGGCACTCCGGTCGAGGCGGGTGAACAGGCGGCTGCGCCCGCCCCGGCGCCGCCCGCGCGGGCCCCGGCCCCGGCGCGCGTTCCGGCTCGGGCCCCGGCCCCGGCGGCTCCCGCGGTGGTGGACTCGGAGACGTTCGCGGGACTGGGCGCGCGCAACATCGGCTCCGCGGCGATGAGCGGGCGCATCGCCGCGCTGGCGGCGGTGCACGAAGGCGATCGCCTGACGCTCTACGTGGGCGCGGCGAGCGGCGGCGTGTGGAAGTCCCAGAACGGCGGGACCACCTTCAAGCCGGTGTTCGACAAGGAACCGGTGCAGTCGATCGGCGCGATCACCATCGACCCCACGAATCCGAAAATCGTCTGGGTGGGCACCGGTGAGTCGTGGGTGCGCAACTCCGTGTCCATCGGCGACGGCGTCTACAAGTCCACCGACGGCGGCGAGACGTGGACCAACATGGGGCTGCGGGAATCGGAGCGCATCTCCCAGATCCTGGTGGATTCCACGAACCCCAACACGGTCTACGTCTGCGTCCCCGGGAAGCTGTGGAGCGACAGCGACGAGCGCGGCGTCTACAAGACGACCGACGGCGG
>DATGDT010000229.1:0-8396 GCA_035310725.1 Gemmatimonadales bacterium
TGACCTGGGGGGACTCGCTGCGCTGCCTCGCCAAGGGCGGGCGCATCGTCACCTGCGGCGGCACGACCGGTCCGAAGCTCGTGACCGACGTGCGGCCGCTCTTCTGGCATCAGTTCTCGATCCTCGGCTCGACCATGGGGAATGCGGCCGAGTACCGCGAGATCGTGCGGCGGCTGGGGGAGGGTCAGCTGCGCCCCGTGATGGATAGCGAATTCCCGCTAGAGCGGACGCGGGAAGCGTTCGAGCGGATGTCGCGCGGTGAGCAGATGGGGAAGATCGCGGTGAGGATTGGGGATTAGGGTGGCTCGCCAAAGCCTGGCCGAGGAGATCACAATGTAGGACTGGGACTGACAAAGTCTTGCTGCCAGTTGACTGGTGAGATTGGTCACGGTGGCTCTTTGCGGACGTTGTCAATCTTCCCATCACATATGAGCCGGCTCGACCAATACCTAACTCGTTCGTTGTCTATTCGGCGCAGGCTGATGACCACTGCGCTGCTTCTGGTTGTTGCCTGCACTCGCGAACGGATTCCAACGTCAGCGGGGGTTTCTGCCATGTCGGCGTTGGACTCTACGTCCCTGTCTGCGCTTGAAGCACTGTCCACGACAGAGGACTCCCTGCCGATCGGTGCGGGCCAATCGGCAGTGATCACAGTGCGGTCAGTCGAGACATCGCGATGCGAATCGGTCGCGGTCCGTGGCGTGATCACTCAGGTCCTATTCGAGAACGTCGGCGCTTGCGGAGGGATCGGACGAACGATCACGATCGGGCCCGCAGCGGCCGCCGGCTTCCTTCACTTCTACTTCTCGACCTCGAACTCGAGCAGCGATAGTACCCTTGAGGACCGCGCCCCGGACTACACGGTGGGGATTGACGATGGCATCTACGATCAGGACTTCGATGACGTCATCCTGTCCGTTGCACTGGGCGTGATTGGCGGGGTGGACTGCGGGGTGGTTGAGCGCGGCCGGACTGCCACGTGCCAGATCACAAGCGCTGTCGACACGGTTCTGGGGTGGGGGTTCGCCGGGGTGCCATGGTTGCAGCAGGACACATTCTACGTTACAGGCCCCACTTCGGGATTGAGTTGGAGCGGAGTCGGAGTTCTCCGAGGCAGGATATCCGCCGTTGTGTTGGTGAACGGCGTGCCGGACACGCTCGTTGGCCTCCTGGTTGTCGACGATCGACCTTGGAGCTGGGCGAGCCAGTGGACGTTAGTCCAAGACCTGAGTCAGGACTGCGGATGGGGGACGTTCTACCTTGGGGACTCAGTCCTGCTAGGGTTAAACAGCCGCATATCCAGCTGCCGTGCAGGTTCGATCGACCCGCCCGTGGATGCGTTTCCGGACTCGGGGTTCGTCACGGATAGCGTTCGTGGTGGCCCCAATGACGGGCTCTGGTATGTAACCGCAGTGCGCTATCGGATGGAGCGAGGTTCGTCGATGAACCCTTTCATTAGACTAGGGGGTAAGGCCGACACACTAACGGCCTCTGCAGACAAGTCGGCGTGCAGGAGAGCGCTCGGATTGGGTCCCAAAGATCCGGTCGTCGTCAACTTCTACACCTACAATGCGATTTGTCAGGCACTCGACCTCACGCCCATGTTCAATGGGATCTGGTCGCACGAAGGGTTCGGAACCAAGGGTCTAACCGCCCCCGACGCTAACGGACACGAGGCGAGGCGACGTCAGGCTGCCTCACAGCCAGACAATGATCCCTACCTGACACTGGATCGGATGGTGCTTCTTACCGGCTCGTCGCTGCGGCTGCAGGTCCTCAACATGGTCAGTGCGCAGGACCAGAGGATTTCAGTGGCGGCTGATCCGAACCACCTGTTCGTCAAGAACAACTGGTGCGGGGACATTTGGGTTCTCGACAAAATTCACGTCAGGTATGTTAAGACCGCGCTCCTTCAGGACAATGGTAGTTGCGAGTAGATCTGGACCACAACCCGGTGGTGAGATGCATACCTTTGTATCGTCTACATCGATCGCGTGCATACTGGGCTTGTCGCTTGTCGCGCAGCCGGTGCTGCAGCGTCCACTCGTAGCTCAACAGAAGAGCGCCCAGGCACAGACCGGCCTGGCGTGCTTTGAAGAAATGACGCGCCTGTCGCAGCCTCATTGCAGCCAGATGCGGGGAGACGTTGTCATGGGGGTGGTGCAACTGTGGTGGAAGTACCGGCAGATCGTAGTGGATTCGATCCTTGACGGGTTGGAACGGTTGGCCCTGACTTCAGACAACCTCAGTGTTCGCACTTCAGCGGCAATCTGGCTAGGCACGCCGGGAGAAACGGATCCCCCGATGCCTGGAATAGTGGTCCGGCTAGAACGCGTTTACCGTAGCTCCGAGGATTTCGCTGTGCGTAGGGCCCTCCTGACTCCCGCGATGTGGCAAAGAGATACCGCCGCCGCGGTGTCGTTTCTCGAGCTGGTCGCCCGGGATGATCGCCCGGAGGATCGGGTTTCCGACGAGCCCCCTCCTCTCATTGCGGTACAGCATCTCGCTGACCTGGGACCTCGTGGGCGCGTGGTGCTGGAGCGCCTCAACCAGGAAGGCAGCGTGAAGAACCGCCGTGCTCGGGTCCAACTCGATTGGCTCGCCAAGAGAGATTACCGCATGCGGTAGCCGCCAGCACGCCTGTAGTCCCGCCGGTACGTTCACGCGCGACCTGCAACACCTCGTGTCGACCTGCGCCTTCGATGCGTGCGTTACACTGACCGCCGCTCGCAGCAAGCGGTCACCGACCCCTTGTGCTCGCACGGATGATCGCACTAACGATCGCGGACTAGGGTCGGGCACGGGCGCCACCGCTTCGCTCGGTCCTGCAACGGCGCCCGTGCGGCGCCCGGTCATCGTGACCGGAATCTCGTCGGCCCCCCTCAACAGATCATCAACTGCCTGCGGGATTGAGGGTTAGAAGAACCGGTCGCCGCAGCGGCGATTTCAGTGCATTATTGAGCCTGCATGTGGCTCCTCCCGCTGTTCCTCGTGGCAACCGACAGCATGTCGCTCGCGCTCCGGGTCGCCCCCGCCGAAACACTCCACGTCGTCGTGGCGGGCGCCGGCGAACCGGTCGTGCTCCTGCCCGGCCTCTTCGGCTCGGCCTACGGATTCCGCAAGGTCGAGCCGCTGCTCAGGGCCGCCGGCTACCGGACCATCGTCATCGAGCCGCTCGGCGTCGGGTCTTCGGGACGGCCCGAGCGCGCTGACTACTCACTCACCGCCCAGGCGGATCGCATCGCCGCCGCCCTGGATTCTCTCGGCGTGAGCCACGCGATCATTGTCGCTCACTCCCTCGGCGCCTCGATGGCGTACCGGCTGGCGTACCGGCATCCGGAGCTCGTGAGCGCCCTCGTCTCGCTCGACGGTGGCCCCGCCGAGGCGGCCGCGACGCCCGGGTTCCGGCGGGCGATGCGGTTCGCGCCGTGGATCAAGCTGTTCGGCGGCGTGAAGCTCGTGCGCCGCAAGATTCGCAAGAACCTGGTCACGGCGTCAGGGGATACCACGTGGGTGGACGACGCAGCGGTCGCGGCCTACACGGCGGGCGCCGCGGCCGACCTGGACGGCACCCTGAAAGCCTACATCGGAATGGCGCGCGCCCGTGAGCCCGAGCAGCTCGAGCCGCACCTCGCGGCGATCCACTGCCCCGTGCGTCTGATGCTGGGTGGGGCGCCGCACACCAACGGGATCCAGCAGCGGGAGATCGACCTTCTCGGGCGGCTGTTGACGCGGTTGACCATCGATACGGTGGGCGGGGCGGGGCATTTCCTATACGAAGAGCGGCCCGACGCCGTCGTCGCGAGCGTCCGGTACGTGGACTCCGAGCTCGCCACCACCAGACCTCCGGAGACCGGCCTGCGGTATCCCCGCCACTAACCGCTCCAAGCGCGGGCTTTCTCTTGCGCGCGCGACGGTGGGATCAGCATGAACGCCGGCCCGCTAGAGGCCGGCGTTCGCGTTCGGGATCATCAGATCTGCTCCGCTGACGGGAGCGGCGTCACGGAGCGCTGGCCTCGTCTCCCGGCGCGGGTGTGCCCTCGAGCCGAAGCCGGAGCACCACCTCGGGGCTCGTGAGGTAGCGACCCACGCTGTAACCCACGAGGCGGCTGCCGACCAGGCGGTACACGTCACGAGACACGGCCTTGAGTCCCGGGCGCCGCGCGCTCAGGTAAGGAGCTGACTCGAGAACAAGACTGTCGCCGGCGACCGCGATCACGCGTACCGGGATCGGCTCGCGATTGGGAGCATACCGGACCGTCCAGCCGGTGGTGTCGGCGCTCGCATTGAGCACGAACCACGTCGCCACGGCCTGGCCGGTCTCCGGTACGGCGCGCACGTTCCACCGCCCGGCGACGTCCGCGAGCGAGAGCGTAGCTGCTGTGCGTGTGGTGCCGAGCAGAGTCTCGGCGGGCAGGCGAACGACTCGCTTCGTGCGCGTCTCGTATTGTGCGACGCGGATCCATGCCGGTGCGCCTGCGACTTCCCGCACCGCCCAGAAATCGAAGTCGCCGTACTTGCGGTCTCCGGCCGCGTTGAGCACGGTCCAGCCGGTTGCGCCGAACTGCGTGGACGCGGCGGTCGTGAACGCGTGCTTCAGCTGATCGATGTCGAGCGTCGCGCCCGAGGCGATGTAGCCCCTGGCCACTACCCACACCGCATCGTAGATGGTGAGCGCGAAAGCGTCCGGCTCCACGTTGGAGCGAGCACGGATCCGCGCGGCGAGCGGCTCCCAGATATCACGCGCGCCCTCGTCGAAGCCGAAGACGGGGTTTGGGAAACCGGTGCGGATCGCGAACGCGGCCGCCTGCCGATTGGTGACGAGCGAATCGCTGTGTGCCACGCCATCGCTCCCGTACCAGCGAACGGACGACAGCGCCGAGTCGGCGCTGGCGCTTGCGAAGAGGAGCGCTGCCTCGTCGAAGGCGGCCAGGTACACCGCCACCTTGTCCGCCCCGTGCTGCGCCACGGCGCGTCGGACCTGCGCGCCCAGTTCGGCGACCGTCGTGCCGAAGTCCCTGGTTGTGACGCCATACGGCACGCCGTCGAGCACTGCGCCCCCCAGCGAGGTGACGCGCGCTCGCGTAGCGCGTTCCAGGCCGGCGTTCCCCGCGTCGTCGCGCCACACGGGCACGACCACGCGGACTCCGTCCTCCCACATCAGCGAGGAAACCGCGACACTCTCCAGGCTGTCCGAGGGCGTGAAGCGAAAGACGTTGTCGCCCACGATGGCCAAGGTGCCGGCAGTGCTCGCGGGGCTGACCAGGAGCACGCCGTTCGCGTCCACGAATGGCTTGAGGCGCGCGACCTCCGCGCTCGAATTCGGCCCGATCAGGAGCTGCACGCCACGCCGCTTGAGCATCTGCGCCTTCTCGAGCGCAATACCAGGATCGAGTCGCGTGTCCTCGATGGCGGTGACGAAGCGGATCCTGGCCGCGTTGCCTTCGAGGTACCGGTTCACGTCAGCGACGGCGATCTCCATCGCGGCGCGCGCGGCTTGCCCCTGAGAGGACCAGCTGCCGGTCAGGGGGAAAAGACCGCCGAGCAGCACTTCCCGCTCGCGCTGCTGGGCGCTCAGGTTGCGGGAGAAGCCCAGGGTCGCGGCGGCGACCGCCAGGGCAGCGCCTGCCCGCAGCGCGCCGCGGCTTCGACTCGCTCGCCGGATGATGTTCAGGGAACGCATACGGTCCTCCGCACTGCTCATGAGGGGCAGGCCGCGGAGCAGCTCAGCATTGCACTGCGGGTCTTCCTGCCGGGTGTCGTGGACGTACGTCGCCGACGAACGTAGCCACCTCCCGTGAAGACAGGCCCAATTGCAGGTGAAACGTCTCGCTCGGCGAAAGCAGGCGGGATGCTACAAGATCATGTCCGGTCGATCGTGGGCTGGATGTGCAGGTCCACCGCGAGCCAGGCGAGTCAGGAGAATCCTACGTTCCCGCTACCAGCCGCTCGAACCGCGGGTTGCCCTTGAGCGGCGCGAATGTGGGATCGATGCGCAGCCACCCGGGCGAGAGGAAGTACGGCATCCTGAGTAGCGGCTCGAGCTGGTCCAGCGCCTTTTCCGGCTCGCCCACGAGCAGGTAGATCCGCACGAGCTGATGCTGGAGATAGGCGCCGGTCAAGGCGTTCCGGCTGATGGGCGCGAGCCGCGCGGCACGCTCCCCTTCCGCGATTGCTTCCGCTTTCTGTCCCAGATACGCCAGGGCCAGGCCACGGAATGCGTGGCGCTGGGGGTCATCGGGGGATTCCCGGAGCTGTTCGTCGAATGCGAGTCTGGCCGAGTCGGCGTAGACGCGGGCCTGGACCGTGTTCCCGCGCAGCGCATAGGTCTGGGCGCGAACGATCGCCCATGACCCTCTGTCGTCGTCGAACGCGCTGGGCGGCAAGGCCAGGATCTGCTGCTGCTGGGCGTCGTCCAACACCCAGTAGAGGTCCCAGTAGGTCGCGAAGTAGGCGAGCGGCGCCGCCGACCCGGCAGTGGTCGCAGCCGCGCGCACGATGGCCCGGGCGCCGGTCAGGTCCCCCTGGGCGAGGGCCACCATGGCCTGTTGCTCGATGACGACCATGTTGTTGGGGGCCAGTGCGAGCGCCCGCTCCAGCGCGGTCCGCGCCTCGGCGTAATGGCGCAGAAAGAGGAGATTGAACCCGGTGCGCCGTGCGGTGTTGGCCGAGCGGGGGTCGAGCGCGCCGGCCCGGGCGAGATGCTCGCGCGCCGAGTCCCAGCGACCCTGAGTCTGCTCGGCCAGCGCCGCCCCCACGAGCAGGTCGACGTTGGTGGGGGCCAGCTTGAGCCCCGCCTCGAACGCGGCGAGCGCCCGCCGGTTGTCCACCGCCACCGTCACGTAGTACATCCCCGATGCCAGGTGACCCTCGGGCCGCTCGGGCGCGAGCGACTGGGCTCGGTCGGCCGCACGCCTGGCCTCCGCGGCCAGCGCGGGTGTAGGGGTACCGTTGGCGTAGAGGATCGAGCGCGCCCGGGCGAGCTGCGTCCACGCCGAAACGAACGCCGAGTCGAGGGCGACCGCCTGCTCATAGTAGCCGATGGCACGCCGCAGGCTGGCGGGGTCACCGACGGACATGACCTGCGAGGCGGCCTCACCTTTCAGAAAGGCGTCGTACGCCGCCAGGTTCGCCGTGGGCCGGGCTTCGAGCTGATGGCGCGCGCTGTCGCCCAGTGCCACATCGAGGGCGGTCGCGACCTTGCCCGCGATGTCGCCCTGGACCTGAAACACATCGGTGAGCGATGCGTCGAATCCCTGCTGCCACCTGGTCGTCGGCGCGGCGCCCGGCTCGACCTGGACCAGCTCCGGGCTCACGCGCACCCGGCTGGGCGCGCCCGGGGTCTTCTCCCAGCGCACCGTCGCCGTGAGCAGGTACTCGGCGCCCAGCTCCCGCGCGATCTCCTGCGGCGACTTGTCACTGCGCCGGTATTCGTTGGAGCTGGCCCGGGCGATGACGGCGAGCCCGGACAGCTGCGAGAGCTTCCCCCGCACCTCGTCGGTCATGCCGTCGGCGAAGTAGGCGTCGGTCGAATCGCCCAGATTCTCGAACGGCAGCACCGCGATCCGCTTGGGGCCGGCGCCCTCGCCCCCGCCCGAGTGCGAGCGCCGCCAGGCGAAGAGCACCCCCAGGCCGATCAGGAAGCCGAGCACCAGCATCAGCGCGGCCACCGGCAGTCGTCGCCGCCCGTTTTGTGAAGGAGCCGACAGTCGGGGGGTCGCGCTCACTTGCAGCGCGCGCGCCAGGTCGCCGGCTGTGGCAAAGCGGTCGGCCGGGATCGGCGCGAGCGCCTGCCGCAACGCCCGCTCCGCGGCCTGAGGTACCGTCGGACGGGACTGCCGCACGCTCGGCACCGGCTGCGTCAGCCGTTTGGCGATGATGGCTTGCACGGTGGGCCCGGTGAACGGCGGCTCGCCCGCGAGCATCTCGAAGAGCACACAGCCCAGCGAATAGACGTCGGTGCGGGCGTCGAGCGTCTGGTCGCCGCTCGCCTGCTCGGGGCTCATGTACGCCGGCGTGCCGATCGCCATCCCCGTCTCGGTCAGACGCGCTTCACCGCCGCCGAATGCCCGGGCGATCCCGAAATCCGCCACCAGCGTCGAGCCGTCCCGGGTGAGCAGGATGTTCTCGGGTTTGATGTCGCGATGCATGACGCCGTGCTCGTGCGCGTACTGCAGCCCTTGCGCGGCCTCGCGCGCGATCCGCAGCGCGTCCTCCACCGGGAGCTGGCGCTCCCGGGTCAGCCGGTCCCGCAGCGACTCGCCTTCCACGAACGGCATGGTGAACCACAGCTGGCCGGCCGCCTCGCCGGAATCGAGCACGGTGAGGATGTGCGGGTGCTGGAGCCGGGCGGCGAGCCGGATTTCGCGTTGGAAGCGCTCCGGGCCCAGGACCGA
>DATGDT010000230.1:0-12194 GCA_035310725.1 Gemmatimonadales bacterium
CAATCCGAAATCCGCAATCCGCAATCGCAGTTAGATTTCCGCTCCTATGCCCCGCGTCCACGTCACCTCCGAGATCGGTCCGCTGCGCCATGTGCTGGTTCATACGCCGGGGAACGAGCTGACGGCGGTCACGCCCGGAAACCGGGAAGACTACCTCTACGACGACATCATCGATCTCGACCTCGCCCAACGCGAGCACCGGCGCCTGGTGGCGGTGCTGGAGCGGTTCGCCGACGTCTACGAGGTGCGGGATCTGCTGACCGAGATCGTGGCGCGTGCCGACGTGCGCGACTTTCTGGTCACGCGGGCGCTGGAGGTCGTGCCGTCCGATGCGCTCGCCAAGCAGCTCGCCGCGCTCTCGGCCGAGGACCTGGTCACCCTCATGATCGAGGGGACGTACGAGGATGCCGGTCCCATCGCGCGGGCGCTCAACGAAGTCGGATACGCGCTGCCGCCGCTCCCGAACCTGTTCTTCACCCGCGACGTGGGGATCGTCATCGGGGAGCACGCGGTGATCGGGTCGATGCGCTACGGCGTCCGGTGGACCGAAGAGATGCTGATCAAGGCCTTGTTCCGCTATCACGAGAAGCTGGAGAACGCCGGCATCCTCTACGACGGCTCCGAAGAGCGACGGCACACCTACACCCTCGAGGGTGGGGACGTCCATCCGCTGCGGCCCGACCTGCTCGTGCTCGGATTCAGCGAGCGCTCCAGCCCGGCTGCACTCGATCAGCTCTGCGAGCTGGCCTTCGAGAAGTGCGGCGTAACCGACGTGATCGTGGTCGTGCTGCCCAACGAGCGCACGGCCATCCATCTCGACATGATCTTCACCCAGATCGACCGCGAGAGCTGCGTGGTCTACCCGCCGTTCTTCGTGGGCCCGGAGCGGCTCGCGGTGCTGCATCGGCGTCGCCGCTCCAAGGGCGTCAAGGAGATTCCCAACTTCTTCGCCGCCATGCAGGCGGTAGACCTGCCGCTCGAGCCGGTATTCTGCGGCGGCAACGCCCGGTCGGTGCAGGAGCGCGAGCAGTGGTCCTCCGCGTGCAATTTCTTCACCATCCGGCCCGGTGTGGTCATCACCTACGCCCGCAACGAAGCCACCCTGCGCGAGCTGGAGCACGCCGGATATCGCATCATCACCGCCGTGAACCTGCTGACCGGCGAGGAATGGCTGGAAGAAGGGGATCGGGGAGTGATCACGATCGAGGGCAGCGAGCTGGTGCGCGGCGGCGGGGGACCACGTTGTATGACCCTGCCGCTCAGGAGAGACGACTTGTGAAACGATTGCGGATTGCGGATTGTGGATTGCGGATTGGAACAGGTGGGTTGTGCCGCGGAGGTGCGAGGCTCGACCTGTCAATCCGCAATCCGCAATCCGCAATCCGCAATTAGCCGATGCCCCACATCACTTTCACAGTCGGTCACCTGCGCTGCCACCTGCTCGAGACCGGTCTCCAGCATCTGGACGGCGGGGCGATGTTCGGGGTGGTGCCGAAGGTGCTGTGGGAGCGGCGCATCGCCCCCGATCCGAAGAACCGGATCCCGTTGGCCCTCCGCTGCCTCCTCGTGGAGCACGACGACGGCCTGGTGCTCGTAGACACGGGCATCGGCGACAAGGACGACGCCAAGTTCCGTGAGATCTACGGCGTCGACAACCTCGCCGCGGACGGCCGCACGAAGCTGGAGCACGCGCTCGCAGAGCTGGGGTACGCCGCCGAGGACGTCCGCTGGGTCGTCAACACGCACCTGCATTTCGACCATGCGGGAGGCGACACGCGCCGGGCTCCCTCGGGCGAGGTGCTGCCCGCCTTCGCGCGCGCGCGCTACGTGGTGCAGCGAGGCGACCTGGAATTCGCCCGGCACACCAACGAGCGCACCGCGGGCAGCTACCTGGCCCCCAACTTCGACGGGATCGATTTCCAGCTGGTGGACGGGGAGGTCGAGGTGCTGCCCGGGATCCGCTGCCTGCCCACACCCGGACATGTGCCCTTCCACCAGTCGGTGCTGATCGAGAGCGGCGGCGAGCGCGCCTGCTTCCTGGCCGATCTCGTCCCGACTTCGGCGCATCTGCCGTTGCCCTGGATCATGGGCTACGACCTGGAGCCCCTGGTCACCCTGGAGACCCGGCGCCGGCTGTACCGGCGGGCCGAAGCGGAGGCCTGGCGGCTCTGCTTCGAGCACGACCCGACGCTCGCGTCGGGGCGGCTGGTGCGCGACGGGAAGGGGTTCGGCCTTGTGGACACCGTGGCCGCGGCATAGTTTGGTTGCGCTGTGATAAGCGGGCGCCGCCGGCGCCCCACCTCCAGGCCTCTCCGCGGTGATGAGGAGAGCGCTTCAGGGTTCCGAGACGCGGTCATCGGTATTCGGTCCTCGGTTGTCGACAACCGACGACCGACCACTGACGACTCGGCAACGCGGATTCCCGTAGCGACTGGGGTCCGCGTTTTCATTTATGAGGAGGAGAACCACCACCTGGCACCTGAACCCACCATTCCGAGCAAACAGCCGCGGACTCGGATCAACCGGATGATCCGCATCAGCCCGGTTCGGGTGATCGCGGATGACGGCGCACAGTTGGGCGTACTGTCCATCGACGAGGCGCTGGCGGCGGCGCAGGAACGCGGGTTGGACCTGGTGGAAGTGGCGCCCATGGCGCGACCGCCCGTGGTCAAGATCATGGACTACGGCAAGTTCAAGTTCGAGCAGGCGAAGGCGGCGCGGGCGGCGAAGAAGAAGCAGCACGTGATTCACCTGAAGGAAGTCAAATACCGGCCCGGGATCGACGAGCACGATTTCGCGTTCAAGACGCGGCACGCGCGCGAGTTCCTGGAAGCCGGCAACAAGGTCAAGGTGACGATGATGTACCGCGGTCGGCAGATGGCCCACATCGAGCTGGGACGTGAAGTGCTCGATCGGGTCGCGACCGAGCTCAAGGATATCGGAAAGATCGAGGCGGAGCCGCGGCTCGAGGGCCGCAACATGTCGATGGTGCTGGCGCCGAAATAACGGGACCAGGTGCCAGGGATCGGGTGCCAGCGTTCGCGCGATCCGACACCTGACACCCGGAACCTGACACCTGAAGAGGTTCGTACCATGCCGAAGATGAAAAGCAAGCGTGCCCTGCGCAAACGGGTGCGACTCACCGGCTCAGGGCGGTTGCGCCGCCACCGGGCGATGAAGAGTCACATCCTCACCAAGAAGCATCCCAAGCGGAAGCGTCACCTGCGCAAGGGGACGCTGGTCGCGCATGCCGACGAACGCCGCCTGAAGCGGCTCCTCTCGGCCTAGGAGACCGCATATGCCTCGGGTCAAGAGCAACGTCGCGCGGTTGAAGCGCAAGAACAAGGTCATGAAGCTCGCCAAGGGGTATTTCGGCGGGCGCAGCAAACTGTGGAAGGCCGCCAAGGAGAGCGTCGAGCGGGCCCAGAAGTACGCCTACCGGGATCGCCGCCGCAAGAAGGGCGAGTTCCGCCGGCTCTGGATCACGCGGATCAACGCGGCCGCTCGGTTGCACGACCTGTCCTACAACCGCCTCATGAACGGCCTGCGCAAGGCCGGGGTGGAGATCAACCGCAAGGTGCTCGCCGATCTCGCGGTGCGGGATCCCGGAGCGTTTGAGCAGCTGGCAGAGGTCGCGAAGAAGGCCCTCTGACCATGCGCGACCTCCTCGCGCGCCTCGACGGCCTGCGGGAGCGTCTTCGCGAGATTCCCCAGGCCGACGAGCGCCGGCTCCAGGAGCTCCGCAACGAGATCCTGGGTCGCAAGAACGGCGCCCTCACCGAAATCCTCAAGGCCCTCCCGGCGCTCGACGCGGACACCCGCAAGAGCGTCGGCGGGGCCGCGAACACCCTCAAGCGCGAATTCGAGGAGTCGATCGAGGCGCGCGCCGGCGCCCTGGCCCGGGCGGACCGGGCGCTGGGCGACGTCGATCCTACCATGCCGGCCCGCGCGCAATGGAGCGGCGGCCTGCACGTGGTGACCCAGGTCGTCGATGAGATCTGCGACACCTTCCGCGAGCTGGGCTTCACCCGCGCCGTCGGGCCGGAGATCGAGAGCGAGCGCAACAATTTCTACGCGCTGAACTTCCCGCACGACCACCCGGCGCTCGATTCGCAGGACTCGTTCTACGTCACCGACGACCTGCTGCTGCGCACACATACCTCGCCGGTGCAGATCCGGACCATGGAGGCCTATCGCCCGCCGATCCGCGTGGTGATCCCGGGGCAGGTCTATCGCCGGGATGCGTTCGACGCGTCCCATGCGCCGGTGTTCGAGCAGATCGAAGGCCTCGTGGTGGACGAGGGCATCTCGTTCGTGGACCTGAAGGCGACCCTGAGCCTGTTCGCACGGCGCTTCTTCGCCGCGGACACGGTGGTCCGGTTCCACCCGTCGTATTTCCCGTTCACCGAGCCATCGGCCGACATGAGCGTCCGGTGTACCGTCTGCGGTGGCTCCGGGTGCCCGACCTGCAAGCACTCGGGGTGGATGGAAATCCTGGGCAGCGGAATGGTGCATCCCGCCGTGCTCGAGAACTGCGGGATCGATCCGGAGCGCTACACGGGATTCGCCTTCGGGATGGGGCCTGCCCGGGTCGCGATGCTCCGCTACGGCATCGCCGACATTCGCCTGCTGTTCGAGAGCGATGTCCGGTTCCTGGCGCAGTTCGCCCGGGGGATCCGGTGAACCTCTCCCGCCGCTGGCTGGAGGCGCTGCTCGGCCGGTCGCTCGACGCGACCCAGCTGGAGCAGGTCCTCACCGCCCATTGCTGCCCGGTGGAAGGGATCGAGCCGATTCACGGGGACCTGGCGGAGGTGCTCATCGCCCGGGTCATCGAGGTCAAGGCGCACCCCAACGCCGACCGGCTGCGCCTCTGCCTCGTGGACGCCGGCGGCGCGGACGGCCCGCTCGAAGTCGTGTGCGGAGCGCCCAACGTCGAGGCGGGGAAGCGCTATCCATTCGCCCCCGTGGGCGCCACCCTGCCGGGTGGAGTGAAACTCGAGCGCCGCAAGATCCGTGGCATCGCGTCGAACGGCATGCTCTGCTCGGCGCGCGAGCTGGGATTGGGGCAGGACCACGAAGGCATCCTCGAGCTCCAGACCGACGCCGCGCCGGGCACACGGTTTCTCGATGCCGTCCCGATCGGCGACGACCGCATCCTGCTCGAGGTGTACGCCAACCGCCCCGACCTGCTGTGTCACAAGGGGGTCGCCCGCGAGCTGGCCGCGGCGCTCGGCGGTACGGTAAAGCTTCCGGCCTTTCCGGGTGCTCCGGCCGACCCATCCGCCTATCCGCCCATCCGCCGATCCGACCTGCGGGGTGTGGTGGATGGAGTGGAAGTCCGTCTCGAGGACCCCGAAGGCGCGCCGCGCTACATGATCGCGGTCATCCGCGGCGTGCGGGTGGGCCCGAGCCCTGCCTGGCTGGCGGACCGGCTCCGGGCGATCGGTCAGCGTTCCCTCAATAATGTCGTGGACGCGACCAACTACGTGCTGTTCGAATTGAACCAGCCCATGCACGCGTTCGACCTGGCGCGGCTGCGCGGGCCGGCCGTGGTCGTCCGCCGCGCGCGTCAGAGCGAGAAGATCGTCACGCTCGACGGCGTCGAACGGACCCTCACCGCCGATATGACGGCCATCTGCGACGCCGAGCGGCCCACGATCGTAGCAGGGGTCATGGGCAGCGCGGAGTCCGAGGTGACCGAGTCTACCACCGATCTCGTGCTCGAGTGCGCCTATTTCCAGCCGACGCGGATCCGGCGCACGCGCCGCGCCCTCGGCCTCTCGAGCGAGTCGAGCTACCGTTTCGAGCGGGGCATCGACATGCTGGGGATGCCCGACGCGCTGCGGCGCGCCGTCGAGCTCATCGTCGCGGTCGCAGGGGGAACGGTGCGGGAAGCACCGCTCGATCTCTGGCCCGAGCCGCAACAGCCGCGCAGCGTCTTCCTGCGGCCCGAGCGGGCGGAGCGGCTGCTCGGGGTCCCGGTGCCCCGGCCGGAGCTCGAGCGGCTGCTCACGAGTGTGGGCTTCGTGGTGGCCCCGAAGGACGGCCGCTTCGCCGTGCAGGTTCCCGGGTGGCGGCCCGACGTCACGGCCGAAGTCGATCTCATCGAAGAGATCGCACGGCTGAAGGGGTACGACGCGTTCCCTGACGAGCTGCGCCCCTATCGTCCCGGGACTGTTCCCGACGCGCACTCGCAGCGGGTGCTGAGCCGCCTGCGCGAGCAGATGGCACGGGCCGGTCTCTTGGAGGCGCGCACCTCTCCCCTCGGGCCCGCGGAAGCGGCGGATGCCGTTGCTCTGGCCAATCCGCTCTCGGCTGCGGAGGGCTATCTGCGCGGCCATCTGCTCCCCGGGCTGGTGCGACGTGTGGAATACAACTGGAGCGTGCGCGAGCGCGATATCCGGCTGTTCGAGGTGGGAACAGTGTTCCGGTCCGGGACCCCCCCGGAGGAGCGCCTGGCACTGGCGGGGGTGCTGACCGGGTCCCGCCGCCCCCCTCACTGGGCCGACGGGGGGGATGTGAAACAGCCTGATATGGACATCTGGGACCTCAAGCACCACTTTGAGTTAGCCGTTTTGGAAGCGGCCCCCGGCGCCCAGGTGGTTCCGGGAGCTGGAGAGGATCTGTGGCAGGCGGTGGCGGGCCCCAATGGGCGCCAGGTTGGGCGGGCCGCCCGGTTGGCGGCGGATGCGCCCAGGTGGGCCGGCGCGTTGTTCGGATTCGAGGTCGAGGTGGATGTGGCGGCGGAGCGGGCGGTGCATTTCGCCCCGGTGCCGGTCCAGCCACCGACGCTGCAGGATCTGTCGCTGGTGCTGCCGGGTGGCGTCACGGCCGAGCAGGTGGAGGCGTTGTTGCGCCGGGCCGGCGGAGTCCTGCTCGAGCGGCTGACGGTGCTGGACGAGTATCGCGGGCCCAACGTCTCGGCGGGCACGCGTGGGGTGACGTGGCGCTGCGTGTTCCGGGATCCATCGCGCACGTTGCGCGACAGCGAAGTGGACGATGTGATCCGGCGTGCGCTGGCCCTATTGGAGGGCGAACTGGGTGTACGACGCAGAGCGGGCTGATGTGCTGGCGTTGGAACAGCTCGAGGCGGTGCTGCGCGAGGTCGCCGAGGAGCTGGCGACGTGGCGCGCTCGCGCGCTGAAGGCGGAGGGGCACCGGGGTGGGAGTGGCGGTGGTGGCGGGCGCGGGGATGGTGACGGACGCGGGCGCGCCGCCGAGCTGGAAGTGGAGAACCGGCAGCTGCGCACCCGCGTGGACGCGGCGCGCAACCGGGTCCAGGAGCTGTTGGCGCGACTGGCGTTCCTCGAAGAGCAGTCGCGCGAAGGCGCGGCCGCCGGTGGTGCGAATGGGGGCGGGAGCGGCAGCGGGCGGGGTGCCGCGCGGTGAGCACCAAGAAGCACGCGGTGCGTGTGGTGATCGGAGGCGAGGAGTACACGGTGCGCTCCGACCTCCCGCCGGAGTACACGCGTGAGGTAGCGGGCTACGTCGATCAGGCGTTACGGAAGGTGCTGGCCCAGGGCGGTCTGGTGGAGACGCACAAGGCGGCGATTCTGGCGGCACTCGACATTACGAACGAGTTGTTTCAGGCGAAGAAGGGTGAGCGCGAGGTGGCCGGACGGCTGGCGGCCCTCGCGGACGATTTCGCGAAGATGCTGCCGCCCGGACGGCGCAAGGCGGTCGAGCGCGGGTGAATGTCGCCCGGCCCGCAGGGGTCGAGGCGTTGCCGGAGATAGATCGATGTCTACGTGGATCGAGGTCGTCCTGTCCGTTCTCGGCGGCGGGCTCGTCGCCGGAACGGTTTTCTATGTGATGGGCCGGCGCGTGGAGCGCCGCGTGGCGGAAGCGACCGCTCGACTGATGGCCGGCGAGCGGGAGCGTCAGCTGGCGGACGCGCGCGCGCGGGTCGAGCTCGAGGCGCGCGAGGAGCTGGTCCGGGCCCGGGAGCAGCTCGAGCAGGACCTGGCCGAGCGGCGCCGGGAAGTGGACCGGCGCCTGACCGCGCTCGAAAAGACCCAGACCGCGACCGCCGAGCGGGAGCGGGAGATCGTCCGGCGGGAGCAGTCCTTCACCGAGCGCGACCGGGCCCTCGCGGGGCGCGAGCAGGAGGCACGCGCCCAGCTCGAGCGGCTCGCAGGGCTCTCGGCCCAGGACGCCAAGGAAGAGCTCAAGCGGCGCCTGGAAGAGGAAGCCCGCGGTGAAGCGGCCGCCCTGCTCCGGGACATCCGCGAGCAGGCCCAGAAGAGCGCCGATCGCGAGGCGAAGAAGATCGTGGCGCTCGCCATTCAGCGCATCGCCGCCGACCACACGGCGGAAACGACGGCGTCGGCCGTGGCGCTCCCTTCGGATGAAATGAAAGGCCGGATCATCGGGCGTGAAGGCCGCAACATCCGCGCGTTCGAGGCCGCCACCGGCACGGACGTCATCATCGACGACACCCCCGATACCGTGGTGATTTCCTGCTTCGACCCGGTCCGCCGGGAGGTCGCGCGCCTGTCGCTGGAGCGGCTCATCAGCGACGGTCGCATCCATCCGGGGCGGATCGAGGAAGTCGTCCGCAAGGCGCAGGAGGAGATCGAAGCCGGCATCGTGGAGGCGGGGGAGCGGGCCGTCTACGAGACCGGCCTGCGCGGCATGCACCAGGAGCTGGTGAAGCTCGTGGGCCGGATGCGCTACCGGACCTCCTACGGCCAGAACATCCTGGAGCACTCCAAGGAAGTGGCCTGGATGGCGGGCATCATGGCGGCCGAGCTCAAGCTCGATGTCCCGCTCGCGAAACGCGGGGGTTTGTTGCACGACATCGGCAAGGTGCTCACACACGAGCACGACGGCACGCACGTGCAGCTGGGCGTGGAGGTCGCGACGAAGTACGGCGAGCATCCGGTGGTCATCAACTGCATCGCGGCGCATCACGACGACGTGCCCCACGACTCCGCGATCAGCGTCATCGTCCAGGCGGCCGATGCCGTCTCGGGCTCGCGGCCCGGGGCGCGCCGCGAGGCGTTCGAGACCTACGTCAAGCGGCTGACGGCGATCGAGCAGATCGCCGCGGAATTCTCGGGCGTCGAGAAGGTGTACGCGATTCAGGCGGGCAGGGAAGTGCGCGTCGTCGTCGCCCCAGGGGCGGTGGACGACGCCAAGGCCACGGGGTTGGCGGAGCAGATCTCCCGGAAGATCGAGCGGGAGCTGCAGTATCCGGGGCAAATCAAGGTCGTCGTCATCCGGGAGACACGGGCGGTGGACTTTGCACGCTAGCGCGAAACTCATCGACGGAAATGCCATCGGCCAGGCGATGCGGACGGAGCTGGCCGCAGAAATCGCCGCCCTCAAGGCCCAGGGCGTGACGCCCGGGCTGGCGGCGGTGCTGGTGGGCGAGAACCCCGCGTCGGCCACGTATGTGCGCATGAAGGGAAAGGCGTGCGACGAGGCCGGCCTGTACCATGAGACGATCGACCGCCCGGCCGACATCACGGAGGCGGACCTGCTGGCGCTCGTCGACCGGCTCAACGCCGATCCCAGGATCCACGGCATCCTGGTCCAGCTGCCGCTGCCCAAGCACATCAACACCGGCCGCGTCCTGCTGCGCATCGATCCGCGCAAGGACGTGGACGGCTTTCACCCGACGAACGTGGGCAAGGTCTCGACCGGTGACCCGTCCGGGTTCCGGCCCGCCACGCCGTATGGAGTCCAGCAGCTGCTGCTGCGCAGCGGTGTCGAGACGACCGGCGCGCACGCGGTGATCGTGGGGCGCTCCAATATTGTGGGCCGCCCGATGGCCGCGTTGTTGCTGCAGGACGGCCCCGGCGGCAATGCCACCGTGACGGTGTGCCACTCCCGCACGCGCAACATCGGGGCGGTGACGCGAGAGGCCGACATTCTCATCGTGGCGATGGGCAAGCCGCAATTCGTCACGGGCGAGATGGTCCGTCCGGGCACCGTCGTGATCGACGTGGGCGTCAATCGTGTGGACGACCCCGCGGCCAAGCGGGGGTACCGGCTCGTGGGGGACGTGAAGTTCGACGAGGTGGTACAGGTCGCATCCGCCATCACTCCCGTGCCCGGCGGGGTCGGTCCCATGACCATCACGATGCTGCTGGTCAACACCGTCCAGGCCGCCCGGCAATGGGCTCGTCCCTAGACCAGTTCGCCGCGCTCTCACCCGAAGGCGCCTGGACCGTCGCCGAGGTGACGCGCCGGGCGCGCGCCGTCGTCGAAGGCGGGCTGCCGCCGTTGTGGGTGAAGGGCGAGGTCTCGGGCTTCAAGGCGTACGGCAGCGGGCACTGGTACTTCACGCTGCGCGATCGCGTCGCGCAGCTGCGCTGCGTGATGTGGTCGCGCGACAACCAGCGCCTGCCCGCTCCGCCCGCCGACGGGATGGAGGTGTACGCGTTCGGGTCGCCGACCGTCTGGGAGGAGCGCGGGGAATTCCGGCTGACCGCGCGGCACCTGCTCTCCACGGAAGCGGGCGGTCTGTGGCAGGTGGCCTTCGAAAAGGCCAAGGCGGCGCTCCAGCGCGACGGCCTGCTCGATCCCGCCCGCAAGCGGCCCATGCCGCCGTTCCCGCGCCGCATCGCCGTCGTGACGAGCGCCGACGGCGCCGCCCTGCGCGATATCGCGGCCGTGCTGGAGCGCCGCTGGCCGGCCGACCTGGTGCTGGTACCCACGCGGGTGCAGGGCGACGGCGCGGAGCGCGAAGTGTGCGCCGCGCTGGCCCTGCTGGCGAAGATCCCGCGCCTCGACCTCGCGATCGTCGGCCGTGGCGGCGGCTCGAAGGAGGACCTCTGGACCTTCAACAGCGAGCGCGTCGCCCGGGCCGTCGCCGCCGTCCCCGTCCCGGTCATCTCGGCCGTCGGTCATGAGACCGACGTGACGCTGTGCGACCTGGTCGCCGATGTGCGGGCGCCCACACCGTCGGCCGCGGCCGCCGCCGCGACACCCGACCGGGAGGAGCTGCAGGACCGGCTCGACCGGCTGTCGCGCCTGCTGGCGCGCGCGCTGCTCGCGCCGACGCGGCACGCCGGCGAGCGGCTCGAGCGCGCCGGTGATCGGATGACGGCGGGGATCGCGCGGCAGGTGGAGCGCGCCCGCGCCCGCCTGTCCGAGACCGGCGCCCGGCTCGATGCACTGTCACCGCTCCGCGTGCTGGAGCGGGGCTATGCCGTGGCGCGGGACGACGCCGGCGGCGTACTGCGCCGGGTGGCCCAGTTCACCCCTGCACTGCGGTTCCGCCTGCGGGTGCAGGACGGAGAAGTCGCCGCGCGCGTCGGCGAGGCCTGATGGCATCGTCCGCCCCCGGCGGGTTCGCCGAGGATCTCGAGCGGCTGGAGCAGATCGTGCGGCGCCTTGAGGCTGAGGAGCTGGATCTGGACGAGGCGCTGCGGCTGTTCGAGGAAGGCGTGCAGCGGCTGCGCGCCGCCCGCGAGCGCCTCGGCGCGGCCGAGCTGCGGGTACGGCAGGTGATCGCCGACCAGGCCGGGAAGCTGCGTCTTGAAGACCTCGATCGCTGATCGCGCGCTGGACGCGTACCTCACCGACACCCGCGCCCGCGTCGACGCCGTGCTCGAGCGGTGGTGCACCCTGGCCGAATCGTTCTGGCCGGCTCCGGTGTCCGCCGCCGTCCGCTACAGTGTGCTGAGCGAGGGGAAACGGCTGCGCCCCACCCTGGTGTTCGCCGCGCACGAAGCCGTGGGCGGAGGGGCGGGAACCGAGGGCATTGCCGAGCTCGCCGCCGCGGTCGAGGTGGTGCACGCCTACTCGCTGATCCACGACGATCTCCCCTGTATGGACAATGACGACCTGCGCCGGGGGCGGCCCACGGTGCACCGGGCGTTCGACGTCGCGACGGCGACGAGCGCCGGCTTCCACATGGTCGGCCTTGCGGCTCGCGTGCTCGTCTCCGGGCTCGACGCGCTCGACCTCCCCGCGGACCGGCGACGGGCCGTCGCCCTCGAGCTCTTTCGGGCGGCCGGCGGCGGCGGCATGATCGGCGGGCAGGTCCTCGACCTCGAAGCGGAGGGGCGGCACATCTCGCTGGAGGCGCTGCGGGAGGTGCATCAGCGCAAGACCGGCGCGCTCATCGCCGCGGCGTGCGTCATCGGCGGTCTCGCGGCTGGCGGCGTCTCACCGGGCGAGCACCTGGCGGCGCTGCGCGCGTACGGGGAGGCGATCGGACTCGCGTTCCAGATCGCCGACGA
>DATGDT010000231.1:0-7734 GCA_035310725.1 Gemmatimonadales bacterium
AGACAGACGGAGCTCTTGCGCTCCTCGATCCCGGGCGCCCAGCCGGCTTCCTGCTCCTGCGGGGAGCTCCACTGGTAGTCTTTCAACTGGCAGGCCGCGGCCGCCGCGGCCGCTCCGGCCGTCCACAGGAACTCGCGACGATTGGGGGTCACGGGCGCTCGCTAGCGGTGGCAGGCGACACAATCGACCGACTGCCTCTTGTCCTGGTGGCAGCCGAGGCACACGCGCATCCGGATCGTGACGAGCGGTCGCGCAGGCGGGCGCTCGGTTTCGGCGATCATGCCGTGGCAGTCCTGGCAAGGAAGTTTAGCGATCCCCACGTGCCGGCGGTGCGTGAAGTACACGTAGGGCGGAAGATGAAAGAGCTTGTTGAAGCGGAGCGGGTCACCCCGAGCGAGCAGTACCGTCAGGCGTGCGGCCTCGGGCGACGTGCCCTGACGGACCTGGTGACACATCACGCACGTCTGCGGGCCGGGCAGCCCGGCGTGGGCGCCCGTTGTCGCGTACTGATGGCAGAGTTCGCAGGCGATCTTCAGTTGCTGGGTGTGCTTGCGGTGATTGAACGCCACCGGCTGTGTCACGGCGGGCGTGCGGAAAGAGACTGCGAGTGCAGTGGCGACCAGGAGGATGGGCAGGGCGATCGCCACACCGGTCCTGAGCCGAGGTGCCGACCCGAGCCGTGCAGAGATACGCGCCGCGACCTCTTTCAGGGTAGAGACTTGCCCTCCAGCTGTAGCGTGTGAGGGAGAATTCAGGTATTGCTACGACAAGTTTGCGGAAGAAATCATGAAGGCCGGATGAAGCGCCGTGACGTGTGCAGCTCTAGATTGAGACCGAGTCTCCTACCCGAGGATCGGATGATCAGCCGCCCGACCATCGTCTTCATCGTCGCCGCTCTGGCCTGGCCAGGCGCGGGTCATGCGCAAACGTTCAAGGTCGCGAAATACAACATCGGCGGCGACGGCGGCACCGACTACCTGACCGCGGAACCCGGCACCGGGCGCGTCTTCGTCTCCCGCGGCACGCACGTCATGGTGATCGATGGATCCACCGGGAAAGTCCTGGGCGACATTCCCGACACGCCCCGTGTGCACGGCATCGCGCTCGTCCCCAAGTCGAACCACGGGTTCACCACCAACGGCGGCGATTCGACCGTCACCATGTTCGACCTCAAGACTCTGGCCGTCATCCGGAAGATCCCGATCCCCACGGGGGGCTTGGACGGCCTCATGTACGACGAGTTCTCCGATCGGATCATTCTCACCAATCACAGCCGCCCGATCGGCACCGCCGTGGCGCTCGATGCCACGAGCGGCGCCATCGTCGGCACGGCCCAGCTCGAGGACAACGCGCCGGAAGGCGCCGCCAGCGACGGCAAGGGCAGGATCTTCGTCAACAACGAAGGCACGAACACCATGCAGGTGATCGACGTGAAGACCATGACGGTGCAGGCGTCGTGGCCGCTCGCGCCCTGTGAACGACCGACGGGGATCGCCTACGATCGGACCGCGAACCGCATCTTCTCCGGGTGCGGCAGGACTTCGGTGGTGGTGGACCCCGGCTCAGGCAAGGTGGTGGCCACCATCGCGAACGGCGCAGGCGTGGACGCGCTGGGATGGGATCCCGGAGAGAAGCTCATCTACATCCCCGCGGGGCGCGACAGCAACGTCACCGTCGTGCACCAGGACTCACCGGACAAATACACGGTCGTCGCCACCGTCTCCACCATGCGCGGCGCGAAGACGATCAGCGTCGATCCGGTGAAGCACATCGCATATCTCTTTCAGCCGGAATTCGGTCCGCCTCCCCCTCCGGCCCCGGACGCTCCGCCCCCCCAGCCGGGTGTCAGTCCTCGTGGGCCCGTCATCGCGGCCTGGTTCTTCGCCATCAGTCACTGAGCGTCAGCGCTGAGCGGCGCGGGCGCTGGCCTGCGCCTTGGCCAGGGCGGCGACGATCGCTTCCGGGCGCTCCTCCTGGACGTAGTGGCCGACGCCGGGGATGCTGTCGACGGAGAACGTGCCGAGCGAGCGACGCAACTCCGTGACCTCGGACGAATCGACCCCGCCATCATGCGGAGCGCCTCCGAGCTCGAGCCGCACCGGGCACTCGATCTCGTGCAGGTGCGGCTCCAGCCGCACGGGCTCCCGCGAATTCGCCATGGCCACGAAGGCCTTCAACGTGCCGTTGAGGTCGGCCGCGGCGCCGGCGGTGAAACCATAGACGATGCCGTCCGTGACCCAGGAGGTGTCGCCGGAGGATGCGATCAGCGTGCGGCGAATCTGGTGGCGGATCAGGCCGATGCCACCGAAGATCTTGATCCAGGGCACGAAGCGGGCAGCGCGCCGGAACTCGGGCGTGGCCACACGCTCGGTCGGCCCCCCCTCGAGAGACACGAGCGCCAGCACGAGATCGGGTCGCCGGTAGGCGAGCCGCAGCGCGATGGCGCCGCCGACCGAATGCGCGATGACCGGCGCGTCGCGGATGTGCAGCGAGTCCAGCACGGCCGCGATGCGATCCGCCTGCGCCGAGAGCGAGTAGTCGGCGTGCGGCGGCCGGCTGGAAAAGCCGGTGCCCAGCGGCTCCACGATGATCGATTGGTAGCCGGCGGCACTGAGCAGCGGAACGAGCTTGCCGAAGCCCAGGGTCGAGCCGAAGAAGCCCGGGACCAGAATGACGGGTGCTCCAGCACCGACGCGCACGACGTGCAGAGATTCGGCCGGCGCGACGGCGACCTTGGCTCGCCCGCTATCGGCCGCGAGTCCCGCGGACAGCAGCAACCAGAGCGCCATGTCAGCCGCGCGCGCGGTACCAGTACCGCTCGACGAGAGCGCGGGCGCGGCGGGCGTGAATCGCCGTCAGGCCGAGCACCGCGAGATTTGCGAGCGGCCATTTCAGATTGCCGAATTGCTCGAACTTGCGGGCGGATGTGACCGCACGCACGCCGCGCAACCGCACGAAGCGCTGCCGGCGGGGACGCGCGAACTGGCGCAGCGCACCGTAGAAGGCGAAGTCCTCGGAATACATGACGTTCTCGTCGTAGCCGCCGACGGCCTCGAAGGCGTCGCGGCGGCAGAACACCAGGCCCGTATCCCACCCCGTGACCCGGCCGGCGAGCTCCTGGATCGTGAAGATCATCGCAATGCCGGGGTTCCAGCGATCCATGGTGACACCCGTTGCCCCGCCGATCACGTCGTGCTCGAGGGCCTGGTCGATCGCCTGGAAGGTGTTCGGGTGCAGCTCCGAGTCCGCATCGATGAATGCCAGCACGTGACCCCGGGCGATGGCGGCCCCCGCGTTCCGTACGGCGGAGATGACCCGTATCGGCTGCCGCGCCACGCGACAGCCGCGCTCGGCGGCAATCGCGGCGGTGCCGTCCGTCGAGGCGTTGTCGGCGACGATGACCTCGATGGCGTCCGGCGCGGCCCCGTAGGCCGCCCGGGCGACCTCGATGGAGTCGAGCAGCCGGGGCAGATAGCGCGTCTCATTGTACGCCGGGATCACCACGGAGAACCGCGGGGCACTCCGGCCGGAGCCGTGCCGCGTGAAGGAGCGCGCCGGGGCGACCGCGCCGAAGTGCACGAGCTCGATGTCGTCGCGCTCCAACCGCTCCCGCACCGCGGGGTCGACCAGGCCACGCAGTTCGCGCTCGCGCTGCCAGGTGTACCGGTCCCACTGCTCGATCTCCGCGTCGCAGTAGCCGGGGTGAACCATCAGCTCGGTCAGTCCCGGGCCGAGCGAGTCGATGATCCTGAGGACGCGGTCGCGATAGTGAGCGCGATCGAGCAGCGCACTGCCGCGAAATTCGGCCACGCGCCGCGGCGCGATCGCCCCGCCGCCCAGGCGATGCGCCAGGCGCAGCGACAGCTGCTCGGCCAGCGCGCTGGTCGAGCCGAGCGTGTGCCGCAGGCGCTCGAGCGGCAGCCGCACGATACGGATGCCGGCGCGCCGGGCGGCCTCGAGAAACGGCTTCCAGATGCCGGGGAAGAGGTGGACGTGACGGTGCGAGTCCACATGCGTGATCGGGAGGCCGGTGTCCCGGAGCCGGGCGATCTGGGCGCTGCATTCCCTCATCACATCCTCGGGCGCGATGCGGCCGCACAGCGACCGGGCGGCGAGGTGGCGCAGCGAGTGAAATCTCCCCGTCTGCGGATCGCACAGCGTGGGAACGGCATCGGCCCCCGCGACGGGAGCGCCCGCTGTCAGGTTCACGTGCAGCCCGATGCCGAGCGCTGGAGCGCGCCGCGCACGCTGCACGGCGTCGTCGAATCCGGGGAGGTTCACGAGCAGCGAGGCAGAGGTGACGCAGCCCGCTTCATGGGCTTCCCAGATGCCCCGGTTGACGGCCGGTGTGAGCCCGAAGTCATCCGCGTTGATGACCAGTCGCTTGCGACCCATCGCGAGCGCACGCCCGCCGACGTAGGGTGCTGCGGTGACAGATTCGGGATGGGTGTCGTGGCGCTCTGAAGGAGTCCTACCGGTCGTCACGCAGGGATCCTGTAAGGAGGTCGGGTACCCCGGCGCCTTGATGTACCCGACGCCGCTAGGAGACCTCCCGGGCGCACCCCAGGTCACCGGCGACGTGGGGCAACATCATGTGATGCAGCTGGTCAACGCGGATGAACTCGCGCGCTCGGCGGGGGTAAACCGTGAGATCGCTGCGACCGTGCCGCAGCTTCAGGGCTTCTGTGTCTGCGCCGCCCAGTGCGGTGCCGTGGTCCAGGTCGCGACATCGAACAGCTGGGGAGACAGCTCCACGTTCGCCTTCCAGTCCCGGTACTCCTCGGTCTGCACCGGGACGCCCGCGACGTAGAACGTGCACTTCGTCGCCAGCCAGCCGCCGGCGAGCGGCACCACGCCGTCCAGCCGGATGTCCATGAACGGGGCCGACGGCACGGGGACGAGCAGCGCTCGCACCACCACCTTGGATTCGACGTCGACCCAGATCTGCGGTGAGGTCGTGTCGCCGGCGGCGCTCGCCCCGGCGATCCAGACGGGACGGTGGTTCCACTTTCCGGTGAGGACCGCCCGGTTGAAATCCACCTTGGTGGGCGCCAGCTCCGCCACCGTGCGTTCGGGCGGCTGCAGGTAGACTCCCTCGATCAGGGGCAGCAGCGCGTTGCCGCCCTGACGCGTGACCGTGACCTTGCCGCCTCGCACCACGAAGAGCGAGTCGGCCGTGTAGAGCGCGCCGTTGCCGGCCGCGGGATCGCCGCGGTCGATGCGTAGCTCGGTTCCCTTCGCCTCGGTATGCCGCAGACTCTCGTACCACGTGCTGACTGTGTCGGTCCCGTCGGGCCGGCGCTGGGTCGTTTGCTGCGTGAACGTGAGCGTCGTGTACCATTTGCCGCGATAGGCGTCGTGCATCGTGCGCAGCAGATCGAGGCCCGTCGCCGGCGCGCCTTGCGCCCGTGCCGCAGCGGGGAAGGTACAGAGTATGGCCACCGCGCCGGCGATGGCCAGTCTCACTGCTTCCCCTTGAGCCAATCCAACGCCGTGCTGAACAGGCTGCCGGCGCTCGGCACCTTCCCGTCCGGCGTCAGGTGATCGACGATGATCGGCAGGATGATCGCCAGCTTCCCCGTGAGCTCCGGGAGCGACAGGCCGGTCTTGCCGGCGAGCAGCCCGAGCTGCTGGCTGCCGAGGATGGTCTCCACCTGAGCGGGTGCGATCGGCGGGTTGGGTCCGGTGCTGACCCATCCGGACACGACTTTCCCGAGCCCCCTGTCCTGGAAGCGCTTCACCAGCCCTTCGACGCCGCCCATTTGCGGGCTGTTGATCAGCTCCAGCACGTGGGCGATCAGCCCCGAGGGATCCTCCGCGGCCACGGCGGTCGAGGTCCCGGCGCTGGCGGCCGCTCCGCTCAGTGCGCTGGTCGCCTTCGCGATAAGGTCATCGAGCATGCCCATACTCACTCCTTGTGATGCGCGGCGAGCGCCGCGCCTGGCTTCGACTATAGCACACTTGAACAACTAGGGTGGGGACCGTGAAACGGCCGTGAAGCCCCTCGTTATCTTCCGCGCACGTGAAGACCCCCCGGGAGTTCACCGCCCACCTCGCGCTCATCGCGGCGCAGGTCTCGTTCGGTCTCTTTCCCGTCTTCGGCACCCTGATCTTCCGCCCCGGCGGCCTCACGCCGCTGGGCGTCGCCGTGTGGCGACTCGGCGCCGGCGCCGTGCTGTTGCTGCTCCTGGCGTTGGCGGTCCACGGCCGTCGCGTGATCCCCGCTCGATCGGACCTCGGCCGCTTCGCCCTGGCCGCGTGGCTCGGTGTGGGGTTGAACCAGGCCTTCTTCCTCGAGGGATTGGCGCGCTCGACACCCATCAACGCGACCCTCGTCATGTGCCTGATCCCCGTTTTCACCTTCGGGATCGCGGCGGCGGTGCGGCAGGAGCCGTTCAGCGGCCGGCGCCTCGCGGGGGTGCTGATCGCGCTGGCGGGACTGCTCCCCCTGTTGTTCGAGCACGGTCTGCACCTGGGGCGCTACGGCCTGGGCAACCTGCTGATGACCGGCAACGCGCTCTGTTATTCGGCCTACCTCGTCGTGGCGAAGCCGCTGGCCCCGCGCTATCCGCCACTCGTCGTCATCGCCTGGGCGTACGTCCTGTCGCTGCCGCTCGTGCCGTACTTCGCGTGGGGCGAGCATCTCCTCCCGGCGACGGGCAACGCCGGCGCCTGGTGGGCACTCGCCTATATCGTGGCGTTCCCGACTGTGCTCGCATACCTGTTCAACATGTTCGCGCTGGCGAGGGTGCGAGCTTCGACAGCGGCGGTCTACGTCTACGCTCAACCGTTGGTCGCGGTGTTCGCGAGTGGGTTGGTGTTCGGGGAACAGATCAGCGGGACGATGCTGCTGGCGGCGGTTGGGCTATTCGTGGGAGTCTGGCTGGTCACAAGAGCAGTGCGCAGTGATCAGACAGACGCTCAGTCGCTCAGGCGCGTAGCGGTTGGGCAGTAACTAGTCACTCAGGACTGCAAACCGCTACGCGCCTGAGTGACTGAGTGACTCTCTGATTACTGTTGACCGAGGGCTAGGGAGATCAGATTGCCAGCACCGGATGCAGCTCGATGTCCATTGCCCCCACCGCCCCCGAGAGACTCCGGGTTTGACTTTCGCCACTACTCGCGTTTTTCCGATGACGGGTCCTCTCGCACCACCCGGTATCGTACCGCGCGGTCGACAGCGCTTGTCAGGTCGCGCGTCTCGCCCTCGTGGTTGCCAGGGTTCGCAGCCGGAAGTGGTGCTGGTGTGGCGAAACTGGTAAACGCAGTGACCTCTCAAGTCACTGGGCTCACGCCCTTGTGGGTTCGAGTCCCACCACCAGCACCCGCCGCACCATTGACTCGGCCGTCCGCTGAGCACTAAGTTTCTATCACTTGAGAGGTCACTGCGGTTTTGTTTCGCCGCACCCAAGGCCGGGTTTCGACCCGGCCTTTTGTGTTTTCTCGGATTTGGTTCCCCCTCTCCCGACAGGGAGAGGGGGTCAGGGGGAGAGGTACGGCGGCACTGGTTGTGGGGTGTGGCTCCTGACGAAAGCAGTGCGCAGTGATCGGATAGACGCTCAGTCACTCAGGCGCATAGCGGTTGGTAGTTCTGAGTGACTGGTCACTGCACACCGCTACGCGCCTGAGTGACTGAGTGACTCTCTGATTACTGTTGACCGGGGGCACTGGGTGCGATTCGAGACTAAGACTCCCGACTGTCGCTCTACCTTGCGATCACGTCGATTACCGTCG
>DATGDT010000232.1:0-6321 GCA_035310725.1 Gemmatimonadales bacterium
GGCGCGAGGTACCCGCATGGCGAAGAAGTCGAAGTCCAAGCCGAAGGCAAAGAGCGCGCACCCGTCCCGCACCGTGGTCGGCGGGCTGATCCAGGCGAAGAACCCGATCGCGGACGAGAAGGTGCCGGTGGAGAAGATCCAGAAGGCCGCATTCGAGCACCATCTGAAGTTCATTCACGAGGCTGGCAAGGCGGGCGTGCAGATCCTCGGGCTGCAGGAGATCTTCAACGGCCCGTACTTCTGCCCGTCGCAGGACGCGCGCTGGTACGACGCGGCGGAGGCCGTGCCGGGGCCCACGACCGAGTCGCTCGCGAAGATCGGGAAGAAGTACAAGATGGCGATGGTGATCCCGGTCTACGAGCGCGAATCGGCCGGCGTCTACTACAACACGGCGGCCGTCTACGACGCGGACGGGACGTACCTCGGCAAGTACCGGAAGAACCACATCCCTCACACGGCGGGCTTCTGGGAGAAGTACTTCTTCAAGCCCGGGAACCTCGGCTATCCCGTGTTCAAGACGCGCTACGCCACGATCGGCGTCTACATCTGCTACGACCGCCACTTCCCCGAAGGCGCCCGGCTGCTCGGCCTGCACGGCGCCGAGGTCGTGTTCAATCCGTCGGCGACGGTGAAGGGACTCTCCCAGTACCTGTGGAAGCTCGAACAGCCGGCGCACGCCGTGGCCAACGGCTTCTTCATGGGCTGCTCGAACCGGGTCGGCACCGAGGCGCCGTGGAACATCGGCCAGTTCTACGGGACGAGCTACTTCGTCGATCCCCGCGGCAACTTCCTGGCCGTGGGCAGCGAGGACAAGGACGAGTTGGTGACGGCCGAGTTGAACCTCGACATGATCGAAGAGGTGCGGCGCACGTGGCAGTTCTACCGCGACCGCCGGCCGGAGACGTACGAGGATCTGGTGAGGCAGCTGCCATGAGCAGGGAGCACAGAGCAGTACGCTCCGAAGCACGAGAGAGCACCGGAGCGTACTGCTCCGTGCTCCGTGCGCCTTGGAGGTGGTGACGTGCCCCTCCTGATCAAATCCGGCCTCCTCATCACCGCCACCGACGAGGAACGGGCGGACGTGTATTGCCAGGGTGAGACCATCACCCGCATCGCGCACGACATCGACCCCCGCGAGCTCCCACCCGACACCGAGGTCATCGATGCCGCCGGGAAGTACGTCTTCCCGGGGTTCATCGACCCGCACGTGCACATCTACCTCCCCTTCATGGGCACCTTCGCCGCCGACGACTACGCCTCGGCGAGCCGGGCGGCGCTGGCGGGCGGCACGACCACGCTCATCGAGATGATCTGTCCCGGGCCGACCGACGAGCCCTGGGAAGCCTTCGAGCTGTGGCGCTCCAAGGCCCAGGGGCTCGCGGCCGTGGACTACACGTTTCACATGTCCGTGGTGCGCTTCGAAGAGCGGGTGCGCGATCAGTTCCGCAAGATCGTGGGCGCGGGCGTGCCGTCGTTCAAGGTGTTTCTGGCCTACAAGGGCGCGCTCAACCTCTCCGACGAGCACCTCTTCGCCGCGATGAAGCTGGCCCACGAGCTGGGCGTCATCGTCACCGCCCACTGCGAGAACGCCGACGCGATCGACGCGTTGCAGAAGTCGCTGCTCGCGGCCGGGAACACCGGGCCGGAGTGGCACGGGCCCTCCCGCCCACCCGCCGTCGAGGCGGACGGCGTCCACCATCTGTGCACCTTCGCCGAGCTGCTGGGCACGCACGTCTACACGGTCCACACCTCGTGTGAGGCGGCCGTGCAGGCGGCGCTGGCGGCGCGCTACCGTGGCGTGAACGTCTGGATCGAGTCGGTGGTCCCGCACTTCGTGCTGGACGAGACCTACGCGGCCCGCACCGACTTCGAGGGCGCCAAGTACGTCATGTCGCCGCCGCTGCGCGACAAGTCGAACCAGGAAGCGCTCTGGAACGGCGTCAAATCCCGCTCCATCAGCACCGTCGCGACCGATCACGCCCCGTTCCGCTTCCAGGACCAGAAGACCATGGGCCGGGAGGCATTCACGCGGATTCCCAACGGCATTCCCAGCGTGCAGGAGCGCGTGGACCTGATGCACACCCACGGCGTCTGCGCTGAGCGGTTCGACCTGCGCACCATGGTGGACGCCTGCAGCACTCAGGCGGCGCGCCTGTTCGGGCTCTACCCTCGGAAAGGGACGATCCGCGTCGGGTCGGACGCCGACCTGGTGGTCTACGACCCCGCGGCGCGCGGGAAATTCTCCGCGAAGGGGAGCTACTCGAACGTGGACTACAACGCCTACGAGGGGTGGGACCGGATCGGGCGCGCCAGCGTCGTGACGGTGCGCGGCGCCGTCCAGGCGCGCGACGGGCAGTTCGTGGGGACGATCGGGCGCGGGCAGTTCCTGGCGCGCGAGCCGACGCACTAAAAGACGCTATCAGCTATCAGCCATCAGCTAGAGGCACGATGAGCGAGATCGGGACGCACGACCCCAGTCTCATGAATGCCGATTTGGCTCCCGTCGGCCCCGAGCGGCGCACCTGGAACTGGTGGCACATCGCCGCGCTCTGGATCGGGATGGCGATCTGCATTCCTACCTACACCCTCGCCTCGAATCTCGTGGACAGTGGGTGGACGTGGCAGGCGGCGGTGGGCGCCGTCATCCTGGGCAACGTCGTGGTGCTCGTCCCGATCGCCCTGAACTCCCACGCCGGGACACGGTACGGCATCCCCTTTCCGGTGTTCGCGCGCGCCTCCTTCGGCGTGCTGGGCGCCAACATCCCGGCGCTGCTGCGCGGCCTGGTGGCGTGCGGCTGGTTCGGCATCCAGACGTGGATCGGCGGGTGGGCGATCTACAAGCTGCTCGAGGTGCTGTGGCCCGGCATCGCGACGCTGCCGCGCGTGCTCCCGGGATTCGTGGGGCTGGGCACGGGCGAATTCCTCTGCTTCATGCTGTTCTGGGGAATCAACGTCTGGATCGTGCTGCGCGGCATGGACTCGATCAAGTTCCTCGAAACGTGGGGCAGCCCATTCCTGCTGTTCGTGGGCGTGGCGCTGCTCGTGTGGGCCTGGGTGCGCGCCGGCGGCTTCGGTCCCATGCTCGAGAACCCGGTCGGCCCACGCACCGGCGGGTTGTCCGGCGTGTTCGGCGCAGGGCTGACTTCGGCCGTGGCGTTTTGGGGCACCATGGCCCTTTCGATTCCCGATTTTTCCCGCTTCGCCCGCAGCCAGCGAGATCAGATGATCGGGCAGGCGGTGGGGCTCCCCGGGACGATGGCGCTGTTCGCGTTCATCGGCGCGGCGGTCACGAGCGCGACCGCCGTGATCTTCGGGACGCGCATCGCCGATCCGGTGGCGCTGCTGGCGCGCATCGGCGGGCCGGCGATGATCATCCTGTCGATGGTCGGGCTGTCGATCGCGACGCTCACCACCAACATCGCCGCCAACATCGTCGCCCCCGCCAATGGCTTTTCGAACCTGGCGCCCGACCGCATCTCCTTCAAGGCGGGCGCGGTGATCACGGCGGTCATCGGCATCGTGATGCTGCCCTGGCGCCTCTACAACGACGCCGCCGCCTATCTCTTCACCTGGCTGATCGGCTACGGGGCGCTGCTCGGTCCGATCGCCGGCATCATGATCGCCGACTACTTCGTCATCCGCCGCGGGCGTCTCCTGCTGGAAGACCTGTACCGCCGCGGCGGAGCGTACGAGTACCGGCGCGGCGTCAACTGGGTGGCGATCGCGGCGCTCGTGCTGGGCGTGCTCCCCAATCTCCCGGGCTTCGTCGCCGCGCTCTCAGGGGTCCGCGCGACCCCGTTGTTCGCGACGCTGTACAACTGGGCCTGGTTCGTGGGGTTCCTGGTGGCGGCGGTGATCTACCTGCTGGGGATGAAGCTGCTGGAGACGGGGGAGCGGGGAGCGGGGAGCAGTTCGTGACGGTGCCCAATCAGGCTCCGGTGCTCCCAGAGGAGCAGCTGGCGCGCAACTTCGCCGAGATCGCGCCGCCGCTCACCCCCGACGCGGCGGCGCTCGAGGCGAACACCTGCCTTTTCTGTTACGACGCGCCCTGCACCGCCGCCTGCCCCACCCACATCGACGTCCCGGCCTTCATCCGGAAGATCGCGAGCGGCAACCTGCGCGGGGCTGCACGCGTCATCCTCGACGCCAATCCGTTCGGCCACTCCTGCGCCCGCGCCTGCCCCGTCGAGGTGCTGTGCGAGGGCGCCTGCGTGCTCAATCAGCGCGACGAGCAGCCGATCAAGATCGCGCTGCTGCAGCGCCATGCCACCGATCACGTGCTGGCGCACCGCCTCCGGCTGTTCGAGCCGGGACCGCCCAGCGGCAAGCGGGTGGCGGTCGTGGGCGCGGGCCCGGCGGGGCTGTCGTGCGCGCGCGATCTGGTGCGCCGGGGCCACGCGGTCACGGTGTTCGAGGCGCAGGACCGCCCCGGCGGGCTCAATACCTTCGGCATCGCCGAATACAAGATGACGCCCGCCGTCGCGCTGGCCGAGGTCGCTGACATCCTGGACCTCGGCATCGAGCTCCGCACCGGCGTCATGATCGGCCGTGACGTCTCGCTCGACACGCTGCTCACCGACTACGACGCGGTCTTCGTGGGCGTGGGCCTGGGGCTCACGAATCGGCTCGGGATCCCAGGCGAGTCGCTGGCGGGCGTGGTCGATGCCCTGACGTTCATCGCGCACTTGAAGACCCATCCCTACCGCGAGACGCGCGTGGGCCGGCGCGTGGTGGTCATCGGCGCGGGCAACACGGCGATCGATGCGGTGACCCAGGCGAAGCGCCTGGGGGCGTCCGACGCGACCATCGTGTACCGTCGCGGCGAGGCCGACATGCCCTGCTTCGACTACGAGTACGAGCTGGCGCAACGGGACGGCTGCGTGTTCCGCTTTCACTGCACGCCACGGCGCATCCTCGGTGTGCACCACGTCGAGGGGCTCGAGGTGGAGCACGCGGGAGGGATCGAGGTGGTGCCGTGCGACATGATCATCACCGCCCTCGGGCAGGCCGCCCGTGACGAGTTCCTCCTCCCGTCGCATCCCAAGGTGTTCGTGGGTGGGGATTTCGCGAACGGGGGAGCGGAGATCGTCAACGCCGCGGCGGAGGGCGTGCGGGCGGCGGCGAAGATCGGCGAGATGCTCGCGGAAGAGGGCGGAAGAGGGCGGAAGAAGACGGAAAAAGGCGGACAAGGGCGTCCGAAGGCGGAATAGGGAGGCAGGCATGGCAGATCTGCGCACGACGTTCGCCGGCATCGAAAGCCCCAACCCCTTCTGGCTCGCCTCCGGGCCGCCCACCAACACCTACGGGCAGGTGGCTCGGGCCTTCGACCTCGGCTGGGGCGGCGCCGTCTGGAAGACGGTGGGGGAGCCGATCATCAACGTGTTCTCGCGCTACGGCTCGGTGGACCTGGGCAGCACGCGGATGATGGGCTTCAACAACATCGAGCTCATCACCGACCGGCCCATCGCCGACAATCTGCAGGAGATCGCGGAGCTCAAGCGGAACTACCCCCGCCACGCCGTGATCGTGTCGCTGATGGTGGAGTCGAAGCGCGAAGCATGGCACGACATGGTCAAGCGCACCCAGGACACGGGCGCCGACGGCATCGAGCTGAACTTCGGCTGCCCGCACGGCATGAGCGAGCGCGGCATGGGCAGCGCCGTCGGCCAGGTGCCCGATTACACCTGCCAGATCGTCGAGTGGGTGAAGGAAGTGGCGGCGATTCCCGTGATCGTCAAGCTCACCCCCAACGTCACCGACATCACCTATATCGCCCGCGCGGCGGTCAAGGGCGGAGCCGACGCGCTGTCGCTCATCAATACCATCAATTCGATCGTGGGCGTCGATCTGGATCGCTTCGCTCCCCTGCCCGACGTGGGCGGCAAGTCGAGCCACGGCGGCTACTGCGGCCCGGCGGTGAAGCCGGTCGCGCTGCATCTCGTTTCGGCCGTCGCGAACGATCCCGCCGTCCGCGTGCCGATCTCGGGAATCGGCGGCATCGCTACCTGGCGCGATGCTGCGGAATTCGTGTCGCTCGGCGCCACCACGCTGCAGGTCTGCACCGCGGTGATGCACCACGGATTCCGCATCATCGAGGACCTCACCGACGGGCTCACGAACTGGATGGACGAGGCGGGCCACCGCACGCTCGATGACGTGCGCGGGCGCGCCCTGCCCAACGTGGTGAAGTGGGAGGACCTCGACCTCAACTATCACCTCGTGGCCGACATCGATCAGGCGACGTGCATCGGTTGTCGGCTGTGCTTCGTCGCCTGCGAGGACGGAGCCCATCAGGCGATCCGAAACCTGGGGACGGGGGAC
>DATGDT010000233.1:0-2344 GCA_035310725.1 Gemmatimonadales bacterium
ATACTGACTTCCTAGGGAGGGTCTGTGAGCCACTCTGTTCTCGTCTGCGACGACGCGATCTTCATGCGGACGATGATCAGCGACATCCTGGCGCAGGCCGGCTTCGAGGTAGTGGGCGAGGCGGAGACCGGTGCCCAGGCGGTGGAGCGGTACAAGCAGCTGAAGCCCGACCTGGTCACGATGGACATCGTCATGCCCGACATGGGCGGGATCGACGCGGTGCGGGAGATCGTCAAGCACGATCCCGACGCGAAGATCCTGATGTGCAGCGCCATGGGGCAGCAGGCCCTGGTGGTGGAAGCGATCCAAGCGGGCGCGAAGGACTTCGTCGTGAAGCCGTTTCAGCCGTCGCGCGTGCTGGAAGCCGTCCAGCGCGTGCTCGGGTGACATGGACCTTTCGCAATACGCCGAGTTGTTCCTGGCGGAGAGCCGGGAGCACCTGAGCGCCTGCAACCAGCTCCTGTTGCAGTGGGAACGGGCGCCGGCGAGCGCTGAGCCGCTGGGCGGGCTGTTCCGGTCGGTGCACACGGTGAAGGGCATGGCGGCGACCATGGGCTACGCCCGGGTGGCCGACCTGGCGCACCGCATGGAGAATCTGCTCGACCGGCTGCGCAAGGGCGTGGCCGCGCCGAGCGGCGACATGCTGCAGCTGTTGTTCCGTGGGATCGATCTCCTGGAAAAGTCCATCGGCCTCGCGGTGGCAGGACGCGAGAAGGATGTGGACGTCGCGGGCCTGGGGGCCGAGCTGGACCTGGCGGCCCAGGCACGGGGCGGGGGCAGTGCGCCGGCCGGCAAGGCGACACGCGGCCGGCGATCCGGCCGGGCGGCGGCGCCGTCGGCGCCGGCCGTGGGCCTGCCGATCGCGGATGCGCCGGTCGAGGCGTCGAGTCCGGGACGCCTGGTGTCGGTCGCGCTGCGTGCGGAAGCGCCCCTCAAGGGAGGACGGGCGCTGCTCGTGCTGCGGCGCGCGCGTGAGCTGGGCCCGGTGGCCCACGTGTCGCCCCCGGAGGCGACGTTCGAGTCGGACGATTTCGACGGCCGGTTCAGCTTCCGGCTGGATGCAGCCGTGGCAGCTGTGGAGATCGAGCGTGCGCTGGTGCGGGCGGGCGACGTCGAGCGGGTGGCCGTGTCCGAGTCGGACGCGGCCGTGGGGCGGGGTGAGGGAGCCGGCGCCGACCGCAGCCGGCACATCCGCGTGGACCTGCGCCGGCTCGATCGGCTCATGGACCTGATCGGGGAGCTGGTGACGGCGCGGGGCCGGCTGAACCAGCTGGCGGCCGAGCGGCGCGATCCGGCCGTGGACGACATGGCGATCCAGATCTCCCGGCTCTCGAGCGATCTGCAGTCGGAGATCATCCAGGCGCGCATGACGCCGGTGTGGCAGGTGTTCGACCGCTATCCGCGGCTGGTGCGCGATCTCGCGCGCCAGCTCGATAAGCAGGTCGCCCTGCGTGTGGAGGGGAAGGAGATCGAGCTCGATCGCGCCATCCTCGACGAGCTGGGCGATCCGCTCGTCCACCTGCTGCGCAACGCGGTGGACCACGGCATCGAGTCGCCGGCGGAGCGGCGGCGCCGCGGCAAGGGGGCCGAGGGGGAGATCGTGCTCGCCGCGGTGCGCGAGCGCGCCAGCGTCACCATCAGCATCGCCGACGACGGCCGCGGCATCGACCGGCGGCGGATTCTCGAGAAGGCCAAGCGGGACGGCATCGTGGATCCGCACGTCGACAATCTCACCGACGATCAGCTGCTGCGCGTGCTCGCCCGTCCGGGGTTCTCCACCGCCGAGGCGGTGACCAGCGTCTCCGGGCGCGGCGTCGGCATCGACGTGGCGATGACCAAGATCCGCGCGCTGGGCGGCACGATCGAAGTGCAGTCCGAGGTCGGGCACGGCACGACCTTCGTGCTCCGGCTGCCGGTCACCCTGGCGATCGTGCGGGCGCTCATCGCCGACGTGGGGGGCGAGCGCTACGCCCTGCCGCTGACTTACGTCGCGGAGACGGTGGAATTCGGGACGGTGCCCATCACCACGGTGGAAGGCCGCGAGGCGATGGTGCTGCGCGACCGCGTCGTGCCGCTGGTGCACATGCGCGCGCTGCTCGGGGCGGCGGAGACGCCGCAGCCGGCCCGTCGTCCCGTGGTGGTGCTCCAGATGGGCGAGCGCCGCACCGGTCTGGTGATGGACGGGATGGTGGGCCAGCAGGAAATCGTGGTCAAGGAGTTCGACGCGCCCGCGGGGATGCTGCCCGTCTTCAGCGGAGCGACCATCATGGGTGACGGGGTGCCGGCCCTGATTCTGGACGCCGGCGGTCTCGTTTAGGGGGTGGCATGGAGGACGTGCGCGACC
>DATGDT010000234.1:0-5378 GCA_035310725.1 Gemmatimonadales bacterium
GTTCCGCTACGAGCGGCAGCAGAAGGGGCGGCTGCGCGAGCATTTTCAGCTGAACATGGACCTGATCGGGGAGCCCGGGCCGCTCGCGGACGCCGAGCTGATCGCCGCGGCGATCGACGTGTTGCGGGCGTTCGGACTGGACCAGCGCGACGTGCAAGCCCGGGTGTCGGACCGTCGGGTGCTGCGCACCTTGCTGCTGGGCGGGGGCGTGAGCGAGTCGCAGCTCCCGGCCGCCTATGCGGCGATCGACAAGAGCGAGCGCGATCCGCACGACGCCCTCGCGGCCCGGCTGCAGGCCGCGGGGCTTGCGCAGACGGCGATCGAGGCGGTCTTCGCAGTCGCCCAGCTGCGTGGGGTGGCGGCAGTGGACGCGGCGCTGGCGCGCGTGCCGGATGGGGAGGCGGCGGGCGAATCGTTGCGGGAGTGCGAGCGCGCCCTGCGCGCGATGGGGCTGGGCGACTTCGTGCAGGTCGACCTGTCGATCGTGCGCGGCCTGGCCTACTACACCGGCATCGTGTTCGAGCTGTTCGACGTCGGGCGCAACCTGCGGGCGATCTGCGGCGGCGGGCGCTACGACGGCCTGCTCAAGGCGCTGGGCGGGGCCGATCTGCCGGCGCTGGGATTCGGCATGGGCGACGTCGTGCTGGGCGAGCTGCTGAAATCACGCGGCGCGACCCCTCCGTCGGCCTCCCGGTTGGACGCCTTTCTCGTCGCCGTGGGCGGCGAGGATGTCGAGCCGGTGCTGCGGCTGGCGCACGACCTCCGGGAGCACGGCATCGCCGTCGAGTATGGATTGCGGCAGCAGGCGATTCGCAAGCAGCTCGAGCTGGCGGCCGCCCGCGGGGCGCCGCGGGCCGTCATCATCGGTCCCACGGAGCGGGCGGCCGGCGAGGTGGTGTTGCGCGATCTGCGGCGCGGAACCGAGGAGCGGGTGGCCCTGGTCGAGCTGGGCGCCCGACTACATCAGGAGGATGGCAGGCATGGATAAGGTGAACCTCGCGGAGAAGCTGGCGCGGGTGAACGACTACTGGTCGCCGAGGATCGTCGGCGAGCTGAACGGCCAGCAGGTGAAGCTGGTCAAGTTCAAGGGACCGTTCATCTGGCACCATCATGACCACGAAGACGAGCTGTTCTACGTGGTGAAGGGGCGGTTCCGGATGGAGTACCAGGATCGCTCGGTGGAGGTGGCCGAGGGCGAATTCCTCATCGTGCCACACGGAGTGGAGCACCGTCCGGTGGCGGACCAGGAAGTCGAGGTCATGCTGTTCGAGCCGGCCACGACGTTGAACACCGGCAACGTGCGCAACGAGCGGACGCGCGAGCGCCTCGAGCGCATCTAGCGGTCCACACTCCGATCCGAGAGGACGACCCCCGGGACATGGCCCAGGCCGAGAAGATCACGCCACGCGCCAAGGACTACAGCGAGTGGTACAACGACGTCATCATGCAGGCCGAATTGGCCGATTACTCGCCGGTGCGCGGCTGCATGGTGATTCGCCCCAACGGCTACCGCATCTGGGAGCTGATGCAGCGCGCGCTGGACGACATGTTCAAGGCGGCGGGCCACCAGAACGCCTACTTCCCCCTGTTCATTCCCATGAGCTTCCTCGCCAAGGAAGCGGAGCACGTGGAGGGGTTCGCCAAGGAGGTCGCCCTCGTCACGCACACGCGCCTCCGGGCGACCGGCAAGACCGGGGCGGGAGCCGTGGAGCCCGATCCCGCCTCGGCGCTGGAGGAGCCGCTGGTCGTGCGGCCCACCTCCGAGACGATCATCTACGCGATGTTTGCCAAGTGGATCCAGAGCTATCGCGATCTGCCGCTGCTGCTCAACCAGTGGTGCAACGTGGTACGCTGGGAGCTGCGCACGCGCCTGTTTCTCCGGACCACGGAGTTCCTGTGGCAGGAGGGGCACACGGCGCACGTCGACGAGGCCGACGCGGAGCGCGAAGCCCGGTTGATTCTCGGCATCTACCGCACCTTCGCCGAGGAGTGGATGGCGATGCCGGTGCTGACGGGCGTCAAGACCGACAGCGAGAAGTTCGCGGGGGCGTTGCGCACCTACGCGATCGAGGCGCTGATGCAGGACCGGAAAGCCCTCCAGGCCGGGACCTCGCACCACCTGGGCCAGAACTTCGCCCGGGCGTTCAACGTGCAGTATCAGACCGCGGCGGGAGGCCTGGAGTATGTCTGGAACACCTCCTGGGGGGTGACGACGCGGCTCATCGGCGCGCTGATCATGACGCATTCGGACGACAACGGCCTGGTGTGCCCGCCGCGGCTGGCGGCCGTGCAGGTCGTCCTGGTGCCGATCTGGAAGAGCGATGAGGAGCGCGCCCGGGTGCTGGAGGTGGCGGCGCGTGTCGAGGGAGAGCTGAAGGCAGCCGGGCTGCGCGTAGCACTCGATGCACGCGACGGGTTGAAGCCCGGCGCCAAGTACTTCGAGTGGGAGGCGCGGGGCGTGCCGCTGCGCTTCGAGATCGGCCCGAAGGATGTCGCGGCCGACCAGGCCATGGCCGCCCGTCGTACCGGCGGGAAAACGCCGGTGCCGCTGGCTGGGATCGCCGCCACTGCCGCAACGGCACTCGAGGAGATCCAGGCGGCTCTGCTCGCGGCCGCGCGGGAGCGGCGCGAGGCCAGCTCGATTCGGGGGGTCTCCAGGGAGAAGTTCATCGAGTTCATGCAGGACCAGGGGGGATTCGCCTACGGCGGCTTCTGCGGCAGCGGGGAGTGCGAGGCGGCGATCAAGGACATGACCGGCGCGACGATCCGCGTCCTGCCCGATCCGGAATTCCGCTCGCCCGAGGCGCCCCGGACGTGCATGTGGTGCGGCAAGCCCAGCGTGGCCGAGGCAGTGTGGGCGCAGGCGTACTAGGCTTCGATCCCGCCCTGCTCGAGGCGATCGCGGCGCGCGTGGGCACGCCCGCGTACGTGTACGGCGCGAACCTGGTCCGCGCCCAGTTCCACGCGCTGGACGACGCGCTGAAGGGGATCCCGCACACCATCTGCTATTCGGTCAAGGCAAACGGCAATCTCGCCATCCTGCGCGTGCTGCAGCAGCTCGGCGCGGGCGCCGACATCGTGTCGGTAGGCGAGCTGCGGAGGGCGCATGCGGCCGGGTTCCCGTCCGAACACATCGTCTTCTCCGGGGTGGGCAAGACCGCGGCCGAGCTCGAGGAGGCCATCCGCTCACGCATCGGCTTCCTCAACATCGAATCGACGAGCGAGCTCGATGCCGTGATCGCGGCGGCCCGGCGCACCGGTCTGCGCTGCCGCGTGGGCATCCGGGTCAACCCCGACGTCGCAGCCCGTACACACCCGTACACCAAGACAGGGGAGAAGACCGCCAAATTCGGCGTGCCATTCGACGATGTGGTCGAGGTGGCGCGCCGGGTCGCCGCCGATCCCGCGCTGGAGCTGCGCGCGCTCGCGATGCACCTCGGATCCCAGCTCACCGACGTCGAGCCCTATCACCGTGGTACGGTGAAGCTGCTCGAGCTGGTGGCGGCGATCCGCGCCTCGGGTATCGACACACTCGAGGCGCTCGACGTGGGCGGCGGGCTCGGTGTGCGCTACTTCGACGAGCGGGCGCCCAGCCCCAAGGCGTTCGCGGAGGCGGTCGTGCCGCCGATCAACGCGGCGGGCCTGCGTCTGCTGTGCGAGCCGGGGCGCTACATCGTGGCCAACGCGGGGCTGCTACTCACCCGCGTGCTGTACCGCAAGCACTCCGGCGGGAAGGAGTACGTCATCGTGGACGCCGGAATGACGGACTTCGTGCGCCCCAGCCACTACCACGCGCATCACGACATCGTGCCGCTGCGCGACGGCGGCCCGGAACGGGTGGTCAACGTGGTGGGGCCGATCTGTGAATCGGGTGATTTCCTGGCCCTCGACCGCAAGCTGCCCGCCGTGGAACCGGGCGCGCTGCTGGCCGTGCTCGGCACGGGCGCCTACGGATTCGTCATGAGCTCGACCTACAACCAGCGGCCTCGGCCGCCCGAGGTCATGGTGGAAGGCGACAGGTACTTCGTCGCGCGTCCGCGCGAAACGCTGGACGACCTGATGCGCGGCGAGGTTCCCGAACCCGCGGTGTGGCTGTCGGCATGAACCGCATCCTGATCATCGACTACGGGTCCCAGTTCACTCAGCTGATCGCCCGGCGCGTGCGCGAAGCGCACGTCTACTGCGAGATCCATCCTGCGGCGCGCGGCATGGACCTGCCGTTCATCCGGGAGTTCGCTCCCCAGGGGATCATCCTCTCGGGCGGCCCCAACTCCGTGTTCGATCCGGGCGCGCCCACCGCCGACGCTGGCATGTTCGATCTCGGCATTCCGGTGCTCGGCATCTGCTACGGTATGCACCTGATCACGCAGCTGTCGGGCGGCACGGTGACCCCCGCGAAGGAGCGCGAGTACGGCCGGGCGGACATCACGGTGCGGGAGAATGCCGGCCTGTTCGCGGGGTTCGAGGCGGGCTCCACGACGACCGTCTGGGCGAGCCACGGCGACCTGATCGCCGCCGCGCCCAAGGGATTCCGCACGACGGCCGCCAGCGTGAACGCTCCGGTCGCGGCGTTCCAGCACGAGACCAAGCCGATCTCGGGTCTGCTGTTCCATCCCGAGGTGGCGCACTCGGTGCGCGGCGGGGAGATCCTGGGCAACTTCCTGTTCGGCATCTGCCGCTGCACGCCCGATTGGACGCCGGGACACTTCATCGACCAGTCGGTCGACCGGATACGGGCGACCGTCGGACCCACGCGGCGCGCGATCTGCGGTCTGTCGGGCGGCGTGGATTCCGCCGTGGCGGCCGCGCTGGTGCATCGCGCCATCGGCGACCGGCTGACGTGCATCTTCGTCGATCACGGGCTGCTGCGACTGCACGAGCGCGATCAGGTCGAGCGCACGTTCCGCAAGCACCTGGGCATCGACCTCCGGGTCGTGGACGCGACCGAGCGTTTCCTGAAGGAGCTGGCCGGAATCGAGGACCCCGAGGAAAAGCGGCGGCGGATCGGACACATGTTCATCGACGTGTTCGAGGACGCCGCGCGTCACGTCGAGGGCGACGTGGAATTCCTGGTGCAGGGGACGCTGTACCCGGACGTGATCGAATCGACCTCCCCGCGGGGCGGGCCATCGGTCACGATCAAGACGCACCACAATGTCGGAGGATTACGGCCCGACCTGCCGTGGGTCCTGATCGAGCCGCTGCGCGAGTTGTTCAAAGACGAGGTCCGGCAGGTGGGCCGCGAGCTGGGCCTGCCCGAGGAAATCGTCGGCCGCCACCCATTCCCCGGACCGGGGTTGGCGATCCGGGTCCTGGGGCCGGTCACGGCCGAGCGGCTCGATCTGCTGCGCCGCGTGGACGCGATCTACATCGACGAG
>DATGDT010000235.1:0-2477 GCA_035310725.1 Gemmatimonadales bacterium
TGCCGGGGCGCCCCTACAAGAAGAGCGCGACGGTGGTGGGCGACGTGCTGGGCAAATACCACCCGCACGGCGACATCGCGGTCTACGACTCGCTCGTGCGCATGGTGCAGGACTTCTCGCTGCGCTACCCGCTGATCGACGGCCAGGGAAACTTCGGCTCGGTGGATGGCGACGCCGCCGCGGCCTACCGCTACACGGAAGCCCGTCTCTCGCGCATCGCGATGACGATGCTCGAGGACATCGACAAGAACACCGTCGACTTCGTCCCCAATTTCGACGACCGCCTGCAGGAGCCCACTGTCCTGCCGGCCCGCCTGCCGAACCTGATCGTCAACGGCTCCGCCGGCATCGCGGTGGGGATGGCAACCAACATCCCGCCGCACAACCTGAGCGAAGTCGTGGCGGCCATCGTCCACCTGGTGGACACCCCCGGCGCCGCGGTGAAGGACCTGCGGAAGTTCATCAAGGGTCCCGATTTCCCGACCGCGGGCATCATCTACGGGCGCGAGGGGATCAAGGAGTGCTACGAGAAGGGGCGGGGGCGGATGATCGTGCGCGCCCGCGCGGTGATCGAGGAGAAGGAATCCACCGGCAAGCAGCAGATCGTCGTCACGGAGCTCCCCTACCAGGTCAACAAGGCGAACCTGATCGCGAATATCGCGCAGCTCGTCAACGACAAGAAGCTGGAGGGGATCTCCGACATCCGGGACGAGTCGGATCGCGAAGGCATGCGCGTCGTGATCGAGTTGAAGCGCGAGGCCATGCCCGCGGTGATCCTGAATCAGCTGTACAAGCACACCGCCATGCAGACCACCTTCGGCGCGATCATGCTGGCCCTCGTGGACGGCGTGCCGAAGGAGATGAACCTGAAGGAGCTGCTCGAGCACTTCATCGAGCACCGCCACACCGTCATCGTCCGCCGCACCGAGTTCGATCTGAAGCGCGCCCAGGACCGCGAGCACATCCTGGAGGGCCTGAAGATCGCGGTCGACAACATCGATGAGGTCGTCCGCATTATCCGCAAGGCGAAGGACGTGCCCACGGCCGACGCCAACCTGCGCAAGCGGTTCAAGCTCTCCGAGCGGCAGTCGGCGGAAATCCTCAACATGCGGCTGGCCCGGCTCACGGCCCTCGAGATCACGAAGCTCGAGGAGGAGCTGCGGGAAGTCCGCAAGTTCATCAAGGAGTGCAAGGAGATCCTCGGCTCCAAGCCGCGGCGCATGAAGATCCTGAAGGAGGAGCTCACGGAGCTCGCCCACGGCTTCGGCGACGAGCGCCGCACCGAGATCGTCGCCGACCAGGGCGAATTCTCGATCGAGGACCTGATCGCCGAGGAGGACATGGTGATCACGGTCTCGCACGGGGGCTACATCAAGCGGCTCCCGACGTCTTCCTACCGGCGCCAGCGGCGCGGGGGCAGGGGCGTGACCGCCGCCCACACGAAGGAAGACGACTGGCTGGAGCACCTGTTCATCGCGTCGACGCACGACTACGTGATGTTCTTCACGCAGAGCGGGCAGTGCTACTGGCTCAAGGTGCACGAGGTCCCGCAGGCGGCGCGGGCGGCCCGCGGCAAGCCGATCCTGAGCTGCATCGCCATCAAGCCGGACGAGCGGGTGGCGGCGCTCGTCCCGGTGCGGGAGTTCTCCGAGGACCAGTTCCTGTTCTTCATCACGCGCGAAGGCGTGGTGAAGAAGACCCGCCTCTCCGAGTTCGGCAACCCGCGCACCTCGGGGATCCGGGCCATCAACATCGAGAAGGGCGACGAGCTGATCGACGTTCAGGTGACCGACGGCAAGAACGACGTGGTCATGGCCACCAAGCACGGCATGAGCATCCGCTTCCACGAACAGGACGTGCGGGACATGGGCCGCACCGCCACCGGCGTGTGGGGGATCGCGCTCGACAAGAAGGACAAGGTGATCGACCTCGTGATCATCCGCCGCTCGTCGACGCTGCTCACCGTGACCGAGAAGGGCATGGGCAAGCGCTCGGAGCTGGACGAGTACCGGGTCCAGCATCGCGGCGGCCGCGGCATCATCACCCTGAAGCGCAGTGACAAGACGGGCGACGTGGTCGCCCTGAAGGAAGTGCTGCCCGACGACGAGCTGATGATGATCACCAAGAAGGGCATCGTGATCCGTGTGCCGGTCGAGGGCATCCGTATTTCGGGCCGCAACACGCAGGGCGTGAAGGTGATGAACCTGACGCCCGGTGACCTGGTCGTGGACGTCGCCCGCATTGTCAAGGAAGAGGACGAAGAGGACGTCGCGGCCGAGGACGACGAGGGCGAGACGCCGCCCGCGAAGGGGACGAAGGCAGCCAAGCCCAAGCCAAAGAAGAAGCGCTGACGTGATCACCGACATCGCCGACCGGGAGGTCGCCGACGCGGCCCGGGCCCTGGAGGGCGTCGCCGTGCGGACGCCGCTGCAGTACGTGGCGGCGCTCGACGCCTGGCTCAAGCTCGAGAGCCGGCA
>DATGDT010000236.1:0-12140 GCA_035310725.1 Gemmatimonadales bacterium
ACGGTGCCGTTGGCGGGATCGAGCCAGCCGTAGCGATTGGCTCCCTGCGCCGTGAACCAGACCTTCCCGTCATGGTAGACCGGGGTGTGCGGATCTCCCACGTCCGCGGGCAACGGGAATTCCTTGATCGTTCCCGTCGCCGGATCCACCCGCCCGATCAGCCCTTTGGCGTTCCCCGTGTACCACACCGCCCCATCGGGCGCCACGATGATGCCGTGCGGTCCGGACGCGGGCGTGGGTGTGGGGTAGTCGATCACCTTCCCCGTGGCCGGATCGAGTCGTCCGATGTAGCTGTTGCGCTGGTCCGTGTACCACACGATCCCGTCCTTGCCCACCGCGGGATCATGGGGAAACGCACCGCTGCGCGGCAGCTGGTATTCCACCACCGCCGGCCCCTGGAACGCGGTCGCGACGATGAGGGCGATGATGCGTATCATGTCGTGGTCCCTCCGTCTGAGAGCCCTGCTACTGGTCTTCGGCGTCGGCGTCCAGCAGGCGCTGAATCTCCCCCTTGAGCATCAGGTCCTGTTTTATCACCTGGCGCACGACGCGGGCGACGAATGCGTACCCCCGGGCATCGGTCGAGAGCCATCGGGTCCATTCGAGCTCGTCCAGCGCTTCCGCGACCTTCGCTGCGTCGAGCTTCGTGACACGCACGAGCCGCGCTGCCACGATGGGCCCCTCGAGGACGGCGACCGCCTTCAGGACGAGCTGCGCCGCTGGGCCCAGGCGCCTGAAGCCCACGCGGATCGCCGCGATGATCCCCTCGGGCAGGTCGCCGGGCAGCGACTGATCGAGCGTCTGGAGCGGCTGGGGCCACGCTCCCCGGACCTTGTCCAGATCCAGCCCCGCGACCACGGCGCTCAGCAGCTCGACCACCAGCAAAGGGAGGCCGGCGGAGTCGGTGCTCACCCGGCGGGTGAGGCGATCGAGAGCCGCCTCGTCGAAACCCGGCGCCGCCCAGCGCGCCAGCTGCTTGATGTCCGCAGTGCCGAGCGGCGCGAGGCGCAGCACGACGCCGTCCACGTCACGCCCGAGCTGCGAGCGCAGGTCCTCCAGCTCGGGCCTCGCCGCCGCACTGCCGATGGTGCACAGGACGAGCAGCGGACAGCGGGCCAGATCGCGTAACGCCAGACCCAGGGCGAGCAATGAGTCGCGATCGAGGTACTCGGCGTCGTCCACCACGAGGACCACGGGCTGCGACGCCGCCGCCGCGCCGAGGACTTCGCTGAACGCGCGCGCAGGCGCTTCGCCGGTCCCGGTCCGCGCCGCGGGAAACTGATCGGCCCATTCCGCGATGCGCGCCGCGAACCACGCAAGGGCGCCCGGCGCGGCGCCCGCGACCCCGCCCGCCTCGAGCAGGCCGCCGCGGGCGAGGCCGAGCACGCCGTTCCACGGGGTCTCGAGATCGCTCTCCACGGCGCGAATGATTGCGGTCGCCGCCCCCTCCAATCGCAGCCGCTGTGCGAGCTCCTCGGCGAGCCGCGTCTTCCCCACTCCCGGGTCGCCGATCAGGAAGACGCCGGCCGCCCACTTCCCATCCCGCCCCCGGCGCCACACATCGAGCATGCGCTCCAGCTGCTCCGCTCGACCGACCAGCGGCGCGCGCCGCGGGTTCGCCGTCGCACCACTGCGGCGGTCGCGCGCCCCACCCGTCCCCGGCGTCGTGCGGATCCGCTCGGCCAGCGCGGTGCAGGCGGCGCTCGGCCTGGTACCCAGCTCCGTCCGAAGTCTGGTCGCGAATTCCTCGTATTCCCTCAGCGCCGCGGCAGGATTGCCCGCCAGGGCAAGCGCGCGCATCAACATGGCCACCGCGGCTTCGGCGTCGGACGCCATCGCCACGGCCCGGCGGGCCGCGCTCAGCGCCGCCTCCAGATCCCCGCCATCCAGCTTCACCTGCGCGACGCGCAACAGGCCGCTCATCCCCCGGGCGTTCCACTCGCGGCGCTCCGCGCTGAGCCACTCCTCAAACGCCCCGGCCCCCGGTACGGCGAAACCCTCCAGAAACGGACCCGAAACGAGCGCGGCGGCATTCTCCCAATCGCCCGCCGCGGCCAGCGCCTGAAAGCGGTCCGTATCGAGCGTCACCGCTCCCGCCGCGAGCCGCACCTGATCCCCCGCCGTCTCGACGCCCTCGTCGCCCACGGCGGCCCGGATTTTGGACAGCGCCTCTCGCAACGACTGCCGCGCCTTCTCCTCGGCCTTGTCGGGCCACAACAGGCCGGTCAGGTGCTCGCGCGTACGGCTGCGTTTGGGCGAGCAGGCGAGGTAGATCAGCAGCGCGAGGTTCCTGCGCCACAGGAGCTCGGGCGGCGGCGCACCGCCGTCCACGCTGATCTGGACCGGACCCAACAGGCTGGCGTCGATCATGAGACCGGCCCCGCGCAGCCACGCGCGATCGCTCGCGCGTTGTCGACACGAGCGGCAAAGGACGGCTCCGCGCCGGCCCACAACCTCGCCACCTCTCGCGCGAGCGTGCAGCGCGTTTCTTCCGAAGTACCCAGCCGCACGCGCCACCACCGTGCCAGCGTCCCGAACGCCCAATCCAGTTCCATCGGCTGCGGATCGCCGTCCGGGAATCCCACGGCGTCCGAGTTCTCGTACCACAGCAACTCCTGATCGGCGAGCTGCGGCCGCCCGACGCGCACTTGCCACTCGGCGCGCAGCAGATGCAGCACGGTGCGCAGGAAAGGATCGCCCTGAAAGTCGACCCGGAGCCCGAGGAGCGGTCGGCTCTGCTCGAGCGCATCGGTGAAACGCCCGCGCGACGCGACATCGTACACCGCGAGCAGTTGTCGCAGCGGCACCGGAAGGTCCGCCGGCGCAGCAGGCTGCACTTTGCGGAAGCGCCGGGCCAACAGCGCTCGCATCCACGCCGCCCGCGCACGCAGACTCCCAGGGAGCCGCTGCGCGAGGTCCTGGAGACGTGAATCCAGCTGGACCCAGCTCGCCGCCGCCGCAATGGAATCCACGTCGAACATGAGCCGCACGGCCTCGACCTCCTCGTCCAGCAGCTCGAGGCTGGCGTCGCCGAATTGAGTGACCGCCCTGGTCAGGACCAGGTGTGCCCGCTCCGGCCTGCCCGCACTGAGGTTACCGAACGCCTGGGCCAGCATCGCCGAAATCGGGTGGTACCCGCGCGCCTCCAGCTGCTCGCCGAGCCACACCGCACCCTCCGGGGCGGCGAAATGGTTGAGGTAGCGCGCCCCGGCATCGAGGGGCTCGTCAGCGCGCGCAGCGGCCGCGGCCAGCACCGCGGCCGTTCCGGTCTGCGCCTGCGCCGGCTCGAACCGCCAGGCGTAGGCGACCTGCAGCAGATCCCGCAATGCCTGGCCCTTGGGTCCCGGCGGCGGTAGTACGGACAGCGTGTCGAGCGCCGCGGTGGCGCGCTGCCGGTTCCCTTCCGCGATCCACAACCAGGCGAGATGCTCCCAGGCGGGGGCGAGGTCGCGCCGGATCTCGGTCGCCCTGGTCATCCCCACCGATGCACCGAGCCGTGGCTGCCCGACCAGCGACCCGCGGTGCAGTAGCTCATCGCCCCATCGGAACGGGCCGAACAGGAACCTCGGGGCACGCTGGGCCAGCGCATACAGCGAGTCGAGCCGCGAATCCAAAGGCACCAGCTCGGCGTCGATCAACGTTTGGTAGTTCGGCGGGAATTCGCGACGGCGTGCGCGATACTCGGCCGCGTCGGCGGTGTCCGGCGGGTATACGAGAAACCGTGCGACCTCCGCGTGGCGCCAGAAGCACAGCGCGCAGCTGCGATCCATCGCGGAAGCGTCGTGATACCCGTCGTACGCCGACTCCCAGTCAGCCCGGGCAAACGCTTTCTCCGCCACGAGGAATGACCGCAGTCCCTCAGGATCCCGCGGCAGCACGCCAACCGGCAGATCGGAGTCGAGACGGCTCGACCCGTACAGCCGCACCAGCAAGCTGTCGGCGAGCACGTCGGCCGCGTTGCGCCACTGCTCCACACGTGTCGACAGCGCCACCATCTGTTGCCCCGGCATCCGAAGCTGAATGCGGAGTCCCCCTCCCGAGTCGACCGTGGCCGATCCACTGACCGTCGTCTTCGCACGCCCCCGAAAGACGGGACCGGCCGCGCTGAAATCGGGAAACCCCATCAGCCGGCTCGTGACACGCGCGCCGAGCGAGTCCCCGAGGCCCGGGAATCCCTCCGCGCCGGCCACTCTGATGCGATCCACGCGTACATCGACCGCGGGGCAGGACGAGAACCAACACCGCCCCGGCCACTTCGCGACCGCCAGGAGAACCACCATGAGCGCCACAGCGGCGACGTTGCGGCGGGTCGCGGGGAGTCGAACCCGCTTTCCCCACAGCGCACGCTGGAACGCCTCCGCGTCCGGCCAGCGCTCCTCGGGCGTCAGGGCCAGCGCGCGACGCAGGGCGGGGCGCAGCTCCGCCGGGATGCTTCCCCAATCCCAATGCTCCGGAAGTGTGCCGGTCTCCCAGCGCACCCCGGTCAGCGCCTCGTACAACACCATGCCCACCGCGTACAGGTCGGTCTGGGGAACTTCGCGTCCCGCAAGCTGCTCCGGCGGCATGTACAGCAACGTTCCCGGTGTCTCGCCCGGCCTGGTGATGGCATTCTGCTCCGAGGACGATTTGGCGACGCCGAAGTCGGTCAGCACTCCTCGCCCGTCCACCCAGAAGATGTTGCTGGGCTTGATGTCGCGGTGAATCACTCCGTGCGAGTGCGCCACCTTCAGGGCGGCCAGGAGATCCCGGCCCAGCTTGGTGACTTCGTCCGGCGGGAGTGGACCTTTCTGCATCAGGCGGTCGGCGAGAGAATCGCCCGAGAGGTACTCCATGATGTAGTAGCTGAATGGATCGTCATCCCCGCCCACATCGTAGATGGTGACGATGTTCGGATGCCTCAGATCCGCCAGGATGCGGGCCTCGCGCAGGAAGCGCTCTGCCGCTTCCGCGCTGGCTTTTTCCGGGGGAAGGACCTTCACCGCGACAGATCGGGGCAACTTGGTGTCGCGCGCCAGGTACACGGTGCCCATTCCGCCGCTTCCCAGCTCGTGCTCCAGCTGGAAGCGGGGCGCCAGAAAGTCGCGCAACTGCTCGAGAAAGCTGGCCATGGCCGGCGGCCAGCCAATGTAGCACTGGGGGCCGCCGGCACCAGTTGACCAGATGATCCGCGCCGCATCACGGCAGCTGCGGGGGTACCTGGAAGGTTTGCACCACTCCCGCATGGTCGGACGGCCAGAGCCCGCCGGTGGTCCGGTCGCGGGCGCGATCCCCCAGAACCTCGTGGCGGATCGGCAGCACGAGGTCCGGCATGTTCCGGGTGAAGACGAAGTCGATCCGCTGGTTCAGCGCCGGCTCGGGATTCGTGAGGTCTTCACTCTCGCAGCAGGTCGGGCCCAACACGTCCTGGGGCGGACTCACCCAGCTGTCGCGAAACCCGGCATCGGTCATCATGCCGTAGGACGGCGTCGCGGCTCCCGGGACGTGCCCCAGCACGTCCGAGTTGAAATCCCCCACGAGAATCGTCGGCCGGGCCTCCGTCTGGAGCAGCCCCAGGAGCTCCTGGGCCTGGGCGATCTGCACGGGCACCGCGAGCTGCGCCTCGAGATGGGTCGACACGAACCGGTAGGTGCGCTGCTGGACCGTCGCGTCCACGGATGCCCAGCCCTCGAACACCCCCGTCTGCACCGGGCCGAGACTCACCGGGATATAGGCCTGGTACTTCCCGTGCTGCGGGTTGGTGAACTCCACGTCGGCCCGGGCGAGGACGGCGTCCCGGTCCGTCAACCGCACGTCGTCGAACTTCGGATTGCCGGCGCCGTCCACACCGGTGAACACGGGAACCTCGACGTCGGTCGTGGAGTCGGACGCCGCGACGACGTAGCTCAGGCCGCGCGCCGCGAGCGAATCGACCAGCAGGGTGAGAAAGTCGTACGCGACCGTGGTCGCCGGAATCGACCCGCCGAACGCGGCGTCCCCGGGAGACTGTATCCGGTACAGCGCCGCCTCCTGCAGTCCCACGAGATGCGGCTGGCGCCGCGCGATGAGCGCCGCCAGCGCCCCGGCCCGCGCCGGGAAGTCGGTCTGGATCACCTTCGCCCAGACGTCGGCGGCGACGAACGGCACTTGCTCGAGCGGCGCCGTGAGCAGCGGGCTCGGATCGGTACCGTAATAGACGTTGTACGTCATGACCGTGATGCCCGGGCTGCCGCTGGCGTCGGGCACCTCGAAGGCAGCGGGGTCGAATCGCGGCGTGGGTCCGAGTTGATCGCGATCGCAACCGGCCACCAGGGCGACGACCGTGGCAAGTGAGCAGAGCTTCCGCATGGCTACCCCCCAGAAGTGAGTGATTCGTCGAGGGGGGGAAGCTCGGGGCGTCGCGTCAAGAATCGGTCAAGGCGGGCTTGCTAAGTTTTTAGCACTATGCTAGAATTTTAGCACTTCGGACTCGGGAGTCGTGCATGGCCACCCCCGCCCGCTCGCAGCTGTCGCGGCGCGAACGTCAGATCATGGACGTGATCTATCGGCTGGGCCGGGCCACCGCCGCCGAAGTCCACGATGCACTCCCGGATCGCCCCAGCTACTCCACCATCCGCGCGCTGCTGCGCGTGCTCGAGACCAAGGGCCACCTGCGCCACGCAGAGGACGGCCCGCGCTACGTGTACTCGCCCACCGTGCCCCGGGAGCGCGCCCGTGAATCGGCGCTACGCCAGGTGGTCACCACGTTCTTCGACGGGTCCACCGAGGCCGCCGTCGCCGCACTGCTCGACCTCTCCGCCGCACGTCTCTCCGACACCGAGTTGAACCGACTCGCCGGGCTCATCGCCCAGGCCAAGAAAGAAGGGCGGTGACCCATGCCCGACTTCGCGCTCGACTCGCTGGCCAAGGCGACGCTGCTGCTCGGCGTCGCAGGCCTCGTCACGCTGCGGTGGCGCCGCACGGCCGCGCCCCGGCATCTCGTGTGGACGCTGGCGCTCGCCGGCACACTGATCCTGCCGGCGGCCCGGCTGCTCGGGCCCGTGTGGCGTGTGCCGGTGCTCCCACCGCCTCCCGTCGAGATGTTCACACCGACCCCGCCCGCGGCGCCGACGACGGTTCGCGCTCCCGCGGCCGCCGAACCTTCCGGGTCGCTCGGCACGACGGTCACGAGCGCGCGAGCCAACTTCGCGCCGGGCGCGCGGGGCGCCGGATGGTGGCTCGGCGCAGTCTGGGCGGCCGGCCTGCTCCTCGTGTTCGGCCTCTACGGCGTGGGGGCGCTGCGCGTGGCGCGGATCGCCCGACACGCTCGCCCGCTCCGCTCCGCTGACTGGCTCGCCCTGCAGTCCTCCCTCGCTGCCGGGTTGAAGCTGCGCACACCGGTGCGGCTGTTGGCCGCGCCCGGACCGGCAATGCCGATGACCTGGGGCACGCGTCGTCCGATCGTCCTGCTCCCCTCGGACGCCGAGCAGTGGCCCGAAACGCGCCGGCGCGACGTCCTGCTGCACGAGCTGGCCCACGTGGCGCGGCGCGACTGCCTGACGCAGCTCGTGGCGGTGTGCGCCTGCGCCGTGTACTGGTTTCACCCGCTCGTGTGGTTGGCCGCGCGGCGCCTGCGCGTCGAGCGTGAGCGCGCCTGCGACGACCGCGTGCTGGCGGCCGGCGCCACCCCCTCGGCGTACGCCGAGCATCTGCTGGAGATCGCGCGCACGCTCCGGGCGGGAGCGATGACGGGGCTCGCCAGCGTCGCGATGGCCAGGCCGTCCCAGCTGGGCAGCCGACTGCTCGACGTGCTCGACCCGGCCCGGCGCCGCGACGCGATGACGCGCCGGTTCGTCGCCCGTGCGGCCGCGGCGGCGGCGCTCGTGGTGCTCCCGCTCGCCGTGGTGCATCCCACACGCCTCGCGGCGCGCCAGGCTATAGCTCCGGAGATGCGACTGATCCCGGGCAACGACTCGCAGGCGCCGCGTCACGCGGTGCGCGGTCCTGCGGTTCGTCCGCTCGCGCTCGTCGAATCGGCTGATTCAGCTGACTGCGCGGCCGTCACCCCTCGGGGCAGCTCGAGCAGCTCGAGCACCTCCGAGAATGGCGCGCGCCGCACGCGGCTGCAGTACAAGACGGCCGGCTGCACGCTCGAGCTGGTCGCCGAGGGTGGATTCCGGTTCACGGCCGATTTCACCGACCTCTCCGAGATCGATGCCGGCGGCTCCGTCGTGGTGACGCGGCTCGACGGCAGCCAGAAGCGCCGGGTGGAGATGCGTCCCGGCTCCGATGGCGTGTCACATCGCTGGTTCGTGGGCGATGCCGAGCGTCCGTACGACGCGGAAGCCCGGACGTGGCTCAGCGCCACGCTCACGCAGCTGCTGCGCCGCACCGGGTACGCGGCGGACGCACGCAGTCGCTGGATTCTCCAGACGCGCGGACCGGAGGCCCTGTTCCAGGAGATCGCGCAGGTCTCGGGCGACTATTCGAAGCGACAGTACTATCAGGCACTCATCGTCGACGGCCGGCTCGACCCGGCCGGGGTGGCGCGCGTCGTGACCCAGGCGGGGAACGAGATCGCGAGCGACTACGATCTCGCCGAAGTGCTGGTGCTCGTCGCCACTCGCTACCCCTTGAACGAGCCGGCGCGCACGGCGTTCGTCACCGCCGCCGATCACATCCAGTCCGATTACGATCGCCACCGCGTCCTGAAGGTCGTGTTGGCCGGCAAGGATCTGCCCGACGATCTGGCGGCCGCCGTGCTCACCGCGGCGGGCGGCATCCAGTCGGACTATGACCTCGCCGAAGTGCTCGTCCAGCTCACCAGTAAGCACCCGATCACGCCGGCCATGAGCGGCGCGTTCTTCCGGGCGGTCGACGGCATCGAATCGGACTACGACCGGCGGCGCGTGCTGGCGACGGTACTCGCGCAGCGCGAAACGACGCCCGCCCTCGTCGCCAGGGCGCTCACCGCGGCAGGAGGCATTTCCTCCGACTTCGATCGGGCAGAAGTGCTGGTCCAGGTGGCCGAGGGCCCGGGGCTGGACGAGACATCACGCCCCGCCTTCTTCAGCGCGGCGGACGGCATCGGCTCGGACCACGACCACGCCCGCGTCCTGACGGCCCTGAGCGAACACCCCGGCATGACCGAGCCGGTCACCACCGCGGTGATCGCCTCGGCCCGTGGGATCGGGTCGGACTACGACCGCGCCAACGTGCTGGTCGCGGTGGCGCAGCACGTGCGCCTCGGCGGCGCGCTGCGCGAGGCCTACGTCGCGGCGGCGAACTCGATCGGCTCGGAAACGGACCGCAACCGGGCGCTGGCCGCCCTGGCGGGCAGCAAGCAGCTCGACTGACCGGGCGAACGCCCGGGTCGGTTCAGGTGATCGGGCCGAACTGGCCCTTGCTGGGCTCCGCTCAGCAGAACCACGGCTCGGTGAGCCGCGCCGCTCGCTTGCGGTCGCCGGGCGGCGCCGTCGGGCCACGCCGCCGTCGGGAGCGCTCCGCGAGCGCCTCAGCGGCCTCCCGAATCCGCTCGAGCGTCGCCGCCGCATCCTCGGCGCGCTCGGCGCCCTCCTCGACGAGCCGACACACCTGCTCGTGCAGCCGGTCCATCCGGAGATCGGGATGAGTCCAGCGATACGTCAGCGCCGCCTCGTCCAGCGCTCCGAGATGCTCCCGCATCCATGGTTTGTCGAGCAGGGCCGAGCCCGGCGGCACGAGCAGTCGGATGGAGTACTGGACCGGGTCCACCTGATCGACCAGCCCTTCCTCCTCCACGACATCGAGCATGTCCAGATAATCGTCCAGCGTCGTCCACGGCGTGAACGCGACGAACGAAGGACGCAACGCGATCCCGGCCTCCCGCGTGAGACGCAGCGCGGCGTGGATGTCGGCCCGCGTATGCCCCTTCTGCAGCCGCGCCAGCACGACGTCACTGAACGACTCCACCGCCGAGACGATGAACACACACCCCAGCGCCGCGAAATCGGGAATCAGCGTGCGATGCCGGACCAGGTGCTCGATCTTCGCCGTGAAATCGAATGTCAGGCCTGGAGACGCCGCGTGCAGCTCCCGCGTCACCCGCAGGGCGTGACCCGGCCCGTTCAGGAAATCGGGATCGCCGAAGGTGATGTGACCCGCCCCGCCTTCCACCTGTTGCCGGATGTCCGCCAGTACGACCGGGAGGGGTACGGCGAAGAATCGCCCCCCGTACACTGGGGGGATCGGGCAATGCAGGCAGTGATGCAGACACCCGCGGGTCGCTTCGACGTACCCCGCGGCGACGAGCTTCCCGTCGCGCTCGAGTCGCGCGTACCCGGGTCCGCCGGGTGGCCCGACGCGTTGGGGAACCGGATAGTCGAGTCGCGTCAGAACCGGCTTGGGCTCCGGCACGGCGGACGGCCGATCGCCGCGCGCAACCTGCCGCACCAGCGAAACGAGATCCTGCTCGAGCTCGCCGCCGAGGACGGCATCGGCGCACCCATCCAGGAGATAGCTGGCATTGAGGGTGGCGTAGAGCCCGTAGAAACAGATGAACGCATCCGGATTGACCTTCCGGATGCGGTCAGCGGCCCGCACGCCCAGCCGCAGGGCCGTGTGCATCGGGACGGAGATGCCGACGAACCGCGCCCTGCGTACCGCCTCCTCGTCCAGCGACTCGACGGCGAGATCGAGCTGCGCCGGGTGGAACCCGGCGCGCTCGAGGAAGGCGGCGGGCCAGGCCGTGCCCAGCGGCTGGTGTCCCAGCTCGTAGCACGAGACGAGGAGAACCTCGCCCCCCACCTGGCGCCCGCCCTGCATCGCGACCTGCGGCCGGCTTACTGCCGGCAGGGCGCGGTCGGATCCGGCTTGGGGTGATCCACCACGACCCGGTGATCCAGGTTCGCCACGTGGACGGCGATGTCCTGCACGAAGTTCGCCACGCGCGCCATGTGGTCGTAATTGATGTACTCGGGCTCGTCAGTCACCTGGTGGTAGTCCGAGTGCAACCCCGTCGTGAAGAACGTGATCGGGATGCCGTAGCGGGCGTACTCGTAGTGGTCGCTGCGGCAATAGATGTTCGACGGATGGCCGTCGGCGTCGATCGCGTAGTCCAGGGTCAGGCCGTGTTTCCCCGCGGTGTTCACCGTCTCGATCAGGTTGCCGAGCTCCGTGGACAGGCGGCGCGAGCCGACGAGCTGCAGGTAGGTGGGGCTCCCGTGGATCGGGGTCCCGTCCTTGGTCCGTCCCACCTCGTCGCTCGCTTCCCCGCGGCCCACCATGTCCATGTTGAGCTGCGCCACGATCGAATCCCGCGGCACTGTCGGGTGATCGGTGAAGAACCGGGAGCCGAGCAGCCCCTTCTCCTCACCGACGTGCCACACGAACAGGATCGACCGCTTCGGCTTGGTGGGAAGCGTCACGATCCGCTCCGCGACCTCCAGGGCCGACACGGTCCCCGAGCCGTCGTCGTCCGCACCGTTCGAGATCGAGTCGATGCGCGCGGCGCCGGCATGCTTCGCCCGATAACCCGTGAGGATCGAGTCCACCAGCGCCTGCTGGGCCGGCGTCGCCTGCTTGCTGCCGTCGTCGGCACCCTCGGGACGGACGGTGTGGTTCCAGAGACGGATCGAATCGTGGTCCACGGGCCGGCCCAGCCCGATGTGATCGTTGTGCGCGCCGATCGCCACGTACTCGGCCCTCAGCTTGGGATCGCTCCCGGGGACGATCGCGACGACGTTGCGCGCCGGATCGGGGATGGCGGTCACGCTGTACCGCACGTCGATGGCCGCCGTGGCCCCCGCCGTCCCGATGGCCAGCGAGTCGAGTGCGCCGGTGAACATCCTGGCGGCCGCGGCCCGGCTGATGAGGAAGACCGTGGGCTGCTGCTGGGTCGGCTGGTCGTCGTCCAGGAACATCTGGGGGCGCCGCAGGAACCCCATGACCTGGGGCGGCGTGTCGTCGAGGCCGACGAGCGCCACGCCCCACGCGCCTTCGACGGTCGGCGCCCGGCGCAGCTGCCGCAGCGTGTTGAACCCGCCGGTCGCCAGGACGACGAGCTTGCCCGCCGCCTGCTCCGCGGAAATCGTCCGCATCGAGTCGCCCAGGGTCCCGCCGAATACCGTCGCGACCCCGGCGTGACTGGCGGGCTGGCGGCTGAGCGCCAGGTAGTCCTGGAACGCGACGAGCGGCGTGCCGGCCAC
>DATGDT010000237.1:0-25473 GCA_035310725.1 Gemmatimonadales bacterium
GTCTTCCATGGGCCGGCGGCTGGCTCAGACCCTGGCGGGACTCGAGAGCGCGGTGCGCGGGGCCTGAACCAACCAGCCCCACAGCGAAATCACCAGCGCGACCGGCAGCCCCAGATCCTCCCACATCCCGAGCCGGAACACTGCCGTCGAGCCGATCAGCGCCCAGGCCCACGGAATCAGCATGATCGCGACGGGCGGCCGTTCCACGGTCCAGAGCATGAGGGCGAGCGTCGCGATCGTCGTCGGGCACGGCAGTCCGAACGTCGGCGCGGCCGGGTAGCGATGCCCCAGCGCCCAGCCGATGGCCGGGTACACCGCGAACGCATAGACCAGCAACGCGAGCGCCAGGCCGCCGCGCAGCGACCGTGGCGCCCGAAACGCGAGACGCGGCGGCCGAACCGCCGCCCAGGCGAGCAGGACGGCCTCGACCACGAACGCCGCGCCGAACATCGTGGCCGCCGGGTTGATGGAACGGAAGAACCGCCAGTGGTACTCTACCCCCATCCACAACCACAGTCCGGCGAGCACCAGCCCGATCGCCCGATCCGACCACCGCGAGGGCCTGAGCGCCAGGGCTGCCGCCCCGATCCCCAGCGCGATCAACAGGATCTGCACCGGCGCCACGGCATCGTTGTACGCGGCGAACACCGCCAAGAACTGATCCCGGGAGAACGGCAGGGGCATGCGGCTCAGACCCGCACCGGCGGCAGCGGACGCTCGGACAGCCGCCACAGATAGTTGCCCATCCGCTCGCGTTTCTCCTTCCGCGAGAGGCCGCGATACCCGTACGGCGGGCGGCGCAGCGCGCGGAAGAGAGAGAGGAAAGGCCAGCCGAAGGGCAGGTAGAACCCGATCAGATCCCAATCCCGCAGGACCGCGTGCAACCAGTTGCGGGCCGGCGGCCGCTGGCGGTCCCGCTCGAGGCGCAGGTAGGCCACCGGCCATCCCCAGGGCAGTACCATGCGCCACCGTCCCCAGGCGCGGCGCAGTGACCGCCCGAGCGAGCGCACGTGGTAGGGTTGCCGCCCATGCTCCGCCACCAGATCGTCCATCTCGCCCTGCATCAGGCGCCGGATGCGCTCGGCCGCCCGACGCAGCGCGCCGCGATCGGGGTGCTCGAAATCGGTGACGCCCTCGAGCCAGAGGAGGCCGGGGACGTCGATCGGCTTCCCCACGATGAACACCATCCGGCACGGGAAGGCGAGATACCACATCCAGGGAAACACGCACGCCAACAGGCCGATCGGGAGCGGCAGGAAGGGCACGTGAAACACGCGCTGCATCAGCCGGTCCAGCGGCGGGAAGCAGTATCCGAAGGGGTGCACCCACTCGCAGTTGATCGCGTACACCGGATATACGGGCACGTTGTAGCGGCCGGCCAGCAGCACGAAGCTCGTCTTGTACGGCTGCAGCTGGTAGCGGCGGTTGAACCCCTTGCCGATCCCCGGCACACCCTCGGGGAAATACAGCACGCGCTCGCCGCGCAGGATCAGCCGCTCGAAGTTGTCGAACGTCATGTCCACGCCGCCGCCGCGTCGCCAGAAGTCGTCGATTCCGAACGGGCGCATCCACCAGGCCAGCGTGAGCTCGGGCTCGTACACGGTGCGGAATTTGAGCGAGGGCCGCAGCCCATCATGGTGCCACAGCGCCGCGTCCAGCACGATGCCGTCGTGCGGGAACGCGTTCCCGGAGTGGTTCGCGGCGAGGATCACCGGCCCGCGCTTCGGCAGGCGCTCGGCGCCGACCACCCGGGCGCGGAAGTAGTCCCGGATGATCGGCCCCAGGACCCTGCGCTCCAGCGCGCGACAGAACTCCAGGTCGAACGGATCCCGGACGGATGGTCCCGGTTCGCGTGGGCTTACGCCGGGGCCACGTCCCGGCGCTACCGGGAGCGCGCCCACGGGGGGCTCCTTCACCTCGGCCCGGGCACCCACGTCACGCCCCCCGCCGCAATGCCAGCAGCGGCGCCAGGGCGAACAGCCCGACCCATAGCGGCCAGGGACCACCGAACGCCATCAGGATCGCGCCAGCCACCAAACAGAACCCCGCGATCAACGTGCCCCGCACTCCGGCGAACGGATTCTCGGGAGCGCGTTTGGTGGATTTCTCGAGCACGCGCACGCCCTCGGTCACCAGCAGCGGGACCTTCACCAGCGCGTCCATCAGGTCGGGGGCGCCGCGCAGCTCTTCCTGCAGCACGCGCCACGGACTGAATTGCAGCAGGAAGATCTCCCGGATGTGGCGCCGCGAGACCTCGGCCACGTCGAACCCCGGGAGCAATACGTGCCCCACGCCCTCGAAGGTGATGAGCGCCTTGACCATGAGGACGAGCTCGACCGGGAAGTACATCCGGTACCGCGCACCGCGCGACAGCGACTCGAGCACCAGGCGGCCGAGCGAGAATCCCTGGAACGTGGCGTGGCGGCGCCAGCGCCGCGAGATGTCCGCGACCTCGCGCCGGAATCCCAGCGGGTCGCTTCCCCGGCCGGCCTCGGCGACGGCGGCGAGGTAGCGGGATGCGTTCTCCGCGTCGCCCGTCACGAGGCTGTAGTAGTAATACAGCAGCGTGCGGCGTAGCTCGCCGTCCAGCCGACCGACCATCCCGAGGTCGATGAAGCCGACCTTCGTGCCCGGAAGGATCAGCAGGTTCGCCGGATGCAGGTCGGCGTGAAAGAAGCCGTCCCGGTAAATCATGCGGATGATCGCCGCGGCGCCGAGGTCCACCAGCCGCTCGCGGGCTTTGCGCGGCAGGGCCTGTGCCTGGGGCGTGTCGGGCCGCAGGCCGTCGACGTACTCCATGCACAGGACCTGCGGGCCCGAGAGCTCGGGATAGACCGCCGGGAAGACGACGTCGGGAAGGTCCTGGAAGTTGCCGGCGAGCGTCTCGATGTTCTCGGCTTCCTGCCGCAGATCGACTTCGCGCTGGGTGTATTCCACGAATTCGCCGATGATGCGACGCGGCTGATAGCGCGGGAACAGCCACTGCAGCACCCGGCCGAGGATGCGCAGCAGGCGGGCGTCGCGCCGCAGGATGTCGGGAATGCCGGGCTTGACCGCCTTGATGACGACCGGATCGCCGTCGAGGGTGGTGGCGCGGTGGATCTGCGCGATCGAGGCCGAGCCGATGGGGACGGGGTCGACGGCGAGGAACGCCTCCTCGAGCGGCCGCTGCAGATCGCGCTCCACGAGCCGGCGAAACATGTCGAACGACACCGCGGGCAGGTCGTTGAGGAGGTTCTTCAGCTCGTCGGTGATCGGCCGCGGCAGGAGATCTTCACGCAGGCTCAGGATCTGGCCGAGCTTGATGTAGGTCGGGCCCAGGAGCTCGAGGCGACGCCGCAGCTGTACGGGGAATGGCTCCCGGGCGAAGTCGCGACGCAGGAACGGCCGCACGACCACAGCGAGGAGGCTCAGGAGGACGAACCGCACTCCCCTGCCCTCACCCGCGGCGCGCCGCGCCCGCACATGGGCCACGAGCCCGCCCGCCGCGAGACCGACGAGATGCCGGTTCGTAGACATGGCGCGGCGCATGAGAGTCGGCGCCCGCGGCAGCCGCTCGGACCTGGTCGACGCACCGGGGGTCGGAGGCGCCCGGGTCTCCTCGCTGCGATCCACCGCGGCGCGGGTCGTCACCGGTGTCTCCCCATGCGCTCGTGGGCCGAGACCCATTCGAGCGAGCTGATGGCCGCGGCCAGCGAGAGCTCACCGGCCAGCACGACCCCCGCGACGATCTCGGCGAGCTTGTTCACCTTCCCGATCCCGTAGCAGCCCAGCACCTCGAGGCACTCCCGCTGCGTCGCGAGGCCGGTGCCGCCCCCGTGCGTCGCAACGATCAGGGACGGCAACGTGATCGACAGGTAGAAATCGCGTTCGGGGGTGATCTCCGAGTACAGCAGCGCGGCGCTGCCTTCGGCGACGTTCGCCACGTCCTGGCCGGTGGCGATGAACATCGCCGTGATGGCGTTGGCGGAGTGCAGACCGTTGTTGGTGGTGCCCGACAGCAGGGCCCCGACGTTGGCGACGCCGGCGTGCCCCTGCAGCGTCTCGGGATCGACCCGGAGGCGCTCGCACAGCAGGGCGCGCGGAATCACCGCCTCCGCCGTCACGCGCTTGCCGCGCGTGCGCATCAGGTTCACGTGCGACGCTTTCTTGTCGGTGGCGAGGTTCGACTCGAGATAGTAGCGCCGCACTCCCGGCGCGTTGGCGCGCAGCCACTCGCAGGCCGCGAAAGTGGCCCGCCCCACCATGTTCTGCCCCGCCGCGTCACCGGTCGCGAAATTGAACCGCAGGTAGGCGAACTTGTTCGAGAGGTAGGGCTCGATGAAGAGCAGCTTCGCCACGTGCGATGTCGCTTCGGCCACCGCGCGGATGTCGCCCAGGTTGGCATCCACCCAGTCACGGAACGCGCGCGCCTCCCGCGCGGAGTCGAAGACGAACACCGGGGCCCGCTGCATGCCGTCCGCAGAAACCGTGCACTTTACCCCGCCGGCGAGGTTGAGCACCTTCATGCCGCGATTGTAGGACGCTACGAGCGTGCCTTCACTGGTCGCGAGCGGGATGAGGAACTCCCCCTGCGCGTACTCACCGTTCACCCGCAGCGGCCCGGCGAACCCGATGGGGATCTGGGCGACGCCGGTGAAGTTTTCGATGTTGCCCCGGGTCATCGCCGGGTCGAACGAGTACGACCCTACATGCCGGAGGGTGACGCCCGTGACGTCCTCGATGTAGCGCCGGCGGATCTCGGCCATCTCCCGCGAGTAGTTGCGACCGTCGTCCTTGACGTACGGGACCCCCGTGTGCGGCGCGAGCGCTCCATCCGACAGCGCATCCTCGGCCCGCACCTGCACCGTGCCGAACGGGGTCGTCTCGAGCACGAAGTCGATTTCGTGAGTGCCCGCCGCCAGCGGTGCGGTGAAGGCGTGAACGCTCGCGCAGGCGCGCCGCGCGAAGGCCAACGGATGTTCCGGCGTGACGGCCTGAACGGGCAACACTTCTCCGCTGGACAGCTCGAGCTGCAGATGATCGGCCGGGATCTCGTGCCCGTCGACCTGGAGGCTCGCCAGCCGGGTCACCACGGTGTCGTTCAGCCGGTTCTCGATGGCGAAGCAAAAACCGTCCGTCGCGTTCCGGAGCGACCCGGAGGTGTAGAGTTGCCGCACCGTCAGCGACGCCATGCGCGCCCCAGCTTTCACGGTGGAAGGAAGGCACCGGCGCTTACGTGAGGAACGTACGGAACGCCCTATGAAGAAACGCGTTACGCGGTATGAAGACAGCCCTACGGCGCGGGGGAGCGGAGCGCCACCGCCGCAAAGGTGAAAGTCACACGGTCGGCGACCCGCACCAGGCCGCCGGGCCCGCCGCTATAAGGCCGGATCCCGAAGCTCGACTGGGCCACCGCGAACGTCCCGGCAGCCCGCAGCGTGTCGGCACCGGCTTCGAGGTGCACGTCCACCGAGACTTCCCGCGTCACGCCCACCAGCTCCAGGTCACCCCGCAGACGGATCCCCCCGGGAATGGGCTCGGCGGCCTTCGACACGAACCGGATCTCGGGGTGATGCGCCACATCGAGCACGTCGCTGCGCATCGCCTCGGTCACCTTCCGAATCTCCGCGGTGTCGGGCGGCGTCAGGACCTCCAGACTCTCGGCGAGGACGCGGATCTCGACCTGGGAGCGGGCCGGATCGGTCGGATCGTAGATCACGTGCCCGGTGACCGCACGCGCCCGGATGAGGTGATTGTGCCCCACGAACGAGAAGAAGCCCCGCTTGCCGGTGGCGACCTCGAAGCGGCTGTGGGGAGAGAGCAGATAGGTTGCCGCTCCCTGGGCCGCGGTGCCGCTCCACGAGCCCACCAGGAGAGTGAGTATCCAACCGCCCCGCCTCAAGTCATCGACCATGGATTGCTCTTACCCTCGTTTCGGAGAGAGGATCACCGACCGGGCTCGCGCCGTCGCTCACTCCAGCCGCAGGCGATAGCCGACGCCGACTTCGGTCTGCAGATGGTGGGGGCGTGTCGGGTCCTGTTCGATCTTGTGCCGCAGCTGGGCCATGTAGACGCGCAAATAGTGCGTGTGCTCCACCGCGTTGGGCCCCCAGACCTCCTTCAGGATCTGGCGCTGGGTCACGACTTTCCCCGCATGGCGGACGAGCACCGTCAGGAGCTTGTACTCGGTTGGCGTGAGATGGACCTCGGAACTCCCCACGAACACCCGGCGGGCGGCGAGATCGACGCGCAGTTCACCCACGGAGAACACCGGTTCCGCGGGGGAAGCGACACGAGCGGCGTGACGCAGGGCGACCCGCAGCCGGGCCAGGAGCTCGTCGGTGCCGAACGGTTTGGTGAGGTAGTCATCGGCGCCGGCGTCGAGCGCGGCCACCTTGTCCTGTTCCTTGCCACGCGCCGAAATCACGACGATCGGCGTCACCGACCACTCGCGGATACGCCGCGCCAGATCGATGCCGTCTCCGTCCGGGAGGCCGAGGTCGAGCAGGATGACGTCAGGATTGCGTGAGGTGGCCTGGGCCAGGCCCTCGCGGGACGTCGTCGCTTCCACCAGGCGGTAGTCGTGGCTCTCCAGCGCTGCCCGGAGGAAGCGGCGCATCTGGGGCTCATCTTCTATCAGCAGCACCAGCGGCGTGCCCTCGGCCATAGGCCGAAGCTAGCCCGCCGGCGACGACTCTGCGCTCTCCTTGGCCTCGGCCAACACGGGGACAGGCGGCCCACCCGTGACAGGCAGCGTGAACCGGAACAACGCTCCTCCACCTGGGCGGTTCTCCGCCCAGATGCGCCCCCCGTGCGCCGTCACGATACCGCGGCAGATCGTCAACCCCAGCCCGACGCCGCCCTGGGTCCCGGCGCCCGCCGCGCGGTAGAACTTGTCGAAGATCCGCCCTTCCTCGCCCGGCGGCAGCCCCGGGCCCCGATCCGCCACGTCGACCCGCACGGTACCGTTCATCGCCACGGCCGAGATCTCGATCGGCGTACCGGATGCCGTGTATTTCACCGCGTTCTCCAGCAGATTCACGAACACCTGCTCCATGAGCACGGCATCCAGGGGAACGAGCGGCAGATCGGGCGGCAGGGTCACCGTCACGGAGTGACCTCGTAGTCGATCCTCGAGCCGGATCAAGGCCACACCCACAACCTCCTCGAGCGGTTGCCACTCCTTCTGGACCTCGAGCGCCCCGCTCTCGACCCGGATCATATCCAGCAGGTTGCCGATCAGCCGGTTCATTCGGCGCGATTCCTCGAGAATCGTCTGCAGCAGATCGCGTCGCGTCGTGTCGGTCAGGTGGCTCCGCTCTTCCAGCAGCGAGCTCGCCGCGCCGGTGATCACGCCGAGCGGCGTCCGCAGGTCGTGGGACAGCGACGACAACAGCGCCGTGCGCAGTCGTTCGGCCTCGATCTCCAGCTGTTCATTGTGGGCGCGCTCGGCGAGCAAGGCGCGCTCCAGCGCGAGGCCGGCCTGCCCCGCGAAGGTCTCGACCAGACGTTGCAGCGTGGGATCTTCGAACCGCCGCGGATCACCGGGCCGCAGCCCGACCACGCCGATCGTGCCGCCCGAGGCGACGAGCGGCAGGTAGAAGGCCTGCGCGGACGGCAGCGTATCGGTCCCGATCCCTGCGTTGTGACTGCGCACGAACACCCAGTGCGCGACGCCCAGCTCCTTCTCGTCGATCGGGTACGCGGGCGGAACGCCCACCGGAGCGTGCAGCCGTCCTTCGGCGCTGGGGAACAGGAACTGCACCCGGGCGTCGAACGTCTCCTGCAAGTGACGTGAGGCCACCTGGACCAGGTCCGCGAACCCGCGGGTCGCCGCCAGCTCGCGACTCATCGCATACAGCGCCCCCGTCCGCCGCTCGCGCAGCCGGGCAGTCTCCGCCTGCTCCCGAATGCGGAGCGTGAGGCCGCTGATCACCAAAGCGATCACCAGCATCACACTGAACGTCAGGGCGTAACGGAAATCCGAGAATGCGAACGTGTAGCGTGGCGGCACGAAGAAGAAATCGAACGCCGCGATGCTCAGGAACGCGCTGACTACCGAAGGACCGCGCCCGAAGCGGGAGGCCACCACACCCGCGCCGAGCAGATACACCATGGCCACGTCGGTGACGGAGACGGATTGAAAGATCAGCGCTCCCAGGACGGTACAGACTGCCACGATGAGGCTGGCCCAGGCGTAGTCGCGCCACCCCGCCCGCGCCTTGCCCGCGCGCCGGCGCGCCGGGCCTCCCTCCTCTGCATCGCCCGTGATGACGTACACGTCGATCTCGCCCGAACCGCGTACCAGGTGATCCAGCAGCGACCCGAATACCTTGTCGCGCCAGCGCCCGTGCGTCGGTTTCCCCGCAATGATCTTCGTGACGTTTTGGGCGCGGGCGTAGGCCAGGACCTCGTCCGCGATGCTGTGGCCGCTCAACGTCGTGGCCTGGGCCCCCAGCTCCTGGGCGAGCTGCAGGTTCTGAATGAGGGCCTCGCGATCGGCCGCCGAGATCGATTGGCCGGGCGTTTCGACGCACAGCACCACCCAATCGCATTTCAGGCTCGCCGCCATGCGCTTGCCGGCCCGGATCAGCCGTGCGCCGGCCGGATTCGGCCCGATGCATACCAGTATCCGCTCGCCCGCGGGCCAGGTCTCGCGGATGCCGTGCTCCTCCATGTAGCCGCGCATCTGCGCGTCCACCCGCTCGGCCGTTCGGCGCAGCGCCAGCTCCCGCAGCGCGATGAGGTTGCCCTTGCGGAAGAACCGGTCGATCGCCCGGGCCGCCTGCTCGGGGACGTACACCTTCCCCTCCCGCAGGCGTTGCAGCAGGTCCTCCGCCGAGAGATCCGCGAGCTCCAGCTCGTCGGCCGAGTCCACGATGGAATCGGGGACGGTCTCACGGACCTCGATGCCGGTGATCTGGGCGACCACGTCGTTGAGGCTCTCGAGGTGCTGGACGTTCAGCGTGGTGTGGACGTCGATCCCGGCGCCGAGCAGCTCTTCCACGTCCTGGTAGCGGCGCGTGTGGCGGGATCCCGGCGCGTTGGTGTGCGCCAGCTCGTCGACGAGGATCAGGGCCGGCCGGCGGGCGAGAGCGCCGTCCAGGTCGAACTCCTCGAGCGTGATGCCCCGGTACTCGATCTTCTTCCGGGCGAGGATTTCGAGATCGGTCAGTAGCGCGGTCGTCTCTGCGCGCCCGTGGGTCTCGACCACGCCGACCACCACGTCCACTCGCTCACGCTGCTTGGCGCGGGCTTCCTCGAGCATGGCGTACGTCTTCCCCACGCCCGGGGAGGCGCCGAAGAAGATCTTGAGGCGCCCCCGGCCGGCGCGCGCCTCCTCGGCTCGGAGGCGCTGCAGCAGTGCTTCAGGACTGGGCCGCTCGTTCATCGCTCGTGATCCTCAATGTGGCGGGTGGCGTCCGCCAAGTCGAGCGCCTGACGCCGAGGAGCCGACTAGAACGTGAGCGCGAGCGAGGAGACAAGGAAGCCGTCCCCATCTGTGAGCGTGCCGGTCGCATGTCGGGGAAAAATGGGATCCCGCGCCTGATACGACCGCACTTCGGTACGCCACAGCGCCCCCGGCCGCAGGGTCACGTCCACCCCGAGCGATCCGCTCGAGACGCGGAACGCATCAGGCGTTCCGGTGGTCACGATGACGCCGTCGGGATCCACATAGCGCTCGAGTCGAGCCGACGCCGCCACCTCCGAGCTCAGTCTGACCCGGGCGATCGCGGCGCCGCCATACCAGGTCGATGTCCCGCTCGCGGGTGCTCGCCGTTGCAGTCCGCGGTCGAGCGTCAGCCAAACACCGAGCCGGTCGGTGGACAGCGCGGCATACACCTCGTTGAAGATCCGGAGCTTGGACGCAACGGTGTCGGGTGCCTCGTTGCCGATGAAGTTGTCGTACCCGATCGTAAGATGAGGAGACACGACGTATTCGACCCGCATCCCCAGAGCCTTGTCCTGGTTCGTTTCGGAGATGTCTTGCCAGCCGTTCAGGAAGTGCAGCTGGGCGGTGACCTTCGAGCTGACGGTCCAGGTCGCCTTCACGCCCGCCTCGTAGTACGGCGAGTAATCGGCGATCAGGGACCGACTGTAGGTCGGGTTATCGCGCGAGATCCAGCTCTCCTGGCCGATATGCGAGAGGTAGATGCCCGCGTCGATCCAGAGGTTGCGGGCGGCCTGCACGCCGACGACCGCCTCCTGGATATGTCGGGCCAGCTCCGGCCCGCTGATGCTCCCCGACCGTGGCTCGCCGGCGTAGTTCGACTGGACCGCGGTGCCCGCCTGCAGCGCGAGCCGCCCGCGGGTGTGAGCGCTCGACACTTTGAGCTCCACGAACGCCAGGTTGACGTTGAACTCGTCGTGCCGGGCGGGCTGGGTCGTAAATGCCCGGTCGAAATTGCCGTGCCTCGGACGGTTGAAATCCCAGGCGTAGTATGTGTCGACGAACCCGCCGACGGAGACCGTGCGCGTTGTGTCCTGCGCCGCGACCGGTGCCGCGGCTACAACGGACAATGTCATCCACGACACGCGCATTACTTCCTCCCGCTGGGCGGCGCCAGACTGTCGAGCGCCAGGTTGAGCAGCAGCACGTTGACGCGCCGGTCCCCCAGAAACCCCAGCTGCCGTCCTTCCACGTGCCGCTCCACCAGCGCGCGCACCACCGTGGTATCGAGACCCCGGGCCCGCGCCACGCGGGCGACCTGGAGGATTGAGCTGGCCGGCGAGATATGAGGGTCGAGCCCTGACCCGGATGCCGTGACGAGGTCGGAAGGAACCCGCCCTTCCACTGCGCCGTCGAGCCGCACCTCGCTGTCCACGGCCTGGGCGATCAGCGTGTCCGCGAGCTTCACGTCCGTCGGGCCCTTGTTGGTCCCACTCGAGGCCGCGCCGTTGTAGCCCGCCCCGGAGGGGCGCGCATGGAAATACTCGGCCCGCGCGAACTGCTGGCCGATGAGCTCGCTCCCGACCACCTGCCCGTTGACGGTGATCAGCGAGCCGTTGGCCTGGCGCGGGAACAGGAGCTGTGCGATGCCGGTGACGAGCCCCGGATACAAGAGTCCGGTGATCACCATCAGCACGACGGTCACGACGATCGCCGGACGAAATTGATTCCTCAGCATGGTCACACCAGCCGCAGTAGGGTCAGCAGCAAGTCGATGGCTTTGATCCCGGCAAACGGGATGAGGATCCCACCGACACCGTAGATCCAGAGGTTGCGGCGCAGGATCGCAGCGGCGGACGCCGGGCGCCACCGCACCCCCCGCAGCGCCAACGGGATCAGCGCGATGATGATCAAGGCGTTGAAGATCACGCTCGCGAGAATCGCCGACTGCGCCGAGTGCAGCCGCATGATGTTGAGTGCCTGCAGCGCGGGATAGGTCGCCACGAACATCGCCGGAATGATGGCGAAATACTTCGCGACGTCATTGGCGATCGAGAACGTGGTCAGTGAGCCGCGGGTGATCAACAACTGCTTCCCGATCTCGACGACTTCGATGAGTTTCGTGGGGTTGGAGTCGAGGTCGATCAGGTTTCCCGCCTCCTTGGCGGCCTGCGTCCCCGTGTGCATCGCGACGGCGACATCCGCCTGGGCCAGCGCCGGGGCGTCGTTCGTCCCGTCACCCGTCATCGCCACGAGCCGTCCCCCGCCCTGCTCACGCTTGATCAGCGCCATCTTGTCTTCCGGCGTCGCCTCGGCGAGGAAATCGTCGACGCCCGCTTCCGCCGCGATCGCCGCGGCCGTGAGCTGGTTGTCGCCCGTGATCATCACGGTGCGGATCCCCATCGCCCGGAGCTGCTCGAACCGCTCCTTCATTCCGCCCTTCACGACGTCCTTCAGGTAGATCACGCCGAGCACCTTCGCGCCGCCGTTCTCGCGCTCCGCCACCACCAGCGGCGTGCCCCCCTCCCGGGCGATTCGCTCCACGGCACTCGTGACGGCCGAGGGCGTATCTCCCCCTTGCTCCCGCACCCACCGTCCAACCGCCTCCGAGGCGCCCTTGCGCAACTGCAGAGCACCGACGTTGACGCCGCTCATCCGAGTCGTGGCGGAAAACGGCACCAGCTCCATGCCGTGGCTCCCTTCGGCGAGCGGCCGGCCCCGCAGGCCGAACTGCTTCGCCAGCACCACGATGCTCCGCCCCTCCGGCGTCTCGTCGGGGAGCGAGGCCAGCTGGGCGCGGTCCGCCAGGTGCTCGCGGGTCACGCCCGGCGCCGGCACGAACTCCACCGCCTGGCGGTTCCCCAGGGTGATGGTGCCGGTCTTGTCGAGCAGCAGGGTGTTGACGTCGCCCGCGGCCTCGACCGCGCGGCCGCTCATCGCGATCACGTTGTGCTGGATCATGCGGTCCATCCCCGCGATGCCGATGGCCGAGAGAAGGCCGCCGATCGTCGTCGGGATCAGGCACACCAAGAGCGCGACCAGAATCGGGACGGGGACGGCGCCACCCGAATAGATCGCGAACGGCTGCAGCGTCACGACGGCAAACAGGAACACGATCGTCAAGCCGGACAGGAGGATGATCAACGCGATCTCGTTCGGCGTCTTCTGTCGCTTCGCGCCCTCCACCAGGCCGATCATGCGATCCAGGAACGTTTCGCCCGGATTCGCCGTGATCCGGATGACCAAGTAGTCGGACAGCACCTTGGTGCCCCCCGTGACCGCCGAGCGGTCGCCGCCCGACTCACGGATCACGGGCGCGGACTCGCCGGTAACCGCCGACTCATCCACCGAGGCGACGCCCTCGATCACTTCGCCGTCGCCGGGGATCAGCTCGCCGGGAGTGACCAGGACCACGTCACCTTTGCGCAACTGGTCGGCGGGCACCGCCTCGAACAGCGTCCGGTCGGCCGGGGACTTCAACCGCTTGGCGGTCGTGAGTGTGCGCGAGCGGCGCAGCGATTCCGCCTGCGCCTTGCCGCGCCCCTCGGCCATCGCCTCCGCGAAGTTCGCGAACAGAACGGTGAACCAGAGCCAGAGGGCGATCTGGAGCGTGAATCCGATGTCGCCCCGGCCCTGGATGAGATCCCGGACCAGGACGAGCGTGGTCAAGACGCTGCCGATCAGGACCACGAACATGACCGGGTTCCGGACCATGTGCCGGGGATCGAGCTTCGCGAATGCATCCCGTGTCGCCCGGCGGACGATGGGCGGATCGAAGAGCGGTCGTTTGAGGATTGCCATGGTCGTTAGAAGAGCTTTCCGGCGCCCATCAGCAAGTGCTCGACAAGGGGGCCGAGTGCGAGCGCCGGGAAGAAAGTGAGGGCGCCCACGATCAGAATCACACTGATGAGCAGGATCACAAACAGCGGCGTCGTGACGGGAAACGTGCCCGCGGACTCCGCCACCGTCTTGCGCTCGGCCAGGAAGCCGCCGAGAGCCAGCATCGGCACCAACATCGCGAAGCGCCCGAGCAGGGTCCCCAACCCGAGCAGGGTGTTGTAGTAGTAGGTCGTGCCGGTCAGCCCCGCGAAGGCGCTGCCATTGTTGCCGGCAACCGACGTGAACGCGTAGAGGATCTCCGTCAGGCCGTGGGGCCCCGCGTTGTTGCGCCCGGCCAGACCGGCGGGCAAGACCACCGACAGGGCGGTGAAGGTGAGGATGACGGCCGGGAAGATCAGGACGTAGAGCATGACCATCCGCATCTCGCGGCTCTGGATCTTCTTCCCCAGATACTCCGGCGTCCGGCCCACCATCAGGCCGGCGATGAACACCGTGAGCACCGCCATCATGATCATGCCGTAGAGCCCCGAGCCCACCCCGCCGAAGATCTCCTCACCGAGCTGGATGTTGACCAAGGGAACGATCCCGCCGATCGGAGTGAACGAGTCGTGCATGGAGTTGACCGACCCGTTCGACGCGTCGGTCGTCGCCGTGGCCCACAGCACGGAGTTCGCGATCCCGAAGCGCACCTCCTTGCCTTCCATGTTGCCGCCGGGGTTGTCCGCGGAGGCGACGATGTCCACGCCACGCCCTGCATGAATGGGGTTGCCGCGCGCCTCCGCCCAGTAGCTCGTCGCCACCCCGCCGAAGAACACGACGAACATCGCCGTCCACAACGCCCACCCGTGCTTCCGGTTCTTCACAATATCCCCGAACGTGTACACCAGCGCCGCCGGGATCATCAGAATGGCGAACATCTCGAGGAAGTTCGAGATCGCGGTCGCGTTCTCGAACGGATGCGCCGAGTTGGCGTTGAAGAACCCGCCACCGTTTGTGCCGAGCTGCTTGATCGCGATCTGGCTCGCCGCGGGCCCCATCGCCAGGACCTGCTTGGCACCTTCGACCGTGGTCACCGTCACATACTTCGCGAAGTTCTGGATGACGCCCTGCTGCACGAGCACGAGCGCCAGCACGAACGAAAGCGGAAGCAGGATGTACAGCGTTCCCCGCACTAGATCGGTCCAGAAGTTGCCCAGGCGTCCGCCCGAGCGACGGGCGATGCCACGCGCCAGGGCGACGGCGGCGGCCATGCCGGAGGCCGCCGAAGTGAAGTTATGAAAGGCGAGCTGCATCATCTGGGAGAGGTAGGACATCGTCACCTCACCCGAATACGACTGCCAGTTGGTGTTGGTCGTGAACGAGGCCGCCGTCTCGAACGCCTGGCGGTCCGGGACCGCGGGCAGTCCCGCAGGGTTCAGGGGCAAGTGGGCCTGCAACCGCAGCGCCACGTACGTCATCAGCATCGACACCACGCTGAAAAGCAGCAGTCCCCCTGCATAGCGGGTCCAGTGCTGGTCCTCTTCCGGGTCGATGCCGCACAGCCGATAGACCACCCGCTCCAGGGGCGCCAGCCAGCGCATGGAGCCGTCATAGACGCGCACCATGTAGACGCCCAATGGCTTCGTCAGCGCGAGCAACAGGGCCGAGTAGAAGAGAATCTGGAGCCAGCCGTTCGCAGTCATATCCCGGGCCTCAGAACCTCTCGGGGCGCAGCAGCGTGTAGACCAGGTACACGAGGATCAGCAGCGACACGACGGCCGCGATGAGGGATTGGGCGTTCATTTTACGGCCGCTCCTCCTCGGCCGACGCATCCCGCCCCAACCGCTCACAGCCGCGGACGTAGGCGATCATCAGACCGAAGAACACGATCGTCAGGGCGATATAGGCGACGTCTCGCATGTCACGCTCCTAGGAGCAAACCCGGCCGAACTAAGGCTCGGGCGCCGTGAAGGCGCCCTGAGGCCGGCGACAGGAAACAACGCTATCGAACCCGGCGTAAGGACGGCCTCAGAAACGCCCCAGCCGATGTAAAGGCCCCGTAAAGACGGCTATCTTCAGTCCCGACATGACGCAGCCACCCGTGGCCCCAGCGCCCACCGCGCCGCCGGCGACTCCGGAGGACCGCGTCTCCGGTCTTTCCGAGGCCGCCGCCCGCTGGTCCCGCCCCGACGACGCCCTGCGGCAGACGCAGCTCGACGCGATGAAGCGTCGCGCTACCGGGCTGGTGTTTCTCGCGGCCGCCGTCTTCATCGCCGCCCGGATCGTCGAAGCGAGCGTGCCGTGGGTGGGATACATCCGGGCGACCGCGGAGGCTTCGCTCGTCGGCGGCCTCGCCGACTGGTTCGCCGTGACGGCGCTGTTCCGCCATCCGCTGGGCCTCCCGATCCCCCACACCGCCATCGTCGCGACCCGCAAGGACCGGCTCGGCCGCACCTTGGGCAACTTCGTCCAGACCCACTTTCTGGCACGGGACGTGCTCGTCCTCCGGCTGCGCGACCTGGGCATCGCCCGACGAGTCGCGACGTGGCTCAGCGAGGTCGAGAACAGCCGTCGCATCGCGCGGGCGGTGGCGAGTGGACTCGCCAAGACGCTGGAGAGCCTGGCGGACGAGGACCTGCGCGCGCTGGTCCAGGCGGGGGTGAGCGACCGCATCCGCGCCTTCCGGGTCGCTCCCGCCCTGGGCCGCACCCTGTCCCTCGTGGTCGCCGGCAGCCGCCATCAGGAGATCCTGAGCGAGGCGGTGCGACTCGCGGCGCAGGCGATCTCGGACAACCGCGAGGTGATCCGCGAGCAGGTCCGGGCCGAGAGTCCCTGGTGGGTGCCGGGGGTGGTGGACGACAGGATCTATCACCGGATCGTCGCGGCGGTCGAGCGGCTGCTGCGCGACATCGGGACCAACCCCCAGCACCCGCTGCGCGCCGCGTTCGACACCGCGCTGCGGAGCTTCATCGACCGGCTGCAGCATTCGGCCGATGTGATCGCCCGGGCCGAGGCGATGAAGGACGAGTGGCTGCGCGATCCCACCTTCGCCCGGTTGTCGGATCAGCTGTGGGAGACGACCCGGCGGGCGATCCTGGGTTACGCCACGCGAGACGCCGGGGCGACGCCGGGAGCCCTGGAGCGCGGGATCGCCGCCTTCGGGGGCGCCGTGCTCGCCAACGAGGCGCTGCTGGCGGAAGTGGACGAGGCGGTGGTCGACGTCGTGGCCTCGGTGGTCGAAGGCTACCGGGCCGAGGTGGCGGATCTGATCGCGCAGACCGTGTCGGCCTGGGATCCCGCGCAGACGGCTCAGCGCATCGAGCTGGCGATCGGCCGGGATCTGCAGTTCATCCGCATCAACGGCACGCTCGTGGGCGGCCTAGTGGGCCTGGTCCTGTACACCATCGCGCGCCTCTGGCGCTGACAACCCTCCTCGCGACTCGAGGGACGCATGCTGGAAGACATCTACACCGAGAGCCCCGCCGTCCAGCTCTGGGAGGAGTGGCCCGCGCTGTCGATGGAGGAGCGCGTGGCGCGCTTCAAGCAGTTGCCGAGCCACGAGGCGGACGACTTCTTCCTGAGCCTGGAGCCGCTGGAGCAGGAGACGCTCCTGCTGGCCCTGCCCCAGGGCGAGCAGCGACTGTGGCTGCGGCTGCTCCCGCCGGACGACGCCGTCGACCTGATCCAGGAAACGCCGGCCGAGGAGCGCGATCGGCTGCTCGAACTGCTCGACGACACCACGCGGCGCGAGGTCCGGGCGCTGCTGGCCCATGCCGAGGACGACGCCGGCGGCCTGATGAACCCGCGCTTCGCCCGCATCCGGCCCGACATGACGGTCGGGGAGGCCTTCCGCTATCTCCGCAAGCAGTCGCCCCAGGTCGAGACGATCTACTACGCCTACGTGCTGGACGGCGAGCAGCGGCTGCGCGGCGTCGTCTCCTTCCGGCAGCTGTTCCAGGCCCCCGAGGACCGGAGCGTCGCCGACGTGATGCGTACCGACCTCGTCACGGTGCCGGAGCACATGGACCAGGAGCAGGTCGCGCGGCTGTTCCAGCAGCACGACCTGCTCGCGCTCCCGGTGGTGAACGAGACCGGCCGGATGGTCGGTATCATCACCTTCGACGACATCGCGGACGCGATCCGGGAAGAGGCGACCGAGGACATCCAGAAGATCGGCGGCGTCGAGGCCCTCGAGGCCCCCTACCTCACGATCGACTTTCTCAGTCTTCTGAAGAAGCGGGCCGGTTGGCTTGCGGCGCTGTTCCTGGGCGAAATGCTGACGGCCACCGCGATGGCCCACTTCGAGCAGGAGATCGCGGCGGCCGTGGTGCTCGCCCTGTTCGTCCCGCTCATCATTTCGAGCGGCGGCAACTCGGGGTCCCAGGCCTCCACGCTGGTGATCCGGGCGATCGCGCTCGGCGAGGTCCGGTTGCGCGATTGGTGGCGGGTGCTGCGGCGCGAGCTCGGCGCCGGGCTGGGGCTGGGCGCGATTCTCGGGTCGATCGGCGTGGTGCGGATCCTGACGTGGCAGGCGGTGGGTCACATGTACGGCGTGCACTACCTTCGCATCGCCGCCACCGTCGGGTTCAGTCTGGTCGGGGTCGTGCTGTGGGGCAGCGTCGCGGGGTCGATGCTGCCGTTCATGCTCCGCAAGGCCGGGTTCGACCCGGCGAGCGCCTCGGCGCCCCTGGTGGCGACGCTGGTGGACGTCACCGGGCTGGTGATCTACTTCTCGATCGCCAGCATCGTGCTCCGGGGAGCCCTGCTCTGACCCTTCTCCCTCCCATCTTCCCCCTTCCCCGGAGGGGAAGGGGGAGGGGGAGGTATCAGGCGGAGACCGCCCGTCGCGCGCCGGCGACGGCTGTCACACGCGACGGCACCCCCGCGGCCTCCTCCGCCGCGAGATAGGCGAGCGAGTCGTGATTCAGGGCCCCGACCGGGAGCCACTGGTACAGCGGTCCCAGGTCGCGGCGCACGCGCTCCACGAAGAACTGGGGCAGGTCGTTCGTCTCCTGCTCGAAGTAGCGCCGGAACGGCCGATCGGTGTCCAGACGGCGCCGCACTTCCTTGTAGTACGCCAGCCGGCCGAACCCCTCCGACGAGATGGCGCGCACGACGTTCATCCAGCGCGGGATCGTCGTGCGCGTCGCCCGGAACCGGTTGGCGATGGCCCGCCAGGAGAACGTGTAGTCCGTCAGGCCGATCACCTGATCGTAGAACTCCGGCCAGGCATAATTCTTCGGCCGGACGTTCATCGCATGGTTGTTGTTCAGGAAGTGGAACGGGAACGGCAGCACCCGTCCGGCCCGCTGGTAGTCGAGATTGAGCGGCGCCGCCCGCCCGAAGGCCGAGAGCAGCGAATAGCCGGGAAACGCGCCCGGTGACAGGTCCACGAACCGCTTGGTCAGCTCGAACGGCTCCGCCCCCGCATCTCCGTCCAGTCCCAGGACGAAGTTGGTCTGCACGTAGGGGAGGTACCGCATGATCATGTTGACGTGCTCGGAGACCTCCCGGACCTTGTCGAGCCCCGTGCGGTTGCCCGTCTTCGACTTGTTCCCGAGGTCGTACCACGATTCGATCCCCGGCAGCACCGCCTTGAAGCCGTTGCGTTGCAGCCGCTGGAGATGGGCCTCCGACAGGAGCGACAGGCTGCTCTCGGCCACGAAATCGATGCTGTCGGGCGGCGCGGCGGACTCGATGGCGTCCATGACCTCGTCGAACCGGACACCGAAGTTCGGGTCGTGCCAGCCGACGCGCGGCCGTTTCTGCTGTGTCAGGAGGAATTTCAGGTCGTCGGCGATCTCGCCGAAATCGAACGGCTGATACGCCACCACGCTGTCGATACAGAAGCTGCAGGTATACGGGCAGCCGAGGCTGGCGAGCATCGGCACGAGCTTCAGGATCGGCGCCTTGTCGAGCGTCGGCTTGATGAACTTCCAGCGCTCGCGCACCCCCGGCAGACTGGCAGGCTGGCGCGACGCGGCCAACCGCAATCCCTCCGGCCGGTGCGCCTGGCAATCTCGCAGCACCTCGCGGATCACGCCCTGGTCGGTGAAGCCGAGCACGTAGTCGAAGTACTTCTGGGCGTCTTCGGGATAGCAGCGGGCGTGCGGCCCGCCGAGCACGGTGACCGCCCCGCGCGAGCGGAACAGGTTACTCAGGGAATACGCGAGGAGCGCGGCCTGGCTGAACGCCCCGATGAAGACCAGATCGACGTCATGGGGCAGCTCGTCTACGAGGTTCTCGAGCCCGGTGTAGCACACCAGCGTGACATCGTGTCCCTCCGCCTCACACCAGGTCCCTACCACCTGGGGCATGATGCTGGCGAGGTTGGCGTGCATGAGTCGCGCGTACAGCGCGCGTGTGGGTCCCCGGGTGACGAGGTCGATAATGCCGATGCGGAGCTTGCGCACGGGCTCGCTTGTGGAAGGAGGTACAGCAAAGGTGCCCCCCCGGGCACGTCCGCGCTAGCCCACTCGGCGGATTGGTCCGGGACCGGGGTCAGGCGCGGAGCGCCTGGATCACCGGCAGTCTGGCCGCGCGCAGGGCCGGGAAGAAGCCGCCCAGCACGCCCATCACGACCGCGAATCCCATGCCCACGGCGAGCAGCAACGGGGTGACGCGGAAACTGAACGCGATCTCGCTGAAGCTCGCCCAGTTCGTCGTGCTCGTGACGATACCGTTGATCGGCAGCGAGAGGAGACACCCGATGAGGCCGCCGACGGCGGCGATGATCGCGGATTCGACGAGGAAGCTGGCGAGCACGCTCACCGGGCGGTACCCCAGCGTCAGCAGCACGGCGATCTCGGGCGCGCGGGAGGCGACCGAGGCATACATCGTGTTCACCGCGCCGAAGATCGCGCCGACCGCCATGATGCTGGTGATGACCACCGCGAGGATCCGGAGTATCCGGCTGAGCAGCTGGGATTGCTGCATGTAGAAATCGGATTCGCGGTGCGCGTCCACCGTGATGCGCTGGTCGGCTTCGAGGGCGCGCTTGGCCTCCTCGTACCCGGCGGCATCGCGCAGCCGGAACGTGATCGACTGGAACACCTCGCCGCGGAACACGGGCATGAACTGCTCGTTCTCGCCCCAGATCTCGGACTCGAACGCCGAGCCCCCCGCGCTGAAGTGGCACACGACCGCCCAGTCGCGTCCGGCGAAGTGCAGCAGGTCGCCGATCCCGGTGTGGAGGAACCGCCCCACGATGCGCCGGCCGACGCAGATCTCGGCGCGCCCCGTTTGGGGCCGGTGGCCTTCGACGATCTGCACGTTGGTCCGGACCACCCACGCCTGGTCGCTCACCCCGCGCGCCACGACGTTGCCCACCGCCATCGTGTCGGTGGGCCGGGGCAGCGGCACCAGCACGTACACCTCGGGGCTCACCAACGGCCGCCCGTCCGGCCCGGCGGCGACGTGGGGAGAGGCCGCGATGATGCTCGCCGTTTCACGCGACAGGCCGCTCGCCAGCTCGGAATCGGCGCCGCGACGCAGCACCAGCACGTTGCCGCTCGAGCCCGTCCGCACCAGCGCCGCCCGGAAGCCGCTCGCCAGCGCCAGCGTGCCGATGAACACGGCGACCACCAGGCCGATGCCCAGCGCCGTCAACGCCGTCGAGACCCGGCGCTGCAGCACGCTGCGGACGTTGTAGATGAGCGGGATGCTCATTCGACGTGCCGCAGGGCTTGAATGACCGGCAGGCGGGCCGCGCGCACGGCGGGGACGAGTCCGCTGGCGAGCATCAGGAGCAGCGCCACGGCTGCGCCCAGGACGAGCGTGCTCCTGGTGACGTCGAACCCGGGCAGGAACCCGGCGGCGTTGAAGTTGGTGGCGCGGTACAACAGCTTCGCGCCACCCAGGCCGATGAAGGCTCCCGTGAGGGTCACGACTCCCGCCTCGAGCAGCACCAGCCCGAACAGCGTGCGGTCCGGGTAGCCGATCGTCTTCAGCACCGCGATCTCGCCCGTCCGCTCGCGCGCGCTCATCATCATGGCATTGGCGGTGACGAGCAGGATGGCGAACACCACCGCGATGCCGATCGTCCCCATGAGCAGCCGCACGTTGCCCCACATCGTGGCGAAGCTGGCATTGAACGCCTTCTCGGTCCCGGTCTTGGTGGGGGAGCTGGAGTTGCGGAACTGGTCGTCGATGGTCTTCCCGATCTGCGCGGCCCGGTCGGGGTCGTTGATCCGCACGACGTACCATCCGGCGATCCCCGCGCGCCCGATCCGCTCGTCGAAGTACTCGTGGTGGAACAGCAGCATATCGTCGTTGATCGAGCGGTCCGAGGGGGTGTACACGCCGCGGATGGTGAACGTCCAGTCGCCGGGGAAGATCGTCCCCTGCAGCGTGACGTTCTGACCCAGGTGCCAGCCGAACACATTGAGCAGCCCCCGGCCGACGACCGCGGACGAGCGATCCTGGAGAAAGGCCGCGCGCTGCTCGGGCGGCAGCTGGATCTCCGGATACAGGTCGAGATAGGACTCGACGTCCACCGCGAAGTTGGCGAAGAACCGCTTGCCGTCGCCGTACCGCCCGCCGAACCAGTTGGCCCAGCTCACCCCCTCCACCCCGGGGACGGCGCTCAGCCGGTTCGCGTACGCGAGCGGCAGCGGGAAGACGATCCCGGTGGCGTTGGTGACCACGAGGCGGCGCGCGCTGCCGAACTGCGCCGCCGCGGCCAGCGTGGTGACGACGGTGCGCAGCGAGGCGAACAGGAACAGCGCCAGGGCGACGCTGGCGATGGTGAGCACCGTGCGCAGCTTGTGGCGGCCGAGATTGGCCAGCACCAGCGGGAAGTACTTCACCGCGACGCTCCCGCCATCTCGATCAACTGCCCTTTCTCGAGGTGCAGCACGGTCTTGGCCCGCTCCGCCGCGTGGGCATCGTGCGTGACGATGACGATGGTCTTCTTGAACTCGTCGTTCAGCCGCCCCAGCAGGCCGAGCACTTCCTGCGAGCTCTTCGCGTCGAGCTGCCCGGTGGGCTCATCCAGCAGGATCAGGGTCGGATCCGCCACGATGGCGCGCGCGATCGCGACGCGCTGCTCCTGGCCGCCCGACAGCTGCCGGGGATAGTGGTCCAGCCGGTCGTCCAGGCCCACAACGCCGAGCGCGACGCGCACCCGCTCGTCGCGCTGCTTGCGCGAGAGTCGGGTGAGCAGCAGCGGCAGCTCGACGTTCTGATACGCGGTGAGCACCGGCAGCAGGTTGAACGACTGGAAGACGAACCCGATGTGCCGGGCGCGCCACGTGGCCAGCTGTGCCGGAGTCATCGCGCTGACCTGAGCGCCGGCCACGCGCACCGTTCCGCTGGTGGGACGGTCGAGCCCGGCGAGCAGGTTCAACAGCGTGGACTTGCCGGAGCCCGACGGTCCCATCAGGGCGGTGAAACTCCCTTCGGGAATGTCGAGCGTCAGCCCCGTGAACACGTCGATGCGCTGCGCGTCGCGTTGAAAGGACTTGTGGACGTCGCGGATTTCGGCAAGGGCCATGGAGTCGTTCGCTGTCAGGGTGTCGCCGTCTTGACGCGCATGCCGGGTCGGGGAGTTTCAACGCCGCCCGCCAGCAGAAGTTCCCCGCCGACCAGGCCACTTCGGATCTCGCGAAAGCCGCCACTCACGGGACCGGCCTGCACGGCGCGCCGCTCGAGCCGCCCCTGCCGCACCAGCCAGACGACGCTCTCGCCGTTCTCGTCCCGCACGGCGGCGGCGGGCACGCGGATCCGGGCAGGAGCCGTGGCCCCGGCTGCGGCCGCGTGGGCCGTGTCGGGCTCGAGGAAATCGACCCGCGCGCCCATTTCCGGAAGGATGCGGGGATCGCGGTCGGTGATGCTCACCTTGACCTGCACCGTCGCCCGCTGCCGGTCGGCGGTCGGCACGACCTGGCGCACCGCCCCCCGGAAACCCGTGTCGGGATAGGCGTCGAGCGTGATCCGCGCCGGCTGGTGACCGCGGATCCGGGCGATGTAGGCCTCGTTCACGTCCACCTCGACCTCGAGCGTGGCGAGATCGGCCATGGTCACGACCGCGCCGCGCGTGAGGCCACCCCCGACCGACGGTGCCACCACCTCGCCCACCTCGGCATCTTTGCGCAGCACCGTGCCCGTGAACGGCGCGCGAATCACGGTGTTGTCGAGATTCGCCTGCGCGAACCGCAGCCCAGCGAGAGCCGCCTCGACCCGCGCCGCGGTGGCCTGCGCCCGCGCCGCGCTCTGGGCCGCGCGGCTCTCGGCCTGGTCGACTTCCTGTTGCGCCACGAGCTCCCGGTTCTGCGCATGGATGGTCCGCAGACGCTGGGCCTCTCGCTCCATCTGGTCGCGGTCCGCGGCGCTCTCGATCGAATCGGCTCGCGCCGCGGCAACCGCCGCCTGCGCCTGGGCCACCGCGGCCCGATAATCCGCGTTTTCGAGCCGGGCGATGATGTCGCCCTTGCGCACGAACGACCCCTCGCTGACGCCGAGGTAGGCGAGCCGCCCGGCGACCTTGGAGGAGACCGAGGCGCGCGTGCGGGCGACCACGTAGCCGTTCGCCGTCACGCTCGCATTTCCTGGTGCGCCGCCGCCACCGCTCGTGGCCGTCGCGACCACTACCTGCACCGGGACCGCCCCGCCGCGGCGGGCGAAGAGCAGCACACCACCCACCAGCGCGATCGCGGCGGCCGCCAGCACGAGATTGCGCGTGAACGCGCGTCGCACCGCGGGTGGCGCATCGCGGTCGATGTGCAGTTTCCCAAGGTCATGCGGGCTGTCGGTCATGGCGAATCGGCGCAAGATACCGGCGAATCCTGTGTCGCGACAACGTCCGGTTCTCGCTGGTGGAGTGATACCAGCCGCCCCGACGTGGAGCCGCGCCGGGGCGAGGGGCGATCAACGGCGCGCGCGTGAACGCGACGCTTTCCCCCGGGCGACCGGAACGATGAGCAACGACGCCGGCAGGCGCGCGAGCAACGATTCCGTCGTGCTCCCGATCAACAGGCGGTCGACGAACCCCTTGCCCTGCGACCCGACCACGATCAGATCGGCGCGCCATTCATCGGCCTCGGAGGCGATCGCATCGACTGCGGCACCCCGGCGCACGACGGTGTCGGTCTCCGCAATCCCGTAGCGCGCCACCATGCGCCGGAGCGCCGCGCGGGATCGCTCGAGAACGGCCTTCGTATCCGGCGCACGCAACACCACGTAGGCGTAGCGGATCGGCTCCATGACGTGCAGCACGCGCACTCGGGCGCCGAGCGCCCGCGCGAGCGCCACCCCCGTGGCGAGCGTCCGCCCGGTCGCCGTCGAGAGATCGACCGCCACGAGCACGCGTCTGAGGGCCGCTCCTCCCGCAGCGGTCACGAGAATCGGGATGTCGAGCGCCCGCGCGAGGTAGTGCGCGGTGCTGCCGCGAACCGTACGGGCCAGTGCGCCGTGCCGTTTGCCGCCCAGCACGACCAGCCCGGCGCGGCGCCGGGCCACAGTGTCCGCCAGTACCTGAGCCGCTCTACCGGCGCGGACGTCCAGTGTCTCGAGCGCCGCCGGCGGCACCAGGCCGCGCAGCCTGCCGGCGAGGTCTCGTCGGGTATCCGCCAGCGCCCGCGCGAAGAGGCCGCTGACGTACACGGGGACCGGACCCACCGCCTTCGCCAGCCTCGCTTCCGGCACCGCGTGCGTGACCTGCAACCGGACGCTTCCTCCCACCGCTTCGCCGATGCGACGCGCCACCTGCGCGGCGCGCAGCGATTCCGATGAGCCGTCAACCCCGACGACGATCGCCTTGCGAAACACGGAACCCCCCTTTCCGCTTCACCCACTTCTCGATCTCCACTGCCACGAAAACTACCGAGGAAAGCGCCAGCGTAACGAGCAGCTCGAACCCGGTGAGCGGCTGTGTGCCGAACACCGAGTTCAGCCCCGGCACGTACAGAATCGCGACCTGCAGCACCAGCGTCGCCCCGACGGCGCCGAGCAACGGGGGGTTCGACCAGACCCCCAGCCGGAACAGCGAGACGTCCTCCGAGCGGATGGCCAGCACGTGGCCCATCTGCGAGAGGGCCAGCACCGAAAAGGTCATGCTGCGCCAGTGATAGCCGGCATGCGATCCCCAGAGCATCGTGCCCAACGTGACGCTGCCCATCAGGAGCCCGACCCAGACCACGTGCTGCCACAGGCCGTGCGCGAAGAGGCTCTCGCTGGGCGGCCGGGGCGGTCGCGCCATCACACGCGCCTCGGCCCGTTCCGCCGCGAGCGCCAGGCCGGGAAGGCCGTCGGTCACGAGGTTGACCCAGAGGATCTGAATCGG
>DATGDT010000238.1:0-7275 GCA_035310725.1 Gemmatimonadales bacterium
CGGGTTCAAGCTCGAGACCGTGCCGATGCATCCGGCCACGTTCGCCCTGGCCGTGCCCTGGGAGTCCGCCGCGCAGCACGCCGACGCGATGGCGAACCTGTCGCGGACCGCCCTCGTGGCGGTCCTGCTGCGCGACCGCGAGGGCGGCCGGGTGCGCGTCGACGGTGACGGGAAGCCCGTCGTGTCCTATCGGCTGTCCGCGTACGATGCCGCGCACCTGCGCCGCGGCCTCGCCGAGGGCGCCCGCCTGCTCGAAGCCGCCGGCGCGCAGGAGATCTGGGCACCCCACGCGCGCTGGATCGCCTACCGGCCCGACGGCTCCGGCTCGGCGCGCGAGCACTGGCTCGAGCAGATGGATCGCGCCGGGTACGCCCCCAACCAGATTCAGCTGGCCACCTTCCACCAGATGGCGTCGTGCCGCATGGGGACCAGCCCCAAGGATTCCGTCGTGAGCGCCGAGCACGAGGTGTGGGGTAGCCCCGGTCTCTACGTCGCCGACGCGAGTACCTTCCCGTCCGCTTCCGGCGTGAATCCGATGCTGACCATCATGGGGATCGCGCATCGGGCGGCGGGAATCATCGCGGCGAAAGTGTAGTTCGGTGCAATATCATTGCGGATTGCGGATTGGGGATTGCGGATTGGAGGGACTGAGGTTCGAGCAGGGGATCAACGTCCGAGACAATCCGCAATCCGCAATCCCCAATCCGCAATAGCTCTTCACAGGAGAACCGCATGTTCTTTTTGATCACCGCCGCTTCCCTGGCGCTCCAGCAGTCCGTCTCCGACACCTCCCCCTTCCGTGCGCTCCCGCTCCCCGCGACCAGCCGCGTGCGCTCGAGCAGCGGCGCTCCGGGGCCCGACTACTGGCAGCAGGAGGCGAGCTACACGATCCGCGCCACCCTCGACACGGGCCCGAGCCTGCTCACCGGGACGGAGACGATCCACTACGTCAACCACTCGCCCGACGCGCTGGCGTTCGTGTGGATCCAGATCGAGCAGAACATCTTCGCGAAGAACAGCGTCACCTACCAGCTCAATCAGCCACCGCTCCATTTCGCGGGCGGCGCGGTGTTCGACTTCACGGGCAAGGGGTTCATCGGCGGGATCACGATTGACCGCTTCGCCGCTGGTGGGAAGGAGCTCGAGCGGACGGAGTACGGTACGATGATGCGGGTAGACCTGCCCGCGCCGCTCGCGCCCGGAGCAGCGATCGATTTCGACGTCGCCTGGCATTTCCCCGTGCCGCCCTATGGCGGCGGCCGCATGGGCCGCATCGGGAACCGGCTCTACGAGATCGGCCAGTGGTATCCGCGGCTGGTCGTGTACGACGACGTCAACGGCTGGAACCCGCTGCCCTACATCGGCGCCGGCGAGTTCTATCTGGAGTACGGCGACTACGACGTGACGGTGACGCTGCCGGCGGGCTACCTCGTGGCGGCGACCGGCACGGTGCAGAACCCCACCGAGGTGTGGTCGCCCGCGATCCGGCAGCGGCTCGAGCAGGCGAAGACGGCGGCCGAGCGGGTGCAGATCGTCACCAAGGCGGAGGCCACTGCAAACGGGGCGCGCTCCACAGCCGGCACGAAGACCTGGCACCTCACGGCCACCAACGTGCGCGACTTCGCGTGGGCCGCCTCTCCCGACTTCCGCTGGGATGCGAGCGCCTGGAACGGCATCCAGATCAATACGTTCTACCGGCCGAGCGCCGCGCCGTGGGAAGAAGCGAACCGCATGGCGCGCTTCACCATCCAGCATTTCAGCGAGACCTGGGGCATGTATCCCTGGCCCCACGCCACGACGGTTGAGGGTCTGATCGAAGGCATGGAGTACCCGATGCTCACCTTCGTGCCGTCCATCGAGAAGCGCGAGGACCAGTTCTGGGTGCTGATGCACGAGTTCGGCCACGAGTGGTTCCCGATGACCGTCGGCTCCGACGAGCGGCGCTATCCCTGGATGGACGAGGGGTTCAACACCTTCATCGATTACGGCGGCGCAGAAGGGTACTTCAAGGGCACCGCCTACGGCGACACGGTGCGGCGTGAATTGCTGACCGACCTCAAGATCTCCGACGTCCCGGGCCAGGAGCAGCCGCTCATCACCAAGCCGGTCGAGCAGCGCGACCTGGCGTGGGGGGCCTACCAGAAGCCGGCCCTGATGCTCACGGTGCTGCGCGATCAGGTACTGGGCCGCGAGACCTTCGAACGGGCCATGCGCGAGTACGTGCGGCGCTGGACCTTCAAGCACCCGCAGCCGGCGGACTTTTTCCGCACCATCGCCAACGTCTCCGGCAAGGACCTCGACTGGTTCTGGCGCGAGTGGATCCTCACGACTGCCCGCCTCGACCAGGCGGTGGACTCAGTGCGGGCCGTGGGCCGGGACTCGACCTACATCTTCCTGTCGAACCGAGCCCAGATGGTGCTCCCCGTCACGCTGCAGCTGCGCTACCCCGACGGGACCACCGACACGAAAGTCCTGCCGGTCGAGATGTGGTACCTGGGAGACCGCTTCACGGCACGGTTCGCGACGCAGAAACCGGTGGTGGGCGTGGTTCTGGATCCGACGGCCGTGTTGCCGGATGAGAATCGGGCGAACAATCGGTGGACGAAGTGATAGTGGCCAGTGGTCGGTGGCTGGTGGTTCGCACTGACCACCGGCCACTGACCACTGATCACTTCTTTTCAGTCGGCATCCCCTCCGCTTCCCACAACGCCCACCCGCCCACCAGCGCCCGGGCCTTCTCGTACCCCGCCTGCCGCAGGTCTCGCGCCACCCGGGCGCTTGTCGCTTCGTTGTTTCAGGCGCAGTAGGCGATGAGCCAGTCATGACGGGGTAATGCCAGCTCCGCGGCACGGGTGCGCGCGTTGTCGAGCGGCACCCGGATCGCCCCCTGCGCTTTCACCGCACTCTCCCGCCAGGCGCCTTCTTTCCGCACGTCGAGCAGCACCACCCGCTCACCCTGCGCCTGGAGCCGCTTGACCTCGTCGAGGGTGATCTTGTCTCCCCGGGTGGGCGGCGCGGCAGGGGCGGCGGCCCCTTCCCCCTTCCCTCTTCCCCCTTCCCCGATCATCATCGCTCCCCCGTGGATGACGACCGACGCGAGGACGACCAGCGCCGCGACGGGAAAGAGCGTCGTCGCACCCGGCACTCCGGCGAACACCGGCAGCAGCACGAGCAGGAGCGAGGAGAGTCCGCGCGGTCCGTACCACACGATCAGCCGCCGGCTGCGGACGTCCAGCGGTTGGCGCCGCAGCGCCACGCCGAGCACCAGGGAGCGACTGAACAGCGCCACCAGGGTGAAGACGAGCGTGCGCCACCCGATCACCTCGAGTCCCGTCCACACCAGCGACGCGCCGAACGCCACGAAGGTGAACAGCAGGAACATCTCCGCGGTCGCCTGCCCGTAGTCCACGAAGCAGTCGCACAGCTCGGCGTCGAATCCCGCGACCGTGAGCCCGGCCGCGAACGCCGCGAGGAAGCCGCTGCCGTGCACCGCCTCGGCGGCGGCGAACGCCGCGAAGGCCAGTCCCAGGGCATAGATCGATTCGTAGTCGCGGCGGACCCCAGCCCGCTTGCGGACGCCCTCGAGCACCGCCACGCCGAGGAAGCCGACGAGCACGCCTGCCCCCGGCCCCAGCAGCAGGAGTCCCACGGTTTGTCGTGCGACCGGGGTGGTAGCGGCGCTCCCTCCACCGAGCGTCATGGCGAGCAGCACGATGGGCAGCAGGAAGAGATCGTTGAGCCCGCTCTCGAGTTGCAGCGCCTGCCGTGCCGCGGCCGGGGCGGTCTCGCCCCGCAGCAGGCTGCGGATCATCACCGGATCGGTAGACGCCAGCGCGGCGCCGAGGATGATCGCCAGCGCCGGCGTCAGGCCGAGCAGCGCCCACGCCGCGAAGGCGATGAAGCCCGCCGTCAGGAGTGTTCCGGGACCGAGCAGCAGAAACGCCAGCCGGGTCTGGCCGCGGACGGTGCGCAGATCCAGGGCGATGGCGTCGGTGAACAGCACGAGCACGAGGCCGATCGTCGCGATCCCCTCGAGCACGGGCGAGGTCAGCCCGAAATCGAGCAGGCCCATGCCGAACGGCCCGAGGGCGGCGCCCAGGGCGAGGAACACCGCGACCTGTGGGACGCGGAAGCGGTCCACGACTCCGGACAGCAGCGCGGCCACGACGATGACCACGCCGACCAGCGCCAGCGTGACGTCGAAGGGGGTCACAAGGACGTGTTGGTCATGATCGCTGAAACACGCCTCGGGAGCGGACGGTTCCCGGGGCGCCTGGCGTTTGCCGCGGAGGTGATGGGTCGGCTCCCGTCAGGCTACCGCAACTGCTTCGTCCACAGCAGGACTGCTCCGCAACCGGAACTGATCTTCTGGAACCGGGGGGGAACCTGCGACTGGCGCGGATAGACCTCGATCCCCACGATGTCTTCCGGCTTGTACGAGCCTATCTGGTCCCACACGGACTCGATGCCGTCGATGAACAGATTAGCGAGGCAATAGCTGCTCAGCATCGCACCGCGTGACATGTACACGGCGAAGCTGCCGGGAAAGCGCGTGTCCGCCGTTTCGCCGGAGAATGGAAGTGGGCTCCCGTTTACGAGGGTCGGCCCGGGGATCACTCGTGGGGCGACGATGAGTGAGGGGAACTGGCGCAATACGGATTCAAGGTTCGAGGCTTTCTTGATCTCCTCCGCTTGCAGGCTGTATCCGGAGCCCATGCGCCGCCGCTCCGCGAACTCCTGCATTCCACGCGGCACCGCCCTCGCGACCACCGTGATCGTGTCCAACAGCACGATTGCCCGGAGCTCCAGGGTGACTTCCGCGTCGGCCCGCGCGACATCCACCGATCTCTCGAGCGGCGCGTACCCTGCCGCTCGCGCGCGTAACCACTGCGTACCCGCCGAGACGTGGTCCAAGGTGAAGCGGCCACTGGCGTCGGTGACGGCAGAGTCCTCCCCCTCAACGATGACAATCGCCGAGGGGATAGGTCGGCCCACATCTGAGCGAACTTGGCCCCGCAAGACGCTGAACCGTCCGGGATCCCGACTGAGTACAAAATCCCGGCGGGCGATCGGGCGGGGCGCCAGCATCAACTCGACGATACCTGTCGCCGACCGATCGTCACCGGCCTGCGCTTGTACGTTCACCTCGGTGCCGACGCCGCACGCCCGATACGACCCGGCGGAGTCGGCCCGTGCCATCGTCGAACGCCGATCCATCCGCACGTGCCTGGAATCCGTCAGTTCGAGGACCGGCCACGCAAGACTCACGTGCATGCCAGCCAGGAGGGAGTCGGTGTCGGCATCCCGCATAGTCCCGAACACGATCCCGCTGTCCGCGCCGATGCTGTCCGTGGCGCAGAGATACCGCCACAGCGTGCGAATGGACGGCACCGTGACCATGATGTCCACCGGTCGTTCCGCGACCTCGAACCCGGTTACGATGGTGGGAAGGCCGACAGCGTCGAGCTCGGAATCGGCGAGGAACAGGACGTGGTGGCCGGGCGGCACGCTGTCGATTGCGAACCGGCCAGCCGAGTCCGCGATCGTGGCGCGATTCAAATGTTGGAGAATGATCGTGGCACCAGCGAGGGGCCGACGAGCAAGACTGTCGTATGCCAGACCTCGGACCAGAACCTGGGCAGGCAGAAAGCGCGGCGGGACAATCGTGAGGAGACCGAATGCAACGCCGTCGAGTAGCCGGGGACGCAGCATGTCTTGCACTAGCCAGTCCAGAGCGTCATCAGAGGCGCCTGGTGGTATACTAGGCTGGACGCCTTATCACGTCTAGACGGCGAGCCAGCGCCGCCCACACCGGTTCGCCGTCAACGCATCCCCGTCGGGGTGGGGCCCCGCTGCGTGCCTTGCTTCCCTAGTGGATACCGCCGCCGGCGAACTGCTTCACCAGGTCGCCGATCACACCCTTCGCATCGCCGAACAGCATCCAGGTGTTGTCCTGCACGTACAGCTCGTTGTCGATCCCTGCGAATCCCGGGTTCTTGCTCCGCTTGATCGCCAGCACGGTCTTCGCCTTGTCGGCATCGATGATCGGCATGCCGTAGATCGGCGAGTCCTTGGCGTAGCGCGCGGCCGGGTTCACCACGTCGTTCGCCCCGATCACGAGCGCCACGTCGCACTGCGGCATCTCGGGATTGACCTCATCCATCTCGACCAGCGCCGTGTAGGGAATGTTGGCCTCGGCGAGCAGCACGTTCATGTGGCCCGGCATGCGGCCGGCCACCGGATGGATGGCGAACTTGACGGTGACGCCGCGCTTGGTGAGCTGGTCGTACAGCTCCCGCACCTTGTGCTGAGCCTGCGCCACGGCCATGCCGTATCCCGGGATCACCACCACTTTGTTCGCCTGCTCGAGCAGTTGCGCCGCCCCCTCGGGCGACTCCTGCTTCCACGCCTTCTGCTCGCCGATCGCCTTGCTCTTCTGCACGGTGCCGAACGCGCCGAACAGCACGTTGGTGAACGAGCGGTTCATCGCCCGGCACATGATGATCGAGAGGATGAGCCCGCTCGAGCCGTCGAGCGCCCCGGCGGTGACCAGCAGTTTGTTGTTGAGCACGAACCCCATCGCTACGGCCGAGAGCCCGGCGTACGAGTTCAGGATCGAGATCACCGTCGGCATGTCCGCGCCGCCGATCGGGACGATCAACAGCACCCCGAACAGCAGGGCCAGGCCCACTACGCCCAGGAACGCGTTGTGCGCCCAGGGCGCGGTCGGCTGCATCACCACCAGCACACCCAGGACAATGGCACCCGCCAGCACCCCGAGGTTGACGACGTTCTGGCCCGGATACGTGACCGGACGCTGCGGGATCCACTTCACCTCCTGCAGCTTTCCGGTCGCCATGAGGCTGCCCGTGAACGTCAGGAACCCGAGGATCACCTCGGCGATGAGGGCTCCCATGCGGAACGTGGTAATCTGCTCGGGGGATTCCATGAGCCACAGGTTGTACTCCGCCACGCCCACGAGCCCGGCGGCCAGCCCGCCGAACGCGTGCGACAGCGCGGTCCGCTGCGGCACGGCGGTGAGGGGGACGAGCGAGAGCGGCACGCCCACCAGGAATCCCGCCCCGATCGCGAGCAGGATCCACCCGTGGTGCAGGATCTCCGGCTGGACCCAGGTCGCCCCGACGGCGACGCTCATGCCCACCACGCCCGCGATGACGCCGCGGCGCGCGGTCTTCGGGTCGTTCATCCAGTGCAGGGCGAAGATGAACAGGGCTGTCGCGGCGATGGCCGCGAACTGCGCGACGGAGTACATCA
>DATGDT010000239.1:0-14932 GCA_035310725.1 Gemmatimonadales bacterium
CGCTCCACATCCCGCAGGAGGTCCTGCGCATCGCCCGCCGTCTCGAAGACGAGGGGTACGAGACCTGGTGCGTGGGGGGCGCGGTGCGCGACACCCTGCTGGGTCTCGAGAACCACGATTTCGACCTCACCACGGCGGCAGTCCCGGAGGTCGTGCAGCGGCTGTTCCGTCGGACCGTCCCGGTCGGCATCGAGCACGGCACGGTGGCCGTGCTGGACACGCACAACCGGCCGCACGAGGTCACCACGTTCCGGCGGGACGTGCAGACCGACGGGCGCCACGCGCGCGTCGAGTTCGGGGTCTCGCTCACCGACGATCTGGCGCGCCGCGATTTCACCATCAACGCCATCGCGTATCACCCGCTGCGCCACGAATGGCGGGATCCGTTCAACGGAGCGGCCGACCTCGAGCGCAAGGTGATCCGGGCCGTGGGCGATCCGAACTGGCGCTTTCAGGAGGACTACCTGCGCATCCTGCGGGCGCTGCGCTTCAGCGCGCGCTTCGAGTTCCGCATTCACGCGGCGACCCGGGAGGCTGCACGGGCCAACGTGCAGGGGCTGGCCCAGCTGTCGGCCGAGCGGGTGCGCGACGAGTGGTTCAAGGGGATCGCGACCGCGCGGCGCGTGAGCCGGCTGGTCGCGCTGTGGCGGGAGATCGGCGCCGTCCGCATCTGGCTGCCGGAGCTGAGAAAGGCGGCGAGTGGGGAGCGGGGAGTGGTCGACAAGTTGCCGCGCGATCCTGTGCTGATCTCGTCGTACCTCGCCTCGGATCCGCCATCCCTGCTGACGCGGCTCAAGTGCGCCAACCGGGACATCGAGCGCGGACGCGCGATCCGGGACTGGCGGGACAAGTACCCGGATCCGAAGCATCTGCCCGCCGTGCGACGCTGGCTGTTCCAAACAGGCCCCGCGGCCGACGACCTCCTCGCGCTGCTGGTGGCGACCGCTCCCCGCTCCCCACTCCCCAAGGGGGTGGCGGCGGTGCGGGAGGCCGGCGATCCGCTGTCCCTCAAGGACCTGGCGGTGCACGGGGACGACCTCATCGCGGCGGGCGTGCGGCCGGGCCCCGAGGTCGGCGAAATGCTGGCGCGGCTGCTGGACCACGTGCTGGACGATCCGGGGCACAACACCCGCGACCTCCTCCTGGCCCGCGTGCGGGACTGGCTGCAACCCGCATGACCGGCGGCGGGGCGGCGCTCCTGTACGCAGCGGTGGCGGCCACGGGCAACGTGATCGGCGCCGTGGCGGTCGTGCGCCACGCCGCGGGCAGCCTGCGGGTAATCGACCACTTCGTCGCGTTCGGAGCGGGGTTCATGCTGGCGGTGTGCCTCACGGAGATCGTGCCGGAGGCGCTGGCCCGGAGCGGTCCGGCGGGACCCTTGCTCGTGCTCCTCGGCTACCTGGCGGTGCATCTCACCCAGCATACGGTCACGCCGCACTTCCATTTCGGTGAGGAGACGCACGCGGTCAATGCGCGCGCGGGGACGTCGGCGCTGGTGGGACTGCTGCTGCACACCTGCTTCGACGGCGTCGCCATCGCCAGCGCATTCCTGGTGCGGCCCACGCTCGGCATCATGGTGTTCGTGGCGATCCTGCTCCACAAGCTCCCCGAGGGCGTGACCATCGCGAGCCTCATGCTGGCCGGCGGGCGGAGTCCCGCGACCGCGGTGCGCGCCGCCGCGCTGCTCGGGTTCGCGACGCTGCTCGGCGTACTGCTCACCGACTCGCTGGGCGTGCTGGTGCGGCACGGGCTCGCGCTGTCGGGCGGCGTCACGCTCTACGTGGCGGCGTCGAACCTGGTGCCGGAGTTCCAGGGCAAGCGCGGGTGGTCGCTGCCGGCCGCGTTCTTCACCGGGGCCGCGCTGTTCTACGCCACCCGCGCGCTGGTGGAACGGTTCGCATGAGTGAGCCGACGCTGTTTCAGGGCTCGTCCGAGCCGCTCGCCGCGCGGATGCGCCCGCGCACGCTGGAGGATTTCCTCGGCCAGGAGCACCTGCTGGGCCCCGGGAAGGCGCTGGGAGAGCTGATCCGCCGCGGCGACGTTGGCTCCTGCATCTTCTGGGGACCGCCGGGGTCGGGGAAGACCACCCTCGCCCGCATCATCGCGAACTACACCGACCGTCACTTCGAGCCGTTCTCCGCGGTGACCGAAGGCGTAGGCCGGGTGCGCGAGATCATTCGCGAGGCCGAGGAGCGGCTCAAGTACCAGGGCCAGGGAACGATCCTCTTCTGCGACGAGATCCACCGCTTCAACCGGGCCCAGCAGGATGCGTTCCTCCCGTGGGTGGAGAACGGCATCATCACCCTCATCGGGGCGACGACCGAGAATCCGAGCTTCGAGCTGACCGGCGCGCTGTTGTCGCGCTGCCGCGTATTCGTGCTGCAGCCGCTCGTCGCCGAAGAGCTGGCGACCCTGGTGCGGCGCGCGCTGAGCGACGGCGACCGGGGCCTCGGGCGGCTCGGTCTCGCGATCGACGACGATGCGCTGGCCTTGCTGACGCGCGAGGCGGACGGCGACGCCCGGCGTGCGCTGCAGGCGCTGGAGGCGGCGGCCGAGTACGTGACGGGGACGGGGGACGAGGGAAGGGGGACGAGGGTACTCACCTCCACGGTCGTAGCTGACGCCCTCCAGAAGCGCTTCGCGAAGTACGACAAGGGTGGCGAGGAGCACTTCAACCTCATCTCGGCCCTGCACAAGGCCGTTCGCGGCAGTGACGTGGAGGGCGCCCTGTACTGGCTGGCGCGGATGCTGGCGGGCGGTGAGGATCCGCTGTACCTGGCGCGCCGGCTGGTACGCATCGCGTGCGAGGACGTGGGGCTGGCCGACCCCCGCGCACTCACGGTGACGCTCGCTGCGAAGGACGCCTACCACTTCCTGGGGAGTCCGGAGGGTGAGCTCGCCCTGGCCGAGGCGACGGTGTACCTGGCCACGGCGCCCAAGTCGAATCGTGTCTACAAGGCCTTCGGCGAAGCCTCGGCGGCCGCCGCGGCCCACCCCGCCGAGCCGGTGCCGCTGCACATCCGTAATGCGCCCACGAAGTTGATGCATGAATTGGGGTATGGTGAGGGGTATCGCTACGCGCACGATTACGACGGCGCGTACACGGTGCAGGAATACCTGCCCGAGGCCCTGAAAGGGGCGCGCTGGTACGAGCCGACCGACAGCGGGTACGAAAAGACGGTAAAGGAGCGTGTCGAATGGTGGGAGCGTCGCAAGCGGGAGGCCGCCGAGGGACAGAAGGGGAGCGGCGGGAGCGGGGAGGCGGAATGAGCCGGTGGACGCGGTGGCTCGGGGTCTCCCTGATGGTCGCGGGATGCGCCACGCTTGGGCAGGCGCTGCGGTTCCAGGAGCCCGACATCAAGCTGCAGGAGATCAGTGTGACGGGACTGGGGTTGACCGGTGGTACGCTCGATCTGGCCCTCGATGTGTTCAACCCCAACGACTATCGCCTGCGGACGACCCGGCTGGAGCTGGGCATCGATCTCGAGGACGTGCACTTCGGGGACGCGTTGCTCGAGACGCCGCTCGAGCTGCCGTCGCAACAGCACAGCCTCGTCACCGTGCCGGTGCAGTTCGAATGGGCCGGCGTCGGCGCCGGGGCGCGCGCGCTCCTGTCGCGGCAGGCGGTGCGCTTCGCTCTCACCGGCGTGGCCAGTCTCGGCACGCCGATCGGCGACCGCCGCGTGCAGGTGCACGGCTCGGGTGAGGTGCCCTTGAAGGCCCTGCTGCGATGACCGGCCCAAGGGGGCGCCCATCCGTCAGCTGATCGAGATCCAGCCGCCCCGGGAGCGGGTCTATCTGGTCGGGGCGCCGCGCAAGGGCTCGGCCGACGTGACGCACGTGGACGAGCATCTCAACGAGCTCGCCCGGCTCGCGGACACTGCCGGCGCCGAGGTGGTCGGACGGCTGGTGCAGCGCATCGATGCGCCCACGCCCAACCTGTACCTGGGGCCCGGGAAGGTCGAGGAGCTGAAAGCGCTGATGGCACAGAGTGGCGCGACGCTGCTCATGTTCGACGAGCCGCTCTCGCCGGTGCAGGGGGTCAACCTCGAGAAGACGACGGGCGTGCGGGTGATGGACCGCGCCGAGGTGATTCTCGACATCTTCGCCACCCGGGCCCGGAGCGCGGAGGCGAAGATGCAGGTGGAGCTGGCGCAGCTGCAGTACCTGCTGCCGCGGCTCACGCGCATGTGGACCCATCTCTCGCGCATCCGCGGCGGTATCGGATTGCGGGGCCCGGGCGAGACCCAGCTCGAAACCGACCGGCGCGTGATCCGTCGCAAGATCTCCGTGCTGCGTCGGCGGCTCGAGGACGTGGCCGAGCACCGCGCCAATCAGCGGCAGGGGCGGCGCGACATTCCCCAGGCGGTACTGCTGGGCTACACCAACGCCGGAAAATCCAGCCTGCTGCGGGCGCTGTCGGGCACGGACGTGTTCGTCGAGGACCGCCTGTTCGCCACACTCGACACGCTCACCCGCGAGGTCGACGTGGGTGAGGGGTACCGCTTCCGCCTCAGCGACACGGTCGGGTTCATCCGCAAGCTGCCCCACCATCTCGTCGCCTCGTTCCGCGCGTCCCTGGAGGAAGCGCGCGCCGCCGACCAGCTGCTGCACGTCATCGACGCGTCGCATCCGATGTGGGAGGAACAGGTCGACGTGGTCGAAGGCGTGCTCGAGGAGATGGGCTTGCACGCGGAACAGCGCAAAGGCGTCATCCACGTCTTCAACAAGGCCGACCTGCTGCCCGACCCCGCGGCGTTCCTCGCGCAGGTACGGGAGCGGTATCCGCACGCCGTGCTGACCAGCGCCGGCCTCGATGGGCGGCCCCCCGGTGTGACGGCGTTGCGTGACGCGCTGCGCACCGCGGCGCAGGCGCTCCGGCCACTGGCGCGCGTCCGGGTCCCCCTGGCCGACGGCCGCCTCCTGGCCGAGTTGCACCGGGAGACGGAGGTGCTGCGGGAGACGCACACCGACGGCGTGGTGGAGGTCACCGCCCGGGTCGAGGCGCGGATGCTAGGTAAGCTGCGCCGCGAGGGCGTCGAGGTGCTGCTGGGCGAGGCGCTGCGCGGCGGGGAGGAGCGCGCCGGCGGGTGAAGGCCATGTGGTTCTGGGTGTGGTGGGGCGCCGCCTGTTCCGCGGCGCAGACGAGCGGGGGACCGGGACCCGGACCAGGCCCCGGACCGGGTGACTCCGCCGCGCTGCACCTCGTCAGCAGCGACTTCGCGGCGCCCGTGTTCGTCACGGCTCCGCCGGGCGACACGAAGCGCCTGTTCGTGGTGGAGCAGGGCGGCACCATCCGTGTGTTGCACCACGATTCCTTGCGGGCCACACCGTTCCTCGATGTTTCGGGACACATCGTCTCGGGCGGTGAGCAGGGACTTCTCAGCCTCGCGTTTCATCCATCCTACGCGCAGAACGGTCGCTTCTTCGTCTACTTCACCGACAAGCACGGCGATACGCGAGTCGTGCGCTATCGGATGAGCGCCGACCCGGATGTCGCCGATTCCACCTCGGGGGACACCATCCTCGCCACCCCGCAGCCGTTCTCCAATCACAACGGGGGGCTGCTGCTGTTCGGCCCGGACGGCAAGCTCTACGTGGGGCTGGGGGACGGAGGGTCGGGAGGCGATCCGCTCGGCAACGGGCAGAACCTCGGCACGGTGCTCGGGAAGATCCTGCGGCTCGACGTGGACCTGCCGGCGCCGTACATCCCGGCGGACAATCCCTTCGTCGGAACGGCCGGCGCGCGTGGGGAGATCTGGCTGTACGGCCTGCGCAATCCGTGGCGCTTCTCCTTCGACCGCACCACGGCCGATCTGTATGTCGCCGACGTGGGGCAAAGCGCATGGGAGGAAGTGGACGTGCTGCCGTCCGGAGGCCCGGGCGGGCAGAACCTCGGGTGGAACGTGATGGAAGGGAACCACTGCTACGCGGCGTCGAGTTGCGACCGGACGGGGCTCCTGCCGCCGGTCACCGAGTACACGCATAGCGACGGCTGCTCGGTGACCGGCGGCTACGTCTACCGCGGCGCCCGCGTGTCATCGCTCCAGGGGCTCTATCTCTACGGCGATTTCTGCAGCGGGTGGGTGCGCTCCTTCCGCTATGCCAATGGCCAGGCGACCGAGCCGCGAGAGTGGCCGGCGCTCGCAGTGAGCGGTGGTCTCAGCTCGTTCGGCGAGGATCCCAGGGGGGACGTGTATCTCACGACGCTGTCCGGCAGTCTCTACCGCATCGTGGCCCACCCCTAGTTCGCGCCGGTCCCCGATTTGGCCTCGAAAGTTGTCGCGCGCGCTCCATCATGTGGCACCGGATCCACATCGGCCGGAGAGTTCCGTGTGCTCTGCGTCACCATCGTCTGGTGACGAGGCGTGCGACCATGAAGACGGGTGTTAGACGGTTCGCCATTCCACTACCTTAGAAGCTCGAGCAGTCGCGTTTCCAGCGGCCCCGGCCGGCGATCCCGCGCGATCGCTGCGACGGGCCGCGCGTGTCTATGGACGCCATGGCAGGGTCCTTCCTTGTACGAGGTGATGGGATGAGGCCAGGCCGGTTTACGGGAATTGCAGGCGGAGTCGTCGCTGCGGCGACGGTGCTGGGATGCGCGGTGGGGGATCGTACCGCACCGCCGCCGCCCCCACCGCCGCCGCCCGGCACGCATGTCGGCTACTACGTCGTTTTCCCCCCGTACGGAACGAGCGGGGGCACGGGCACGACGGACTCCCCCTGGGACCTCGCCACCGCCCTCGCCGGCGGCCACGGCAATCGCATTCAGCCGGGCGACACCGTGTGGATTCGGGGTGGGACCTACGTCGGCAGCTTCGAGACGTCGCTCAACGGAACCCCCGGGGCGCCGATCTACTTCCGGCAGTATCCCGGCGAGCGCGCCACGATCGACGGCTCCCTGGCGGCGGGCGGCTCCTCCCTGGTGTTCTGGGGCTTCGAGATCATGCAGTCGCATCCGACGGCCGTGGTGGATCGCGTGCTCGAGGCCAATACGGCGGACGGCAAGTTCATCAACCTGATTCTGCACGACGCCGGCTTTTCCGGTGTGAGCATGGGGGCCGACAAGGGCGCCGGGGTGGAGTTGTACGGGAGCATCATCTACAACAACGGCTTCCGGGACAACATCGACCACGGCATCTACGCCCACAACGCCACCACCGGAACGAAGCACATCACCGGCAACGTCGTCTTCAACAACTTCGCGCGCGGCATCCAGGTGTACAACGACGCGGGGACAGCGCTGCAGAACGTGAGTGTGGTGGGCAACATCGCCTTCAACAACGGCACTATCGCCACCGGCTCGAGCCGGGTCAACGTGCTGATCAGCGGCCCGACCGTCATCAGCGGGATGGTGGCGACCGACAACCTGCTGTATTTCTCGCCCGGCATCGACGGCGTGCAGTTCCGGCTCGGCAACTACGATACCAGCGACAGCGCGCTCTATAACAAGGGCATCGCCCTCGAGAACAACTACACGGTCGGCGGCGAGCTGGGCATCGAAATGCAGTACCAGTGGGCCAGCGCCACCGTCCGCAACAACGTCCTGATCGGGGATGGCGGCACCAGTGTCGTCCGCACCGGCGGTCCCACGCCGGGGATCTACGATTGGAGCGGGAACACCTACTACCGGGACCCGGCCGCGACGGCGTGGCAGCAGAACGACACGGCCTACACCTTCGACGGCTGGAAGACGGTTACCGGACTCGGCGCGTCGGATGCCGCGACGCCCGGTACACCGGTGGCGACGCAGGTCATCGTACGTCCCAACGCCTACGAAGCGGGTCGCGGGTTCGTCGTGATCTACAATTTCGCGCACCAGGACCCCGTGAGCGTCGATCTCTCGAGCGTCCTGACTCCGGGACAGCACTACGAAATCCGCAACGTCCAGAACGTGTTCGGCGCGCCGGTGGCGTCGGGGACGTACACGGGTGCCCTGGTCGCCATCCCGATGGGCGGCGTGGCGCCACCGCGGCCGATCGGCCGCACCAGCCCGGCGCAGGCCCCCAAAACGGGACCCGACTTCGATGTCTTCCTCGTTACCAGCCCGGCGCCCTGACCCGATGCTCCGGGACCTGTCGAAGGGTTCGCTGCTGTTCCTCGTCACCTTCCTGGTGGCGCCGACCGCCGGAACCTCGCCGTGCGTCCATTTCGTGTCGCCCACCGGCAGTGCGGCCGGTACGGGCGCGGCGGACCAGCCGTGGGACCTGGCGACGGCCCTGGCCGGTGCCGGCGGCCGCGTCCATCCGGGAGACACCGTGTGGCTGCGTGGCGGGACCTACCGCGGAGCGTTTGGCACGAAGCTGCAGGGCTCCCCGGGGCGCTGGATCGTCTTTCGCCAGGCCGCAGGGGAACGGGCGACGATCGACGGCACCTTACGGGCGGAAGGGGCCTACCTCGCGTTCTGGGGCTTCGAGGTCATGCAATCGGCCCCGACCACGTACGGGATCCAGGCCAACACGGACCATGGCCTGTTCATCAACCTCGTCGTCCATGACGCCGGGACTCAGGGAATCAGCTTCTGGACGCCTGCGGTGGACGCCGAGATGTATGGGTGCATCGTGTACAACAACGGCACCCACGAGAACCTCGACCACGGCACCTACGTCCACAACGAAACAGGCACCAAGCTGATCACCGACAACGTCTTCTTCAACAACATGGCGCGTGGCATCCAGATCTACGCCAGTCCCCGGAACCCGGTGATCCGCAATATCCGGGTCGAGGGCAACATCTCCTTCGACAACGGAACGATCTCGACCGCTGTGGCGGCTCGCGCGAATCTGATCTTCAACGCCCCGGTCCCGACGGAGGGCATGGTCGGGATCGGGAACATGCTCTACTACGCCGGCGCCGACGGCATCAACATCCGGGCCGGCCGGTACGCGCCTCAGAACAACCACAGCCTCGTCCTGCAGGACAACTACATCGTGGGAGGCAAGGTCGGTCTCGAGATGAGCGAGCCCTGGAGTCAGGCGACCGTGACGGGCAACGTGATCGTGGGCAGCCGGGACCTCGTGAGCCTCGGCGGGGAGGGGCTGGCGAACAGCTACCGGTGGTCCGGCAACACCTGGGCGCGAGCCGGGGGTGCCAAGGGCTGGCGCTATGAGACCTCGGCATATGGCTGGGACGAATGGCGGGAACGGACCGGCTTGGGGGGGAGCGACACCGTGCTCCCGTCTCTCCCGACGACCACCAGGGTCTTCGTACGACCCAACAAGTACGAGCCCGGCCGGGCGCACGTCGTGGTCTTCAACTGGGGGCGCGAGGCCGCCGTGGCCGTGGATCTCGCCGGAGTGCTCCGGACGGGAGACCGCTATGAAGTCCACAACGTGCAGGACCTCTTCGGCGCACCCGTCGTGAGCGGGGAGTACCAGGGCGCGCCGATCCGCATTCCGATGACCGGGGTCATTCCGCCGGCGCCGCAGGGGCGCGTGCTGCGCACTCCACCGCGAACCGGCCCTGCCTTCGACGCCTTCGTCGTCACCCGGTCCCCGCGCTGACGGCCCGTCGCCACGCCTGCAGCAAGCGGCCCAGCAGCAGGCCCGCGGCGGCGCCCACGAGTTGATGCGGCGGTGTGCGGATCAGACCGGTGAACGGGACGAACAGCGCGACACAGAGCAAGGCGACCGCCAATGCGGTCTCGGGCCGGCGCCGGGCCCAAAGCCCGATGGGGAACGCGAGGCCCGCGACCCAGCCGGCCTCGAGCAGTGTGTAGGCCCAGACAGGAAAGTGCCGCGGGTAATACAGCAACGCCCAGCCGCTGCCGATGCTGTTGCCGATGTCGCACCGGGCGGACCGGTTCAGCGCGAGGCAAACCCCTCGTCCCTGGCGCCGGATCGCGATCTGCACGGTGTCGCCGGGACGCACAGCGGCGAACGCGTGGCGCAGTCTGAGGTCGGGCTGATCCAGGCGCCAGCGGGAAGCCCGGGGAACATACCGGAACACGAGGTCCTCCCGGTCGATACCCGCGAGGATGACTTCCCGGCCATCCTCGTCTTCGATCACGAGCAGGGGCGCGAGACCCCTCACGGCCTGACCGGCCGTCGCGTCGATGCGAAGCGGGGCTTCGTCGAGCAGCAGGCCACGCACCGCCGCGGACTCGAACGGCCGGCCGGGACGCAAAGCGATCGGCCCGAGCTTCGCGCGCAGCACCCGGCCATGATACCACTCGAGGTCGGGTCGATCGGGCGTGTACCACGTGCGTACCGTGCCGGTCGGCAGCGACGGCTCGAGCAGGCGGGCAGTCGCGTTGAAAACGGCCAGCAACAGGCCGGCCGCGAGCAGCGAGAGACGCGCGGCGGCGCGCGCGTTGGGCAGCAGCCAGCGGCCGGCGAGGCCGAAGATCGCCTGACCGGCGGCGGTGCCGAGGGTGTTGGCGACGACGTCGCCCAGGCTCGGATCGCGGCCCGGGATGAAGATCTGGGCGAGCTCCACCCCGCACGACAGCATCCCGCCCAGGACCACCGCTCGCATCCCGTGTCGGCCATTGAGCGCGAGCGTGATGCCCAGGGGGGCGAACAGAATGATGTTCACGAGGCTGTCGGACAGGCCGCGGGCGCCGCACAGCAGGCAGCGGAGGAACTCCGACTCGACGACGGTTCCCGCAGGGGTGAGCGTCGCGGCCAGGATGCATGCGACCGCAGCGGTCAGCAGGAAACGGGGCACGAATCTGGTAATGGCGCCTCGCCGGTCGGAGTCGTGCAGGGTCGGAATGGGGGGGGAATCTCGCCCCTGCAGAGGCTTGGGGCGAGGGCCGCGCGGGCGTATCTCTTGCTTCAGCAGTCAGATGGGAGCGGGGGTTCGGGGTGCAGCATGCCCGACGGGCCCTTGCGTGACGCACGTGCGCCACAGGGGTGCTGTGATTGTGCCACACATATCGATTTCCCATGCGTAGACGCCAGACCACGGCACCACACGTTCGGTCGCCGAGGCGAGCACTGCTATGCGGCTACCAGTTCCTCCCGGCTGAAGGTGAGACCTTCACCGACGTGGGAACTGAGACTTGCCACTGACCCCAAGCGTGAAGAATCGATCAGCTTCTCCGGCCCCGGTTCGCAGACCGGGTTGGCTGGCTAGCTTTCGCCCGATGAGCGGCGCCACGCTTCGCAAGGTTGTGGCCGTCACCGCGTTGCTGGTCGCCTGCAGCTCCGATACGTCAGGCCCCCCGGCCACGGTGGCGTCCGTGCTCGTGTCGGCTTCCACCTCGACCGTCCCCATCACTGGAACGCTGCAGCTGAGCGCCGTTCCCCGCGACGCCGGCGGCAACGCCCTGAGCGGCCGCCCCGTGACCTGGTCCAGCGGCGACACCACCGTCGCGCGGGTCAGCGCCGGCGGCCTCGTAACCGGCCGCTCGCTCGGCTCCGTGACGATCACGGCCACGGTCGAGGGGATTCCCGGGTCGATGGCCATCACGGTGGTTATCGGTCCGCCGGCCCGCCTCAGCTTCCTCGGGCAACCCTCGGGCACGACCAGCGGCACGGCGCTGTCCCCGGCGGTGCAGGTCGAAGTACAGGATGCGGCCGGCAACCGGGTCACCGCCGCCTCGACCAGCATCACACTCACCCTCGGTGCGAATCCGAAGAACGGCTCGCTTGCCGGGACGACGGTTCAAGCCGCGACGAACGGCGTCGCCACATTCACTAACCTCACGATCGACAGCGCAGCCACCGGCTACACGCTGGCCGCCGCCGCGACCGGACTCACGGGGGCGACGTCGAGCGCGTTCAATATCACCGTGGGCGCGGCCGCGAAGCTGGGATTCCTGGTGCAGCCGGCGAGCACGACGGGTGGGGTCACGGTCAATCCGGCGGTGCAGGTCGAGATCCGGGACGCAGGCGGCAACCGGGTCACGGCCGCCACGAACAGCGTGACCCTGGCGATCGGCACCAACCCGAAGAGCGGAACCCTCGGGGGGACTGTGAGCGTCGCGGCGGTGGGCGGCGTCGCGAGCTTCAATACGCTGACGATCGACAGTGCGGGCACCGGGTATACCCTGACCGCGAACACGACGGGCCTTACGGCTGCGACGTCCGCCGCCTTCAATGTCGCGGTGGGACCGGCCGCGAGCCTGGCGTTCCTGGTGCAGCCGACCAGCACGGCGGGTGGCGTCGCCATCGCCCCGGCCGTCCAGGTCGAGGTCCGGGATGCTGGTGGGAACCGCGTCACCACGGCCACCACGAGCATCTCCCTGGCCATCGGCACCAACCCGACGGGGGGCGTCCTGTCTGGGGGCGGTCCCATCGCTGCCGTGAGCGGGGTCGCGACCTTCCCGAGCGTGAGTATCGACAAGGACGGGAACGGGTACACCCTGACCGCCTCCGGCGGGGGGCTCCCTATCGCCACGTCGACGCCGTTCAACATCGCGATCGGTGGGGCGACGAAGCTCGCATTCTTCGTGCAGCCGGCGAACACGTCCGCCGGGGCCGTGATCAGCCCGGCCATCCAGATCGAAGTCCAGGACGCGGGCGGGAACCGGGTCACGAGCGCGACCAACAGCATCACGATCGCCCTCGGCACGAATCCGAATGCCGGGACGCTGTCGGGGACCAAGACCGTGGCGGCCGTGAACGGATTGGCCACGTTCAGCACGCTCAACGTGGATAGCGCCGGCATCGGCTACACGCTGACCGCGGTCACGATCGGGCTCACGGGGGCGACGTCGAACGCGTTCAATGTCACCGTCGGCGCTGCGGCGAAGCTCGGCTTCCTGGTGCAGCCGGCGAACGCCGCAGGCGGGGCGACCATGAGTCCGGCGGTGCAGGTCGAGATCCGCGACGCCGGCGGCAACCGCGTGACGACGGCCGTTAACAGCGTCACGGTGGCGCTGGGCACGAACCCGAAGAATGGGACGCTCGGTGGTACGAAGACGGTTACGGCGGTGAACGGCGTCGCGAGCTTCAACACCCTGACGGTCGACAGCGCGGCAACCGGCTACACCCTGGCCGCAACTGCGACGGGCCTCGCCGGCGCCACGTCGAGCGCCTTCAACATCAGCGTGGGTCCAGCCGCGAAGCTGGGATTCCTGGTGCAGCCCACCAACAGTGCCAGCGGAACGCCGATCAACCCCGCCGTGCAGGTCGAGGTCCGGGATGCCGGCGGGAATCGTGTTACCACTGCGTCCACGAGCATCACCGTGGCGATCGGCACCAATCCCTCGGGGGGCATCCTCACGGGGACCCTTACCGTGGCGGCGGTCAACGGGGTCGCCACGTTCTCCGATCTGAGCATCGACAAGAACGGGACCGGCTATACCCTGACCGCCGCGGGAGGCAGCCTTACCGGGGCGACGTCCGCGTCGTTCAATATCCAGGTAGGCGGGGCGACGAAGCTGGCCTTCGTCAGCCAGCCCACCAATGCCACCGGCGGCGCGACGATCAGCCCGGCGGTAACGGTCGCGATTCAGGACGCCGGCGGGAATGTCGTCACGAGCGCGACCACCAGCGTGACCGTCGCGATCGGCGCGAATCCGAATAGCGGCGCCCTGTCGGGGACCAAGACCGTGGCCGCCGTGAACGGCATCGCCACGTTCAGCACGCTGAGCGTGGACAGCGCCGGAGCCGGTTACACGCTCACGGCGGCCGCGACCGGACTCACGGGCGCGACGTCGAATGCGTTCAACATCACGGTGGGCGCCGCGGCGAAGCTCGGGTTCCGCGTCCAGCCCGCCAACATCACAGGCGGGGCAGTGATCTCCCCTGCGGTGCAGGTCGAGGTTCGGGACGCGGGCGGGAATCGCGTGACGGCCGCGACCAACAGCATCACGGTGGCGATCGGGACCAACCCCAGCGGGGGCACGCTCGGCGGCACCAAGACCATCGCGGCGGTGAGCGGCCTTGCGAGCTTCAGTACCCTGTCGATCGACAGCGCCGGCACCGGCTACACGCTGACCGCCAATGCCACCGGCCTCACGGCCGGCACCTCGAGCGCGTTCAACGTCACCGTGGGGTCGGCGGTGAAGCTCGGCTTCCGGGTGCAGCCGTCAAACGAAGCAAGCGGCACGGCGATTGCGCCTGCGATAGAAGTCGAGGTACGAGACTCCGGGGGAAACCGCGTCACGACGGCGAACACCGGTATCACGCTCGCCCTGGGGAACAACCCGAAGAACGGCACGCTCGGTGGGACGACCACCAGGGCGGCAGCGAGTGGGCTGGCGACCTTCAATAACCTGACGATCGACAGCGCGGCGACCGGGTACACGCTCACGGCGGTCGCGACAGGCCTTACTGGGGCCACATCGGCCTCGTTCAACATCACCGTCGGCGCTGCCGCGAAGCTCGGGCTCCTGGTGCAACCGGCGAGCACCACCGGTGGAGCGACGATCTCGCCTGCGGTACAGGTCGAGGTCCGTGACGCGGGCGGCAATCGCGTGACGTCGGCTTCCAACAGCATTACGATGGCGATCGGCACGAACCCGAACAGCGGCACGCTCGGCGGCACGAAGACCGTCGCGGCGACGAGCGGTCTTGCGAGCTTCAGCACCCTGACGGTCGACAGCGCGGGCACCGGCTACACGCTGACCGCCAATGCCACGGGCCTCACGGCCGCGACCTCGAGCCCCTTCAACATCACGGTCGGACCGGCAACGAAGCTGGGCTTCCTGGTACAACCCTCGAACACGGCGAGCGGCGCGTCGATCACGCCCGCGGTGCAGGTGGAGGTCCGGGACGCCGGCGGGAACCGAGTCACGACGAACACGAGCATCACCCTGGCGATCGGCACCAATCCCTCCGGCGGCATCCTCACGGGGACCAATCCCAAGGCGGCGGTCGCGGGGGTTGCCACTTTCTCCAATCTGAGCATCGACAAGGGCGGAACGGGCTACACCCTGACCGCCGCGGGGGGCGGCTTCACCGGGGCGACGTCATCGACCTTCAACATTACGGGCGGCACACCCGATCACCTCGGGTTCTTCGTCCAGCCCTCGAACGAC
>DATGDT010000240.1:0-6794 GCA_035310725.1 Gemmatimonadales bacterium
GGCCGCTGTTCGTCCAGGACCGGATCTTCGCGCTGCTGGGCTCCGAGCTGGTCGAGGGGCGTATCGAGCAGGGACAGATCGCGGCGGTGCGGCGCGTCAGCTTCGCCCCGTCACAGGTCAGTGCGGTGCGGCACTGAGTCCAGGCCTTTCTCGATGTGATCCTTCATGGGCGACGTGAGGACGCCCCGCGTGACCGCGTCGGCGAGTGCCGCCGTGGCGGCCGCGCGGTCGGCGTCCAGGCCTCGCTCCCGCAGCTCGCGGATGATCCGCGCCAGCCGGCCGTCGTAGTTCTCCGGCTGCAGGGTTCCCGCGTCCACTTCCTGCTTCAGCTTGTCCAGCTCCTTCACGAAGCGCTGGATGGTGATGGGGGTCATCGGATGCCCTTCCATAAATGCCTCCTGCCTAATTGAGACGCCGCGCGCTCTGCAGCGACGATCGCCCCGCCCGAGGTCCGTATACGACCGGGGGATTGCAGGTACAGAGGGAGCTGGTGGGTACCGCCCCGAACTCCTTGTGCATGATGCTCGGCTCCAGGCGATGCGCGATCCGGCTCGGCTCGCTGATGAATCCCCCGCAGTTGTAGCAGTGAATGTCGATCATCCGTCCTCGCTCCGGGAAAAAAAGAGAAGGGCGGCAGAACCGCGCCGCCCTCCCCGGACTGCGTGCTAGTTGCTCGAGGCGATCTTGTGGAATGTCGAATTCGAGACCTCGTAGGCCTCGACCTTCGGCGTGCCTTCGATCACACTCGTCAAGGTCTTCAGCACCTGCGGATAGGTATCGCGGCTATACGCTTCCGCGCTCTCTTTCCGGTCCCACAGGCTGATCGCCACCGCTTCGGAGCGGTCCGCGTCGACGAAGGAAATCTCGTCCTTGAAGCCCGTCTGTTTGCGGAGCAGAGGCAGGACGTCCTTCTCGAGCGTCCGGGTAAACTCGGCGGCCGTGTTGGCCTTCAGGTGCATGGAAATGTTGCGTGAATACATAGCGAACTCCTTCACTACTGCCTACGAGAAGCCTTACAGCAAACGGACACAGCAACTTCTGAGCGGCTACGCGTCTGTACGTCTACGCGCCTGGTCTATTAGTACATCCCACCCATGCCGCCGCCTCCGCCTCCAGGCATCGGGGGCATTTTGTCCTTCTCCCGCTTCTCCACCACTACGCATTCTGTCGTGAGCAACAGGCCGGCGATGGACGCCGCGTTCTGCAGTGCGGTGCGCGTGACCTTGGTCGGGTCGATGACCCCCGCCATGACCAGGTCCTCGTATTCGTCGGTTTGAGCGTTGTAGCCATAGCTCAGCTTACCCGACTCCTTCACCTTGCCCACGACGATCGCGCCCTCGGCGCCGGCGTTCTGGACGATCATGCGGATCGGCTCCTCGAGCGCGCGCCGGACGATGTCGATCCCGATCTTCTCGTCCTCGTCCGCCCCGCGGACCTTGTCGAGCGACTTCTGGCACCACAGCAGCGCCACGCCGCCACCCGGCACGATGCCCTCCTCGACCGCGGCGCGGGTGGCGTGCAGCGCATCCTCCACCCGGGCCTTCTTCTCCTTCATCTCGGTCTCAGTGGCCGCGCCGACGTTGATCACCGCGACGCCACCCGCGAGCTTCGCGAGCCGTTCCTGCAGCTTCTCCTTGTCGTAGTCCGACGTCGACTTCTCGATGGCGGACTTGATCTGCGCGATGCGGCCCTGGATATCGGCCTGCTTGCCCTTGCCGCCGATGATGGTGGTGTTGTCCTTGTCCACCACGATCCGCTTGGCCTGGCCGAGGTCGCCCAGCACCGTGTTCTCGAGCTTGAAGCCCAGCTCCTCGGAGATCACCTTGCCGGCGGTCAGCACCGAGATATCGGTGAGCATCTCCTTGCGGCGATCGCCGAAGCCCGGGGCCTTCACCCCGCACACCTTGAGGGTGCCGCGCAGCTTGTTGACCACCAGCGTGGCCAGCGCCTCACCCTCGACGTCCTCGGCGATGAGCAGCAGGGGCTTGCCCGACTGCGCCACCTTCTCGAGCAGCGGCAGCAGGTCCTTCATCGCCGAGACCTTCTTGTCGTGCACCAGGATGTAGGCGTCCTCGAGCACGGCTTCCATCTTCTCGGGATCGGTGATGAAGTAGGGAGAGAGGTAGCCGCGGTCGAACTGCATGCCGTCCACCGTCTCGAGCGTGGTCTCGAGGCCCTTCGCCTCCTCGACCGTGATCACGCCGTCCTTGCCCACCTTGTCCATCGCGTCGGCGATCTTGTCCCCGATCTCCTTGTCGCCGTTGGCGGAGATCGACCCGACCTGGGCGATTTCCTTCCGGCCCTTGGTGGGCACGGAGATCCGCTTCAGCTCCTCCACCACCGCCTCGACCGCCTTGTCGATGCCGCGCTTCAGCGACATCGGATTGACGCCCGCGGTGACCGACTTCAGCCCCTCGCGGTACACCGCCTGCGCCAGCACCGTCGCGGTGGTCGTGCCGTCACCCGCGAGATCCGAGGTCTTGGTCGCCACTTCCTTCACCATCTGGGCGCCCATGTTCTCGATCTCGTCCTCGAGCTCGATTTCCTTGGCGACGGTCACGCCGTCCTTGGTGACCGTGGGCGTACCGAATTTCTTGTCGATGACGACGTTGCGGCCCTTGGGACCGAGCGTCACCTTCACCGCCTCGGCCAGCTGATCCACGCCCCGCTTCAGACGGGAGCGGGCCTCGGTGTTGAATTCCAGATACTTGGCAGCCATCTATTCCTCCCGCCTGGTTAGCTGAGCTTCGCGATGACGTCGGCTTCCTTGATCAGAATGATCTCTTCCCCATCCAGCTCGACCTGCGTGCCGCTGTACTTCCCGTAGACCACCCGGTCCCCCACCTTCAGCTCCATGGGGACCTTCTCCCCCTTCTCCGTCCGGCCGGGCCCGACCGCGATCACCTCACCCTGAATCGGCTTCTCCTTCGCCGTATCGGGGATGTAGAGCCCGCCCTTCATCTGCTCGGTCTCTTCCATGGGCCTGATCGCCACACGATCGGCCAGCGGGAAGACCTTCAGCTTCGTCTTCGTCGCAGTAGCCATAAACGCTCCGCCTCCACCTGAAGTTGAACGACGTAAAGCATTGCAGGATATCTATGTTAGCACTCTACGGCATTGAGTGCCAAGGGTTGCCGCGGGGCAATTTCTCCTCGCCCCCCGGGCGCTGTCAAGGGGAGGGTCGGCGCAGTCCTGCGGAGTCGAGCAATGCCTCGGCGCGCGCGCTCAGCGCTGCCGGCAGGCCGGCGAGCAACGCCATCCCGTCACCAACAACGACGCCGGTGCGGGTGTCGGCCAGCTGCACATGCAGCACGGCGCCGAGGGAATCGCCTGGATCGCGGAAGATGAAGTGAATGACGGCCGCCGTGGGCCCCGCCCCACCGCGCAGCTGCGGCACCACCTGGAGCCCGCGACGCCGCAGCGCCGCCTCCAGCGCCATGCTCAGGGAATCGCGGCCCGCGACGTAGTAGCTGTAGCTGTGCAGCGCCGACGGCATGCGGTACCGAGAGGCACACGATACCAGGGCGAGCGCCAGCGCGCCGCGCCCGATCGTCTTCCACTGGATCGGTGGACCGATCACGGCATGACGCGCCGCACTCCCACCCAGCGCGGAATCCAATAGGCCCCCTCGGGATCGGCCGAGCTGAGGCGGGACAGCTTCACGCCGGTGGAGGAGCTGTGGATGAACTTTCCGTCTCCGACATACAACCCGACATGCGTCACGCCGCCGCCGGGGCGCGCGGCGAACGTCAGAATATCCCCAGCCTGCAGGGAGTCGAAAGCCGCCGCGACGGCAGTGCCCGATTGCGCCTGGGCACGGCTGGTGCGCGGCAGCCGGATGCCGTGACGGGCGTAGGCGTACTGCACGAGGCCTGAGCAATCGAAGCCGTTCTCGGCCGTGCCCCCCCACTGGTAGGGGCTGCCCAACACCGCGAGGGCCGTCTGCACGACATCCCCGGCCCGCCCGACGATCATGAGCGGCGGGTCCGCGGGCCGCGCTCCGCCCTCCCCTCTCCCTGCCGGCGGCGCAGGGACAGCGCCGCCGCTCGACGTTGTCTGCGGACGCCGCCGCGGGCCGTTCTCCAGGGTGAACGAGAGGCCGAGCAGTGTCCCCCAGCCCTTGTGGGGAGCGCCAGGACGCCAGAAGCCCCGCGGGCCCCGGTCGGTCACGCGATATCGCTCTTCGAGGTTCAGCCCCAAGAACCGCAGCGGCCGCCATTCGACTCCCACGCCGGTCGACCACAACGCGCCCAGTCCCTGACCGCCGGTGTCCGAGATCATGCCGAGCGCGGCTCCCAACAGCCCGTACACCGCGACCCCACTGCCCCCCCGAGGCGAAGCCACCTCGTAGCCGACGCCGTAGAATCCGCGTCCGGCCTCGCGATCCTCGAGCAGCACGTGCAGCGTCGGTCCGTGGTGCAACCAGGAACCGAGCCGCCGGTCGAGACGCGCCTCGTAGGTCGTGATGCCGCCGGGCGTCCAGCGCCCGTACAGCAGGCCGGCATCGCGCTGCGCCACGAGGGGTCGTGCGCCACACGTCGCTCCGGCCGCCGAGAGGGCGAGAATCAGAACGCGCTCAGTGGTCCGCAAGCGGACGCTGCTCCAGCGAGGGGCGCTCGGCCATGTGATGGGACAGCAAGTGAGGCACACGTCGCATGAACCGCACCCAGACCCAGAGGGTGATGAATCCGAACAGCACGGCTCCCAGCAGCGCCGGGGCGAGCATCCCCACCGGACTGGTGAACCGGCCGGCGAGATGAGCGCCGGCCCACAGCCCCAAAAACGAGGCTCCCCAGGCCCAGAGCGGCGTGAGGAGCCATCCGATGACCACGAGCGCGCGCGCCAGCCAGCGGGGCAACCCCGCGGCGCTCACGCGCTACGCCTTCCGGGCGTTGAAGAACACGGCCAGCGCGGCGAGCGTCACCGTATAGGCCGCCCCCGTGAGCGCTGCGAGCGGCACCGGGCACCCCAGCACCTTGCCGGCCGCGCTCAGCACCACCGCGCCGACCACCACGGGGAGCGCCACCTGGGCCGGCGTAGCAGCGCCGCGGGCGTTCCGCGCCGCCGTCAACAGCCCGCCCATCCAGGCCAGGAAGGTGCCGAGCATCCACCAGATCGGCAGGTACCACCAGGTGCTGCCCCCACCGATGGCGTCCCACGTCCAGGGATACGCCTTGAACGGCCGCAGCAGCACGATGTCGAAAGCCATGAACACCACCGTTCCCCAGAGGCCGATCGCGGCGGCGCCGGCGACCCCCTCGGCGGTGCGCGAGACCGCGCGTTGGCCGGGAAGCAGGCTCACGGCGACGCAGCCCACCAGCACGAGCACGCTCTCCAGGACGTCCCGGGGGAGGCCCGCCGGCAGGAGCCGGGAAATCGCGACGAACGCCACGACGCCGATCCCGGTGATGACGCCGACCAGAGTGCCGCTCGTGAGAACGTTGCGGAAATCGGAGCGATCGGCGGTCGGTACGGCGCTGGTAGTCATGACCCTGGCTCTGTTGGGGTATCCGGTTGATGGCGCCTAATTTAGCGCCCCCGCCCTACCAGCCAAGCCCCAGCGCCGTCGCGGCCAGCCGCAGCCCCACCAGCGTCAGGTCGGGCTGTACCGCTTCGATCCCCTGCGTGAGCGGCGCCACCAGCGGAGCGAGTCCACCGGTCGCCACGACATAGGGAGGCTGCCCACCTTTCGTCGGCCACTCCGCCCGGATACGGCGGATGATGCCGTCCACGGCATCCGCCGTCCCCCACAGCACGCCAGCGCGAATGCACTCCTCGGTCCGGCGCCCGATGACGCTCGCGGGAGGGGTGAGCTCCGTCGCCGGAAGCTTGGCGGTCCGGCGCACCAGCTCGTCGGACGCGGTGCGGATACCCGGCATGATGACGCCGCCGATGAACCGGCCATCGGCCGTGATGCAGTCGAATGTGGTCGCGGTGCCGAAGTCCACCACGATCGTGTCGCGCGCGAAGACGCGCGCCGCCGCAAGCGTGTTGACGATACGATCGGCTCCGACCGTCAGCGGCTCGTCCACGTCGAGCGTGATGGGCAGGGGCGAGCGCGCATCCACCTGGACCGGCACCACACCGGTCACGGCGGCGACGCCCTCACAAATGCCCTGCGTGACCAGCGGCGCCACCGAGGCGATGACGACGGCCCGGACACCCGAGGGCGAGTGGCCGGCGTTGGTGAGATACGTCGAGAGCAGGGCGCCCCACTCATCGGGCGTGCGCGCAGTGGTGGTCGTGAGCCGCCAATGGTCCACGAGGCGATCGGCCTGAAACAGGCCGACCGTGGTCTCGGTGTTGCCGACGTCGAGGGCGAGGAGCATGCGAAAAGCTAGGCGCTCAGACGCGAAGACGCGAAGTCGCTCAGAAACCCCTCAAACCGTTTCGACATGGCCCTCCCGAAGCGCCTGGATGCCATCCGCACCCTCTACCAGCAGCGCGCCATCCGGCTGCAGGCCCGCGCCGCGGCCGGCGGCGGGAGCACGCAGCATGCGGTCGCGGAGCCAGTCGCGCGCCGCGAACGCGGCGCACTCCCCTTCGCTGAGTCGCTCACCTCCTGCGCCGAGACGACCGAGCGGCGGGACGAGGCGATCCAGCACGTCCAGCCGGCGCACGCCGGGGAGCAGCTCGCGGAGCGCAATTGCACTCCCCCGCAGCTCTGACGGGATCTCGTTCGTCACGTTCACCCCGATGCCCACCGCCAGCCACTGCAGGGAATCACCTTGCCACCGTCCCTCGCACAACACCCCGGCCAGCTTCCGGTCGCTCAGCAGCACGTCGTTGGGCCA
>DATGDT010000241.1:0-4633 GCA_035310725.1 Gemmatimonadales bacterium
GTCGCCCAGCGCCCTGTACAACACGGGCATGGCCGGTGCGCTGCGCAGCCGCCCGAGGGAGAAGAGGGCGCGCCAGCGGACGACCTCGTCGGGGTTCTCGGCGAGTGCGACCAACTGTGCCACCGGGGCGCGATCGCCGAGGCGCCAGGCCTCGAGGGCGGCGACGCTCGCCGTCGGAGGCACGGTCTGCCCCAGCGGGGCCGCCTGCAGCACGAGGCGTATCGCATCGGCGCCCTGGGCCCCGCCGATCTTGGCGATCGCCGTGATCGCCTCCAGCTCCCGCGGGCCCTGGGAGGCAGGGGGCACGCTGCGGACGGTGGCGAGCAGTGGCTCGACGGCGCGGGGGTCCTTGAGCAGCCCGAGCGCGAACGCGGCGGTGGCCTGCACCGCCACGACGGAATCGTTGAGCTCGGCCACCAGCGGCTCGACGGCTTCCGGGTCGCGGATGCGGCCGGCGGCCAGCGTCGCCTGGACGCGCACGTTCGGATTGTCGGACTGGAGCGCCTGGCGCAGCACCGCACCGTCGAAGCGGCGCGCGTCCGAGAGGGCGAGCAGCCGCGCCAGGAGTCCGACCGTGGCCTCGTCCTGCGCCTGGGAAGTGACTTGCCCCGCCCCCGGCCGCGCCGCCGCGACCAGCAGCGCCGCAACCAGGCTAGAAGCGGAAGGGGACAGGATCGGCAGTCGCATGCAGGCGCTCCATCACGTGTGCCGGAATGCGGGTCAAGCCGTGCCGGCGATCGAGAGCAATCAAGGCGGTTTCCGCCGTGGCCAGGAGTTCACCCGTTTCGGCGCGCTCCACAGCGTACCCGAAGATGGCCCGGCGCGATGCGAGGTCCCGCACCCAGCAACGAATGCGCACGAGGTCGTCGTAGCGGGCGGGCTGGCGGTACCGAATATGGGCTTCGGTCACCGCCAGGAAGACGCCCTCTTGTTCCATTTCCTTGTAGGTCACCCCCGTGCGCCGCAGGTGTTCCGTGCGGGCCATGTCCAGCCAGACGAGATAGTTGGCGTGGTAGACGAACCCCATCTGATCGGTTTCGGAGTAGTTGACGCGATGCTCGATGGCGCTGATCAGCTCGGCGTGGTCCAGACGGTCACTCGCCGTAGGGGATCCAGATGTTCTTCACCTGCGTTGCATGGCGGAGAAACTCGCGACCTTCAGCCTGACGCGCGTCGAGCCAGTCGCGGCCGCCCGGCAGCCAGGTGCGCTTCATGTTGCCGGCGGACGCCTCTTCCACGACCCGCGCGCCGCCCGGGCCGCCGCAGTACCAGACCGCGTCCACGTCCAGATGGTCCGCCAGCACCCGGACCAGCGCATCCTTATCGCCGGTCACGATGTTGACGACCCCGTCGGGCAGGTCCGAAGTCTCGAGCACGGAGTAGAAGTCGGTCGCCGAGAGCGGGTACGGCGTCGACGGCAGCGCGACCACGGTGTTGCCCACCGCGACCGCCGGTGCCACGAGCGACACGAAGCCGAGCAGCGGATGCGTGTCCGGCGCCGCGATACCGATCACGCCAATCGGCTCGTGCATCGCCAGCGTCACGCCGCGGATCGGCACGTGGTGCACGGCCCCATCGTACTTGTCGGCCCAGGCTGCGTAGGAGAACAGCCGTGCGATGGCGGCGTCCACCTCGGCCCTGCCCTGCTCGGCCGTGCCGCCAGTCTGCGCGGCGATTCGCCCGGCGAACTCGTCGGACCGGGCCGAGAGGTTCTCCGCGATGTAATAGAGGATCTGGGCGCGCAGATGCCCGGCGCCTCGCCCCCAGCCCTCGGCGGCGTGGGCGGCCTCGACCGCATCGCGCACGTCCTTGCGATTCCCCTCCCCCACTTCTCCCAGCACTCGTCCGTCCCGGCCATGCACCGCACGGCTGTAGCCCTGGTCGGGGCGGACCTGCTTCCCGCCGATGAACAGCTTTGGGGTACGGTCGATTGGGGGAAGAGGGACCGGGGACGTGGGAGGAGGCCCCTCCGCCTCCGCCACCGTCTTCGATGCCAACTCCTCCCCCGTCCCTCGTCCCGCGTCCCATTCGGGTTTGAGGTACTCGAACATCCCCTCCCGCCCGCCCTCTCGTCCGAAGCCCGACTCCCGGTATCCGCCGAACCCCGCCGCCGCGTCGAACAGGTTCGTCGAGTTGATCCACACGACGCCCGCCTTGATCTTGGGCGCCACGTCGAGGGCGAGGTTGATGTTCTCCGTCCAGACGCTCGCCGCCAGCCCGTAGGGCGTGTTGTTGGCGAGCGCGACCGCCTCGGCCGGCGTCCGGAAGGTCATGGAGACGAGCACCGGCCCGAAGATCTCGACCTGGGCGATCGTCGCCGCCGGCGACACGCCGGTGAAGAGCGTGGGCGGATAGAAGTAGCCCTCCGTGGGACATGCCCAGGACGGCTGCCACATCTCCGCACCGTCGTCCCGACCCTGATCGACCAGCGCGCGGATGCGCTCGAGTTGCACGGGGGCGACGATGGCGCCCATGTCCACCGCTTTGTCGAGCGGCGATCCGACGCGCAGCTTCTCCATGCGCGCGCGCAGTTTGGCGACGAGCCGGCCGGCGACGCCCTCCTGCACCAGCAGCCGCGAGCCCGCGCAGCAGACCTGGCCCTGGTTGAACCAGATCGCGTCCACCACGCCTTCCACCACACTGTCCAGATCGGCGTCTTCGAACACGATGAACGGACTCTTGCCGCCGAGCTCCAGCGTGAGCTTCTTGCCGCTGCCGGCGGTCTTCTTGCGGATGATCCGCCCCACTTCGGTCGAGCCGGTGAAGGCGATCTTCTTCACGTCCGGATGCTCCACCAGCAGCGCACCCGCGCGGCCGTCGCCGGTGACCACGTTGAACACGCCCGGCGGCAGGCCGACACGTTGCGCCAACTCCGCGAAGCAGAGCGCCGAGAGCGGCGTGAATTCGGCCGGTTTCAGCACGACGGTGTTTCCCGCTGCGAGCGCCGGCGCGACCTTCCAGGCCAGCATCAGCAGGGGGAAGTTCCACGGAATGATCTGGCCGACCACACCAAACGGGCCGTAGCCCGCGAACTCGGTCGCCGCGAGCTGCGCCCATCCCGCGTGATGATAGAAGTGGCGGGCCACGAGCGGGATATCGAGATCGCGCGTCTCGCGGATCGGCTTGCCGTTATCGAGGCTCTCCAGCACGGCGAGCAGCCGCGAGTTCTTCTGGACTTCGCGGGCCAGCGCGTAGAGGTAGCGGGCCCGGGCATGACCGGAGAGCGCGGCCCATGCCGGGAAGGCCTGCCCCGCAGCGGCGACCGCGGCATCGACGTCGGCCTTGCCCCCCTGCGCGACCCGGCCCAGGACCGCGCGCGTGGCCGGATTGATCACCTCGAGCGTCTCACCGGCCGCGGGCGGGACCCAGCGGCCGCCGATGAAGTGCCCGAGCTCGCCGCCGTACGACTTCAGCCAGTCGAGCGCCGGCCCGCTCGCTTCCGGCGCCGGTCCCCACTCCATCGTCTCGAAGATGCGCGCGACGCTCGTCGTCATCAGACCATCGGTTGCCGGTGCGCGGCGCTGTAGCGTCCCGTAACGAAGTGCTCGAGCTGCCGCTCGATGTCGGTGAGCAACGCGCTGGCTCCCAGCCGGAAGCGCTCCGCCGAAAGCCAGGGATCCCCCAGCTCTTCCTTCATGAGGATCAGCCACTCGAGCGCCGACTTCGCCGACCGGATGCCGCCCGCCGGCTTGAAGCCGACGGCGTGGCCCGTCCGCTCGGCGAATTCACGGATCATGCGGGTCATCACGATTCCCACCGGGAGCGTCGCATTGACGGGCTCCTTGCCGGTGGACGTCTTGATGAAGTCCGCGCCGCCCATCATGGCCGCGAGACTGGCGCGCGCCACATTCGTGAGCGTGGCGAGCTCCCCCGTGGCCAGGATCACCTTGAGGTGCGCCGCTCCACAGGCGTCCCGAAACGCCCGGACTTCTTCGTACAGTGCCGGCCAGTCCCCTGTGAGCACATGGGCGCGCGTGATCACGACGTCGATCTCGTCCGCGCGCGCCTCGACCGACGCCCGGATCTCCTCCAGCCGCTGTGGAAACGGATTCAAGCCGGCGGGAAACCCGGTGGACACGGCGGCAACCGGGATGCCGGAACCCTCGAGCGCGGTTACCGCCGTGGGCACGAGCGCGTGGTATACGCACACCGCGCCGACCGTGACGCCTAAGTCCGCGACTCCCAGGGCGTCGACCAGATCGCGCCGCAGCGGCGCACGCGCCTTGGCGCAGAGCCGCACGACGTTGCCGGGAGTGTCGTCGCCCTGCAGGGTGGTGAGATCGATGCAGGTGATGGCGCGGAGCAGCCAGGCAGCCTGCCATTCCTTCTTCACGGTGCGGCGGCGCGTCAGCGTCGCGGCACGGCGCTCGACGGCACTCCGGTTCACCCGAATGGCTCGGATCAGATCCAGATCGAGCGGCGTGCCCGGGTTGCGCTCCAGCCCGGCCGGTGGCGGCTGGCCGGCCGGCTCGGCACCGCCCGACACCCCGGGCGCTCTGGGGTGCGGGCGCCGAATTCTGGACTCGCCGCTCGTTACGGTCATCGTGCCGGAGAATGCGCGGCCTGTGAGCAAAAGTCAAATGGGACAGTGGCTTGCGACCCCGGACCGCGGTTCCTAGCTTGGGGCCGTGTC
>DATGDT010000242.1:0-2612 GCA_035310725.1 Gemmatimonadales bacterium
TCGAGTTCGCCGTGGCCTCGAGGGCGTTGGTGACGTAATAGGGATCCGGCACCGTGTGGACGCGCGACAGATCGCCCGACGCGGCCTCGTCCACGGCGAACTTCTGCGACACCGTGATCTTGTAGGTCAACCCCGGCGCGAGCGACGGCCGGGTACTGGCCCCGGTGTAGGCGTATCCGGTGCAGCCCGACATGTCCGGCCCGACCTTCGGGTCGGTGACGGAGGCCGGCTGGGTGCCGAGCAGCGTGCAGCTCGTGATCGACATCGAGCCGCCCACGGCCCGCAGCCGCCACTTGGTGCCGGCGGCCGGGATCTGGCTCATCTCCATGAAGAACGGCTCCGTGTTCACCATGAGCACGATGCCGTTCGCATCCGCCACGCCGTCATAGTTGAAATCGAGCGGCTCGAACTGCGCCTTCTGCTGCAGCTCCGCGCAGGTGATCACCCACCAGTCCGGGAAGCAGGTCGGCTGGGTGGCGTACAGCGTGTGGTAACCCGCGATCGTGGTCGTCGCGGTCCCCGTGCCGTCCGCCAGGTCGCCGGCGGTGAGGCCGACGCCCGTCACGGCCCGGAGATTGACGAAGCCCCACCCCGACCCGCCGTTGGGCGCGAAGGGCAAGGTGCCGTGGTTCGAGGAATCGAACACCGTGATGCTCGAATCGGCGTTCCACGTCACGAGGAAGTCCGCCGGATACCACGCCGTGGAGGCGTAGCCGAACCCACGGAAGTTCAGGTTGATGGCAGGCGCGCGACCGGCCACGTCGGCGTTGCCGCTCTGCGGCCAGCGGTCGCGGTAGTTCTGCGGCGACCAGATCCGACCCACGCCCGTCAGGTGCCCGGAGTTGTGGAACGAGTCGGCATAGGCCGTCACCGTCGGATTGGCCTGAGATTCCTGCGCGGCCGCATCGAACCAGCGCGAGTGCGCCAGGAACCGACCCTGCTCGGTGCCGACGCCGTAGCGCCCGGCGATCAGTGCGTTCCCGGTCGACGCCCGCGTGAGCGCCGGAATGTCGCCACCAAAGGTGATCGGCATCCGGACGTCCTGCGTAAAGGCGATCCCGAACTTGCGGGCGTTCGCCGAGTCGTAGGATACCAGGGCCTCGTCGAACGAATAGCTGAGTGCCCCGGTCGCGTTGAAATCGGGCTCCGGGAGCGCGATGGACTTGGTGAGCGTGGTCCCGGTGCCGCTCAGCGTGAGGTAGATGTTCGGCGCCACCCCGATGCCGCCTACGAAGCCCGGGCCGACCGAGTCGACGCGGACGAAGATGTCGCCCGCGGGAAGCGCTTCGACGACCGCGGACGCGAGCAGCAGCGAGGCCGAATTGGCCGGGGGCATGTTTCCGGTGAACGTCCCCTTTGCCGGATCAATGCCGGGGTACTGCGCCGACGGATCGAGCAACGTCCCGTCCGCGCCGTACACGCCCTGGACGAGCGCCGCGGCCGTGGTGTTCGCACCGCTGGTGCGCGGCGTGACGCTCTTCGTGACCCGGGGCGACTCGATCGACGAGGGCCCCGACGCCAGCGAGTTCACGTCGAACGCCGTCACGGCGTAGAAATAGGTGAACGAATTCCGTACGCCGCGGTCCACGAACGCGAACGTCACGCCGTTGTCCGAGAGCGCCGGGAACCCCTTGCCGCCACCCGAGACGGCGGTGTCGGTCTGGAGGATGAGCACGCCGCCGTTGGCCAACCGCACCCGGCCGCCCGACGGCACTTGGAGCACGTTCCCCACCAACGGATGGTCTACGGAGTGGCCGGCATCAGGCGTCACCGGGAAGGTCTGCTTGCCCGGCGTATTCGGGTCGGTATCGGGACAGTCATCCTGAACCCCGAGCTCCGGGGCGCACGCCACGATGCCGTCCGGAATCGTGTCGCCAGGCAACGGTCCGTTGCCGATGTCTTCGTTGTAGGCGAACGCACCCGTGAAGTCCGTGATCGAGGTGCCGGCGTAGTCGAACTGGGCCACGAGCTGCAAATCGCCCGTGGTGCGCCCGCGATAGATGCGATAGCCCTCGACGTCGTACTGCCGGAAGTTCGGGTCGTACAGGGTCGAGGTCGGATCGGAGGCGATCACGAAATACGGATCGCCACCGCCGGTCTTCACGGTCTCCGTCTCGCTCTTCTGCCAGGCGATGGTGACCTGGTTGTCGCCGGGGACGAGGAAAAACGTCGGCGCCTCCGGCGCGAAGGGGAGCAGGAACTTGTTGTCGTACACGGCCTGCGCCACCAGCGCCTTGTTCAGCAGCGAACGCGGCACGGTCCTCACTTCGTCCTGCGTGATCGTCAGGTTCGCGTCGGCGTCGCTCTGACCCAGCCACCCCATCACCCGCTCGATGGGGCGAACCCGGGTTGGATCGGCCGCGATCGAGTCACCCGAAGCCGGGATGCCGGGCTTGAAATCGCCGCCGATGTTGGTCGCCAGCGTCGTCCCCTGGGCGACCGGGGCCGCGTTGATGTAGGCCACGACGATGGTCTTCACCTCGCCCGGGTTCAGCGTCAACGGCCCGGACGACTGGAAGAAGCGCGTGTCGACGGCGTTCTGGGCCACGTAGCAGAAGTGCAGCAGCAGCTGCTGTCCCTGGAAGGTGCAGGGGTTGTCCCCCGCCGCCGGG
>DATGDT010000243.1:0-3312 GCA_035310725.1 Gemmatimonadales bacterium
GTGGAGCGGTACACGCCGTTGCCCAGCGTGGTCGTCGGACGGATGAAGAAGGTCTCTCCCGTCCCGGCCCAGAGCGTGTTGCGGGCCGACGGCGCGATGGCGAGTGCACCGATCGCCTGCGCCGGCTCGCTGTCGAACACCGCTCGCCAGTGCACGCCGCCGTCTTCGGTCTTCCAGACGCCGCCCGAGGCCGCGCCGACGTAGGCGACGAACGGGTTGCCCGGCTCGCCGACGATCGCCGAGGCGCGGTTCCCGTCGGGTCCGATGAACCGGAATCGCAGGTTCGTCCAGAGGGTCGTGTCGACCTGCTGGGCGCGGGCAGGCGGGGCGGCGAGCACCAGGAGCACGGCGAGCGATGGGAGACGCGACATCGGGGACGGCCTCACGGGGAGTGGAGGCGTAAGAATGCGGTCTGCGGCGCGGCTGCGCGAGGAGCTACTGCGCTCCCCACAGCGCCCGGATCCGCACCGTGCGCTCCAGCTCGTCGGCGCTCTGCAGCACCTTCTGGCGAAGATCGGCCGGCAGGTCGGGATGATCGGCGAGATACGCGCGTACCACCTCCAGCGCCGCCCGGCTCGACTGACCACCCAGGAACGAACCCAGCCAGGCGCCGAGGAAGAAGATCCGGCGATGGTGCTGGATGTAGGGCAGGGAATCGAGGGCAGGCCGCAGGTAGGGCAACGTGAGCGCCTGATGCTCGATCGCGTTGAACGTGCCGAAGCTGGCGCTGGCCCAGTCCTCGTTGAGCGAAGAGTCGGCGAACCAGCGCCGGAAATAGTCCGCCTTGACCTCCGCGCCGGGCGGGGCCGCGCCCGCGACGAAGGCGCGCCGGCGCCCGTCCGGGGTCGTGTCGCGCGCCGCCTGCGCGACGAGCGCCTGCCCGGCCTCGGCATCGCCGAGAATGAGCAACCGGTTGACGACGCTCCACCGGGTCGGATCGCGCAGCGGCGCGCCGGCCGCGGAGTCGGCATGCAGCAGGGTCTTCATCTCCGCCACCCCCTCCGGGGTCGTGACGAGGCCGAGGAAGGCGTCGAGCGCGGCGCGCCGAATGCCGAAGGCCCGTGCCGTATCGCCGGCCGTTTCCCACAGCACGCGCTCGGCGGTCGCGCCGATGGTTCGCGCCGGGGCGGGAGCGAGATACGCGTCGAGGGCACGACCCAGCCGGCCGAGCAGGGCAGGGACGATCTGCTCATCGCGCTCGAACGGCAACTCGGCCAGGACGAGGCGCGCGAACCGGGCCGGGTCGAGGCGGGCGTCCCGCACCTGATCCCACAGCGCGCCCCACAGCATCGAGCGGAGCAGCCCGTCGTGCACCTCGCGCAGCGCCCCCTGTTCGAGCGCGGTCACGCTGGCCGTGTCGAGCAGCGAGAGGAAGTAGCCGTAGTCTCCCGCGTTGGGGAAAACCCACCACGGCGCCGGGCGGCCGCGCGCCTCCGGGACCTCCGTCACCGTTCCCCGGAGAGCGACGGGAAACCGCGCCGGCGCCGCGCCGCGATAGGCGAGCAGGACCTCCGTCCGCATCGGCCACGGGGCCGGGCCCGACAGCGCCGGCTGCGCGGCATGTTGCACGATCTCCAGCCGGGCGATGGTCCCGTTGCGGATCGTCAGACGCGATTCGACGACCGGCATGCCGGGCCGGAGCATGAAGCTGCGACCGAAGGCGTCGAGCCGGTTGCCGATGGACCCCAGCAGGTCACGCCAGGTCGCGTTGCCGTAGGCATGGGCTTGGAGGAAGGATCGCACGCCCCGCTGAAAGGCCACCTCTCCGACCAGGTAGTTGAGCTGCTTCAGCACGCTCGGCGCCTTGTTGTAGACGATCGCCCCGTAGGCGCTCTTCGCCTGGTCGAGGTTGTGCATGGCCTGCCACAGCGGCGTCGTCCCGGTCGTCTGGTCGACGCCATAGGCCGCGGGCTTGTTCGACTGGTAGAACGTCTTCCACGCCTCGCTTGACGGCTCGAGGTCGTCCAGCGCCTTCGCGGCCATGTAGGTCGCGAAGCCCTCTTTGAGCCAGAGGTCGTCGAACCAGCGCATCGTCACCAGGTCGCCGAACCACTGATGCGCGGTCTCGTGCAGGATGGTGGAGAAGCGGCCGAGCCGCCGCGGCAACGTGGGACGCTCGCGGAAGATGAACCGGTCCTCGTTGTACATCACGACGCCGGGGTGCTCCATGCCGCCGAACGGAAACGCCGGCGCGAGCAGCATGTCGAACTTCTCGAACGGGAAGGGGCGCCCGAAATAGCGCTCCATCCAGTCGAGCGCGCGCTGCTGCAGCGCGAGCAGCGTGTCGGCATCGGCCTCCTGTGCGCGGGAGCGACGCACGAAGACGTGCACGGTGCGCCCGTGCGCGGTGGACGCGACGCTCGCCCACGGCCCGGCCGCGAACGCGATGAGATAGGTCGGGAGCGGCCGCGTCTCGGTGAAATGATCGGTGACGCGGTCGCCTGCGGTATCGGCACGGGCTATCGAACCGTTCCCGAGAGCCGTCCAGGCCCGCGGCACGGCGAGGTGCAATGTGACGCGCGCCTTGAGGTCGGGCTGGTCGAAGCAGGGAAACAACTGGTTGGCGTCCGCCGGCACGAGCAGCGTGTACAGGTAGTCGCTCTGGTCGGCGGGGTCGTGCACGCGGATGATGCTGGCCCCGCTGGGCGCGATGTCGGACACGAACACGAGGTCGACCGCGTTCTCGCCCGGGGTGAGGAGTCGGGCCGGGAGCCGGAGATGATCGCCGTTGAAGCCGGGGATGCCGCCGATCGTGGCCGTCGAGTCGAGTGACGTGCCGTTGACGGTGACCGCTTGCAGGCGCCGCCCGCGATAGTCGAGGACGACGTCCTGGGTACCGCTGCGCGAGAAGCGCACGGTCACCCGCCCGATCGCGCTGTCGGGAGCCGTCACGTCGAGCGAGAGGTCGTAGCGGACGTCGCGAATGGTCGTCGCGCGCCAGACGGCGAGATCGTGCGAGATGCCGTGCCGCATGAACGCGGAGAGGGGTTCAGGGGCCGGCGCGCGCTGCGCGGCGAGGGGCAGGGCGGCGGCGAGCGCGGCGAGCCGCGTCGCCAGGCATGCCGGGAGTCGGTGCATGGCGACAACATAGCGCGGCGTGGAGGCCGCGCTCCGGACGTTCCTCAGGAAGAGCGCGAGCTCGCCACCTCCGGCTGCGGCCTGGTGCCGCCGCGCACGAACGTCATGAAATCCGATTCGGCCAGGCGGGATGGATGGACCTCGCCGCCCAGTCCGAAGAACCGGGTGAAGCTCATGATGAGCGGACGCCACCGCTCGGCGTCGATGTAGGGGCGCGGTCCGCTGAGGTCGAGC
>DATGDT010000244.1:0-5775 GCA_035310725.1 Gemmatimonadales bacterium
TCCACGTTCGACGTGGAGCATCCGGAGATTCTCGTCTATGCGCCCGACTCCAGCGGCACGCTGCAGCTCGTGGCGGCGGAGTACGCCGTTCCCACGAACCTCTCGGCGAAGGCGCCCGAGGGGTTCCGTGGCTCGGCCGATCAGTGGTTCGTGAACGAGCAGTTCAACATCTGGACGCTGCACGCCTGGGTCTGGAAGGAGAACCCGGCCGGCACTTTCTATCCGACCAATCCGAACGTGCCCTGAGCGGGGCGACGCGTGGCGCGGGGGTCATGGTTGGGACCGGCCCCCCGCCGCGCAGCGGGGCTCCTCCTATGATGGCGGCCATCCGGTGGTGAGCATCGCGATTCCGTAGGCCAGCCGCGGCCGCCACCAGCGCTCCGCGTGGTTTCCCCCGGGCACCTCCGTGTAGGTCACCTCGTATCCCCTGGCCAAGAGGGCGTCCCGAAATCGGCGGGTCGCGTCGCGGAAATTGGGCCCCGCTCCTCCCAGCGTGGCGTGGTCTTCCAGCTCCCCCACATCCAGGCAGAAGCGCACGTCCTTGTGTGGCGCCGCGGCGACCTGCTGCGTCAGCCATTCCCAGGGAGCCGCGTTCGACGCTTCCGCGCCGCGCCAGAACGCGCCGCTCTGCGACCAGACGTTCCCGAAGAGATCGGGCCGCTGGAACGCCACATACGACGCCCCGAGCCCGCCGGCGCTCGAGCCGGTGACGATCACACGGTGCGGATCGCGTGTGACGTGCCACCCCCGGCGCACCCAGGGCAGCAGCTGTCGCGACAGGAAGTCGACCATCCGGGCGGAATTGGCGAGGTCGGCGATGCGCACCGCGCCGCTCGAATCGTCCACCAGGACCGCCACGAAGGCGGGGGCGCGCCGGGCGGCGAGCAGCGTATCGAGGACCAGGGGGAGCGGCATCGTGTCGCGGTATTCGTCGCCGTCGAACGCCACGATCAGCGGGTACGGTGCGGCGCGGGTGGTGTCGTATCCCGGCGGGGTGTACACCCAGACGCGGCGCGGACGCCGGTACGAGGAGTCGTACAGCACGTGCGCCTCGAGCCGGCCGGCGAGGACCGGGCTCTGCGCCCTGGCCGGCGCGGGCAGCAGCAGCGAGAGTGCCACACCAAAGGCAGCGACCACGGTCAGCCCTCCAGTTTCACGTTGCGGCTGCGGGCACGCACCTCCTCCGAGGTGAGGCCGTAGATCGGAGGCCCGTGAATGCCCAGCATGGCGAGGTAGACATAGATCTGCCCGCGATGGTGGATCTCGTGCTCCACCATGGCCCGGAGCCACTTCCAGACGGGGATCTCGGCGCCGCCCGGGGTCACGCAGCGGCGCTGCAGCTCGGCGGGCGAGAGCGCGGCGAAGATTGCCACCGCTTCCTCGTGCATCCGATCGACATACGCGAATACCGCCGCGTATCCGTCGGCCAGCTCGCGCCCGTGCCCGGGGTAGCGCGCGGGCTGGAGCCGCGCGTTTTCGGCGAACATGTAGCGCTCGATGGCGGCGAGATGGCGCAGCAGGTCGCCGAAGGAGAACGCGCCTTCGGTGGGTCGCCACTCGAGTCGATCCTCCGGGATGACGCGCGCGACGGCCAGCGTGCGGCCGCGGATCCTGGACAGGTAGTCGAGAAACGACGCGGCTTCCGTGATCACCATGTCAGCGTACCTCCTCCAGTGCCGCGGCGAGCTCCCGGACGCCGCGCCGGATCTCCGGCGGGGCGACGGCGGCGAACCCCAGCTGCAGCCCGTTCCACCCGGCGCGCCCGCGGCGGTAGCGACTGAGCGGCGTGACTTCGACGTTGCGTTGCGCAGCCGCCCGGGTCGCGGCGGCGTCGCTGATACCGGGCGCGAGCCAACCGGCTGTCTGCAATCCGGCTTCGACGCCGGTGATCTCCAGCAATCCCCCGAGCTGCCGCTCGACCTCCTCGAGGAGGACGGCCCGGCGCTCCGCGTATACCTCTCGCATGCGGCGGATGTGGCGTCCGAAATGGCCCTGGGTGATGAAGTCGCACAGCACCGCCTGCTCGAGCACGGGCGCATGCCGTGTCGAAATCGAGAGCGTCGCCGCGACCGCGTCCACCAGGCCCTCGGGGACCAGGAGATATCCCAGCCGCAGGGAGGGGAACAGCACCTTGCTGAAACTGCCCGCGAACAACACCCGTCCGTCGCGATCCAGACCCTGCAGCGCCGGCATCGGACGACCGGCGTAGCGGAACTCGCTGTCGTAGTCGTCCTCGAAGATCAGCGCGTTCGCCGCCCTGGCCCACTCGAGCAGCGCCATCCGCCGCCGCAGGCTCATGCCGACGCCGATGGGAAATTGGTGGCCCGGCGTCGTGTAGGCCAGCCGCACCCCCCGCAGGCGCCGCCCCCCTCCCGGCACGGCCATGCCCTCATCGTCGACCGGTACGGTCGATATCCGCGCGCCGCACGCCTCGAACACGAGGGCGGCGCCGGGATACCCCGGGTCCTCGATGCACACGCGGTCGCCGGGGTTCACGAGCACCCGCGTCACGAGGTCGAGGGCCTGTTGGGCGCCGGAGACGATGGCGATCTGCCGCGCGCCGCCCCGCACGCCGCGGGAGGCCTGGAGGTAAGCGGCCACGGCCTCGCGCAACGGGCGATACCCCATGGGCTCGCAGCCCAGCAGCAGGTCCGTGCTGACCCGCCGCAGGCGGCGCCCCGCGAGCTGCGCCCAGAGTGTGGTCGGGAGGAGATCCAGCGCCGGTTGATCGGTCCGGAACGCGCGCGCCGGCGGTCCCGACAGCCCGGGGAAGGGCCGCACGCGCCGCCCGTAGGCCGAGAGGCGGGGCGGTGCGCTCCCGTGCGCGGGCGGCTGCGTTGTTCGGCCGCGGTCCCGGGTGACATGGAGCAGGTCGTCGGGCAGGATCCGGTTCACGTAGGTCCCCGAGCCGACGCGACCGCTGATGTACCCCTCCGACCGGAGCTGCTCGAAGGCACTGACGATCGTGCCGCGCGACAGGCCGTAGGGTCCGGCCAGGTCGCGGCTGGCGGGGAGGCGCACGCCGGGACGGAGGCGGCCTTCGAGGATGGCGCGGCGCAGGGCGTCGCTGAGCCAGCGGTAGGCGGGGGTCCCCGGGTCGCGCGGCGGCAGGGTCAGGGCGATGGTTCCGGCGCGTTTGGGCATCGTAAGTGGTACAGGCAAAATATCGAAAATGGTGCTTCTCGGTAGATCCACTTGCGATTAGGCTCTCGCGTCAAAGGAGGAGCACATGACGCGACGTTTCAGCTACGCCAAATCGGCCCCGGGCGTGTTCGACGCCATGGACGTACTGGACCAGTACGTGGCCGCGTGCGGCCTGGAGGAATCGCTGTTGCACCTGGTGCGGCTGCGGGCCTCGCAGATCAACGGGTGTGCGTACTGCATCGACATGCACTGGAAGGATCTGCGGGCCCTGGGAGAGGGGGAGCAGCGGTTGTACGGGTTGGACGCCTGGCGCGAGAGCCCGTACTACAGCCCGCGGGAGCGCGCCGCGCTCGACTGGGCGGAGGCCGTCACCCTGATCGCCGGCAGCCACGTGCCCGACGCGGTCTACGACGCGGTACGCCAGCACTTCACCGACAAGGAGCTGTGCGACCTGACGATGGCGGTGAGCGCGGTCAACGCGTGGAATCGGCTGTCGATCGCGTCGCGCCTGCCTGCCGGCACCTACGAGCCGGCGAAGGTCACTTCCCCTCAGTGAGGCGCTTGAGCCAGGCCGGCATAATCGCTTCCATGTCGGCCTGCGCTACACGCCGGGCGGCCAGCGCCGGATCGATGGCGGGGGCCACCTCCGCGTCGGACGCCTGCGCCGCGGCCATGGCGCGCTCGACGATGGGGGCCCCGTCGGGCACGGCGCGCCCGAACTCGATTTCGGCCCGGCGGCAGAACCGCTCCTGGCGGGCGCGGTCCGCCATCGCCAGGGGGAATCCCAGGCTGTGCAGGCGGGCGTGCATCGCCTCGTGCAGGATCGTGGCGGCGATCTGGGACGCGGTGAAATCCCGGTTGACCGTGAAGGTCAGCTCGACCATGCAGGCGCGCTGGTCGGGGAAGTACGCGCCGCGGCAGGCGTAGCGCTCCACCAGGATATGGTCGAACGCCCGTCCCAGCTTGCGGAAGTGGTGCGGGGTGTAGCGCTCGATCAGACCCAGCGCCTCATCGAGGCGGCGCAGCACGTCGTCCGTCGCGATGTCGGGTCGCGTGTTGTCGACCACGACCCGGAGGCCGCGCACCTGCGTGGTGGTCGTCATCGTACCGTGAAGAGCAGCGACTCGGATCGCGGGTGGTCGGGCTGTTCCAGGGTGGCGTACATCCAGTACTGCCCCGGGTCGAGCGGCACGTTGGCGTACCCGGGGGCCGCCGGGGACCCGCCGTGGATCACGAGCGGGACGACCTGCTGCGCGCCGGGAGCCAGCTCGAGGTACGTGATCACGGTGGTGCAGAACCAGCCGCCGCCCCCTGGGTACACGACCTGATGAGCTGCGTCGGTGACGTAGGGCAGCACCTGGCAGCCGCTGCTGAAGGTGAGGCGGACGGTTTCGCTCCCGGTATTGCTGAGCCGGAACCGGACGGTGGTCGTGTCGCCGACGTCGATCGTGGTGCGGGCGGCGATCACGTCCAGGCGCAGCGCGTCGAGCGGGGCGCGGAAGAGGCTCTCGCCACTGCAGGCGACGCACGCGACCGCGAGCGCCAGGGCAACGTGGGAAGGTCTGATCATCATGTGACATACCCCGCGCCGGCTGGGCCGGTCACAGGCCCACCGGCTGTTTACTCGACGGCGTACCGCCTACTGGACGCAGAGCGCGGCTTCACTGGAGAATCCGATGCGCGAGATGTTCGTGCCGCCCGCCGAATCCCCGCTCAGGTGCACGGACAGGTATGGCGAGGTGCGGAACGACCAGGTGAAGGCCTGCACCTTCGGAGTGACCGGAACCTGAATCGTGGCGGTTCCGAGGACCGTGTCCTGCGGGACCGTATCGATGGCGATGCAGCTGATGTCGTTGGATGCCGCGCTGAGGTTGGCGGCGAAGCCGCGGGTCAGCTGGAGCGCTCCCGGCCACGGACTGTCGTTGCGCAGCAGCACGCTCGCTTTCGGCACCGTGGCGGTGGGTTTCGCGTTACAGGCGTCGGCGGCTAACAGCAACGGGAGGGTCAGGACGGCAGCCATCGATCGTGAGATCATGCCTCAATGCTAAGGCCTCCGCCCGATTGACACAAAGCGATCCGGCGGCACGTTTAGTAGCGCACCATGATCTTCAAGCCGTCCGTGTGGTTTCCGATCGCTTTCGTGCTGAGCGCCGTCAACCTGGTCGCGGTCGGGTTCGCGGTCCGGCCGGGTGATCCCTGGTGGCATGCCGGGTCTCATGCGGCGCTGGCGCTGGCGTTCGGGCTCTGGGCCCAGCGGCTGCGCCAGTCTCGTGGGGTCGTCGGCGGCAGCGAGCTGCAGGAGCGGCTCGAGGCGCTCGAGGCCGAGGTTGGCCGGGTCGAGGCGCTCGAGGGCGACGTGGGCAAGCTGCGCCAGGAGCTGAGCGAAGCGCAGGAGCGGCTGGACTTCGCCGAGCGGCTGCTGGTGCGGGGCCGGGAGAAGGACCGGGTGGACCCGCAACGTTGACCTTGACAGATCGCGCAGATCGCGCGATCCATGATGTCGCTGGACCATTTTCCTCGGAAAGGAGGCCATACGACTACCACGAATCAGCTCGGCCCACGGCGGGAGCTCATGTAGGCGGACACGCATCCTGCGTCGTCCCGCCCTCCCGTCATCGATACTCAGACGTG
>DATGDT010000245.1:0-2892 GCA_035310725.1 Gemmatimonadales bacterium
GCCCTGCCGGTGGACAGCGGCTGCGTGGTGAACGCGAGGTGCGTGGCCGTGCCGGCGACGACGGTGAACGCCGTGCTGGTGGCGGGGAGCATTCCCGTCATCGAAGCGATGAGGGTGTAACCGACGCCCGCCTTGTCGATCTTCAGATTCGAGAAGGAGGCCACGCCGTTCGACGTCCGGACGGGGTTGGTCCCGGTGAGCGTGCCACCGGACGGATTCGTCCCGATCGCCAGCGTGACGTTGGTGTTGGGGAAGTTGGTCACGGTGTTGCCCAGCGAATCCTGCACCGCCACCCGGATCGTGGGGCTCATGCTCACGCCGCTCGTCGCCGTGGCCGGCGGCTGGACCGTGAACCCGAGCTTGACCGCGGGGGCGACGGTGATGTTGAAGTTCCCGCTCGTCGCCGACGTGAGCCCGGTCGACGTGGTGGTCAGCTTGTAGCCGGTGCCGGTCTTGTCGATGCTCAAGGTCGAGAAGGTGGCAATCCCGGCCACGGCGCCCACCGTGGTGGTGCCCCGCAGCGTCGCACCGCTCGTTCCCGATCCCGAGGTGATGGCGACGCTCACACTGCCCGCGAACGACGTCACCACGTTCCCGGCCGCGTCCTGCGCCGCCACCTGCACCGCCGGGGTTATGGCCGCCCCGGCGACCGTGGTCACCGGCGGCACCGTGAAGACGAGCTTCGTCGCCACGCCGACCGTGACGTCGAACGCCACGCTCGTCGCCGAGGTAAGGCCCGTGGCGCTGGCCGTCAGGGTGTAGCCCACGCCCGCCTTGTCGATCTTCAGTGCGGAGAAGGTCGCCACACCTGCCACCGCCGCGACGCTCGTGGTCCCCGAGAGTATCCCGCCGCTGGGGTTGGTCCCGATCGCCATGGTGACGCTGCCCGTGAAGCCGGTGGCGATGTTCCCCAGTTGATCGAAACCGGTGACCACCACGGCCGGCGTGATGTTCGCCCCGGCGATGGCGCCGAGCGGTTGTGCGGTGAAGACGAGCTGGGCGGCCGGCCCAGCCGTGATATTGAACGAACCGCTCGTGGCGGCCGTGAGACCGCTCGCGCTCGCGGAGAGCTTGTAGCCGGTTCCACTCTTGTCGATGCTGAGGGTGCCGAAGGACGCCACGCCGGCGACGGCCGCCACCGTCGTGGTGCCCGACAGGGTGCCGGTGCCCGGATTGGTGCCGATGGAGACCGTCACGTCGCCCGTGAAGCCCGGCACCGGATTCCCGACGGCATCCTGCGCCGTCACCGCGATCGTGGCGATCGGCGTGCCGGCAACGGTCGTCGTGGGTTGTGTGGTGAACACCAGTTTGGTGGCGACGCCCACCAGGACGTCGAACGCCGCGGACGTCGCGTCGCTCAGGCCGCTGGCGCTCGCCGTCAGTTTGTAGCCCGTGCCGGCCTTGTCGATGCTCAACGTGCCGAAGGTCGCGACGCCGCCCGCCGCGGCCGATGTGATCGTCCCCGAAAGCGTGGCGCCCGCGGTCCCCGTGCCGGCCGTGATGGCCATGGTCACGTTGCCCGCGTAGGCGTTCGCGAGGTTGCCCTGGGCGTCGCGCGCCGTCACCTGGACGGCCGGCGCGATCGCCGCGCCGGCGCTCGTGTTACTCGGCTGCACCGACACCTGGAGCTGGCTCGCGGGTCCTGCAGCCACGTTGAACGCCGCGCTCGTCGTCTCGGTCAGGCCCGTCGCGGTGGCCAGCAGCGTGTATCCCGTCCCGCTCTTGTCGATGCTGAGCGTCGCAAACGACGCTACCCCGCTCGTGGCGGCGACCGTCTTGGTCCCCGACAGGCTGGCGCCGACCGTCCCGCTCCCCGCGGAAATCGCGACCGTGACGTCGCCCGAGAACCCGGTGACGAGGTTGCCCAAGGCATCGAGCACCCGCACCGTGACCGCGGGGCTGATCACCGCGCCCGCGGTCGTGGAGGTCGGCTGCTGCCCGACCACGAGATGGTCGGCCGCGCCGGGCACGACGTTGAACGCCGCGCTGGCGACCGGGGTCAACACCGAAGCCGTCGCCTTCAGAGTGTAGCCCGATCCAACACGGTCGATACTCAATCCGCAGAACGTGGCGACGCCCGCCACCGCAGTGACCGTCGTTGTGCCGCCGAGCGTTCCGCCGGAGGGGTTGGAGCCGATCTCGAGTGTGACGTTGCCGTTGAACGCCGTGGCGATGTTGCCGAACCCGTCCTTCACGGCGACCTGGAGGCACGGCGTGATGACCGCCCCGGCGGTCGCCGTGGCCGGCGGCTGGACCGCGAAGACGACCTGACTGCCCGTCGCGGCGATGTTGTCGAACGTGGAGCTCGTGACGCTCATGAGCCCGGTGGCCGACGCCATGAGCGTATAGCCCGTGGAGCTCTTGTCGAGGCTCAAGTCGCCGAACGTGGTGATGCCGGCCACGGCGGCCACCGTCGTCGTGCCGCTCAGCGCCGCCCCGCCCGGATTCGCGGCGAGCGTCACGGTGACGCTACCCGTGTAGGTGGGGTCGGTGTTCCCGGCGGCGTCCTGTGCGGCGACCTGGACCGCCGGTGCGATCGGCGCGCCGGCGAAGGTGCTGGTCGGCCCGATCACATAGGCGAGCTTCGCGGTCGGTCCGACGGTGATGTCGAATGCGTCGGTCGTGACGCCCGTGAGGCCCGCAGCGGCTGCGGTCAGCGTGTACGCGGTGCCGGCCTTGGCGATGCTGAGGGAGGAGAAGGTCGCGACGCCGGCGGCGGCCGCAGTGCTCGATGTCCCCGCCAGGGTCGCGCCGGGCGAGCCGCTGCCCGGGGTGATCCCCAGGGTCACCATGCCCACGAAGCCGGTGGCCGTATTGCCCATGTTGTCCCGCGCCGTCACCACGATCGCGGGCGCGATCGTCTGCCCCGCGACGGTAGACGTCGGCTGTGCG
>DATGDT010000246.1:0-3226 GCA_035310725.1 Gemmatimonadales bacterium
GACGATCGAGCCGAGGGTCTCGGTCCCGAGCGCGAACGGCACCAGTCCCGCCGAGACGGCGGCCGCCGGTCCCGCCGATGAGCCGCTCGATCCTTCCGCGAGGTTCCAGGGGTTGCGCGTCATGCCGCCGAACCAGACGTCCCCCATCGCGAGCGCACCCGAAGTGAGCTTCGCCACGAGCACGGCTCCCGCCTGTTCCAGCCGCCGCACCGTCGTCGCCGTGGCGTCGAGTACCTGATCTTTATAGGGGGCCGCGCCCCAGGTCGTGGGATAGCCGGGAACCGCATACAGATCCTTCACGCCGTAGGGGATGCCGTGCAGGATCCCGCGATAGTGACCGGCGGCGATCTCGCGGTCGGCCGCCCTCGCCTGCGACAGGGCGAGGCTGTCGGTCAACGTGACGACGGCGTGCAGCTGGGGATCGAAGCGGCGCAGCCGCTCGAGGTACATCGTGGTGAGCTCGACCGACGTCACAGCCCGAGTGCGCAGCAGCTCGGCGAGATCGGTAACCGGCCAGAACGCGACGTCCTCCAGTTTGGCCGGCCGCCTGATCTGCCTGGGTCGATCGGCGAAGCGCGGACGGCGGTCGGGGATGGGAACCGCCGGGGGGAGCGGCTGGAAGAAGAGCGCCGGCACGTCGGCATTTTCGAGCGCCACCGCGCGGATCGAGTCGTAGGCGTTGCGCCGGTCGCCGCGCCCCATGAAGTCGTTGCCGAACTGTCCGCGCGGCCGCAGCAGCAGGGCGACCTCCGAGTCGCTGTAGGTGAGGCCCATGAGGTCGAGCGCGGCCTGCAGGGTCGCCCGGGTGACCGCGGGCCGGCCGGTGGAATCGGTACGAGCGGAGTCCTGCGCCGCCGCGGGACGCGCCGACCCATCGAGCAGGAACAGGACGACGCCGGCGGCGAGCCAGGGACGAACGGACGGGCAACGGGGCATCAGGTCACCTTGTGGAGGGCGGGTCAGATAGTCTACCGTCATCTGTTCGACTCGCCACCCGTCCCAATTTCTCGTCACCGGAGTCGTCCGATGCGTCGTCTGCTCCTGGGCCTCAGCGTCTTTCCAGCCGTTCTGGCGACTCAACAGGCCTCCGGCCCGACCCTGACACAGTTCCTCGGCTATGCGTATCCGTCAGAGCTCGTGGCCGCGCCGCACGGCGCCGCCGTCGCATGGGTCCTGAACGAGCGCGGGGCACGCAATGTCTGGGAAGCCCAGGGTCCCGACTGGACGCCGCGCCGGCTGACCGCGTACGCGGCCGACGACGGGCAGGAGCTCACCCAGCTCGCGTTCACGCCCGACGGGCAGACGGTGCTGTACGTGCGCGGCGGCGACCACGACGCCAACTGGCCGGCCGAGGGCGGGCTCGCGCCCGATCCTGCCTCGAGTCCACTGCAGCCCAAGGTCGGGATCTGGGCGGTGGCCGTCGCCGACAGCGGGGCGCCGCGCCTGCTCGCCGAGGGGGACGAGCCCGCGATCTCGCCGCGCGGCGACCGGGTCGCGTTCCTGCGAGGCGGCCAGGTCTGGGTAGTGCCGCTGGATGGCTCGAAGCCGGCGGCGCAGCTGTTCTTCACTCGCGGCACGAACGGCGGGCTCGCCTGGTCGCCGGATGGGAGCCTGCTGGCTTTCGTGTCGCGCCGCGGCGACCACAGCTTCATTGGGATCTTCGCCTCGGACTCCGAGCCGATCCGCTACCTCGCGCCCTCCACCACGCGGGACGGCGATCCGCACTGGTCCCCCGACGGGACCAGCATCGCATTCGTGCGCCAGCCCGGAGCAGGCGGCGCGCCCGAGTCGATGCTCGAGCTCAGCGCACAACCGTGGTCGATCTGGACCGCCGATGTTCGCTCGGGAGCCGGCCGCGAAGTCTGGCGCAGCCCGAACACATCGCACGGCTCGCGGCCCACCACGGCGGGCGGGGTCAACCTCGCCTGGGGCGGGGGTGACCGGCTGGTGTTCCTCGCCGACCTGGACGGCTGGCCGCACTTGTACTCCATCCCCACGGCGGGCGGGACGCTGGCGCTGTTGACTCCCGGCGCCTTCATGGTGGAGCACATCGTGGTGACGCCCGACAGCCGCAGCATCGTGTACAGCGCCAACTCGGGATCCGACAGCGACGATATCGATCGGCGACACCTGTTCCGGGTCGCGGTGGACCGGCCGGGGCCGGCAGCACTCACCTCGGGATCCGGTCTCGAGTGGACCCCGGTCGTGACCGGCGACGGGCAGAGCGTGGCGATGATCAGCGCCGAGGCGAAGCGGCCGCCGCTCCCCGCCCTGGTGCCGACGACCGGGGGGCGCTTGCGGCTGCTGGCAGAAGACCGGATTCCCGCGGACTACCCGGCGGCCGCTATGGTCGTGCCGCGCAAGGTCGTGTTCCGCGCACCCGACGGGACGATGATCCACGGCCAACTCTTCCGGCGCGCGGATCTCAAGGGAAAGCATCCGGGCGTCGTGTTCGTGCACGGTGGGCCGCCGCGGCAGATGCTGCTGGGCTGGCATTACATGGACTACTACTCGAACGCGTACGCGGTGAACCAGTACCTGGCGAGCCGCGGATACGTGGTGTTGTCGGTGAACTACCGTCTGGGAATCGGCTACGGGCACGATTTCCACCATCCGCCGCACGCCGGGGCGTCGGGCGCGAGCGAATACCAGGACGTCCTGGCCGGCGGCCGCTACCTCGCGGGGCTGCCGGACGTGGATGCGCGGCGGGTGGGGATCTGGGGCGGCTCCTACGGCGGCTTTCTCACCGCCATGGCGCTGGCGCACAACTCCGACGTGTTCGCCACCGGCGTGGACCTGCACGGGGTGCACGACTGGGCGGCGCAGGCGAGAGGCCGATTCTCACCGCCACCCTGGCGGTACGAACAGGGCGACCTCGACAGCGCGCGGGCGGTCGCGTGGCGGTCCTCGCCCGTGTCCTCCATCGGCACCTGGAAATCGCCCGTGCTCCTCATCCAGGGTGACGACGACCGCAACGTCTACTTCTCCGAAATGGTGGACCTCGACGACCGGCTCGACGCGGCGGGCGTGCCCCACGAGGATCTCGTGATCCCCGATGAGATCCATGGCTTCCTGCGGCACCAGTCCTGGGTCACGGCGGATTCGGCGACGGTCGCTTGGTTCGCGAAGAGACTCGTGGTCGGTGGTCAGTGATGGGTGGTCGGTAATTGGTGATCGGCCCTTGACGCTATAACCGACGACCGATGACCGACGACCGAGTACCGCC
>DATGDT010000247.1:0-2970 GCA_035310725.1 Gemmatimonadales bacterium
GCCCGGAAACGCGCGGATCCTGGCGATCTACGACGGAGCGAGCCGGGCGCTGGGCTACGACTCGGTCACCGCGCTCGACCCGGGGCGCCGCGGTGCGGGCGACATCTCGTTCGTGGCCCCGTTCATCGACGGGCTCGACGGACTCGGCGCGCTGGGCAGCGGTTCGCACACGCCCAACGAACAGGTCAATCTGGCGGCGCTTCCGATGCAGACGGCGCGGGCGGCGCTGCTCCTGGTGCGGCTGGGACGGCGCCGGGCGGCGGAATTCTCCCGGGGAGCCGAGGGGCGATAGGCGCAACCGTCAGCGGGGTGTGTTCCCCGCCCTCCTGAAAGCGTCTCTCCTTGCCGACGGGCTTTCAGGACTCCCACCCGGCTCGGAGGAACGATCATGTCGCCCCTGTTGCATTGCCTGTGCGTGACGATCGGCCTCGCGGGACAGGTCTCCGCACCGGAAAGCACGGCATCGGTCTACGGCCGGATCCTCACCGGCAATGGCGAGCCGCTGCCCATGGCACGAGTCATGGTCGAGGCAGGGGCCTTCGCCGCCGTTGCCGACTCGCTGGGACGCTACGATCTGCGTGGCCTCCCGGCCGGCCGTTTGCAGTTGAGGGCGCTCTACATCGGCTACAACCCCGTCACGCGGACGATCGTCCTCCATTCTGGCCAGCGCCTCGAGTGGAACATCGTGTTCGGCGCCCCGGAATGGCCGTCCCGGCGTGCGCCGGTGTCTACGCCCGTGGCCGACGGGCATGTCGACAGCGTAGCCAGGGGCTTCGTGTCCACCGACACCGCCACGGGCTTCACCTACGAGCGATTCGGCATCAGGCTGCTCCGGGCGGCGCTGCAACACTCGAGCTCCGATTCGAGCCGCGTCCTCTCACCGCTCAGCGCGGGACAGGCGCTGGCACTGGCGCTCGGCGCGGCGAAGGACTCCACCGCCCTGGCGATCGCGCGCGCCCTGGAAATCGGCGAGCTGGGCACGGAAGGCCTGGCTGCCCGCACTCGCCGGTTCAATCGCGCGCTGGCAGCGCGACGGGACATCACGCTCAAGATCGCCAATGCGCTCTGGGTCGACACCAGTGCCGCACTCCAGCCGCCCTTCGCGCGCTGGGCCGCGGACCGCTTCGGCGCCACCGTGCGGACGCAGGCGTTGCATTCACAACAATTCGTGTCGGATTTGAACCGGTGGGCGGAGCGGCAAACAAACGGTGCGATTCCGAAGCTCCGCGACGACCCGTTCGGGGACTCCGTGAAGGTCGTGCTCGCCAACGCGGTGTATTTCAAGGGCCGCTGGCTCGAGCCGTTCGACTCCTCCCTCACCGAAGACCGCCCGTTCACGACGGCAAGTGGAGTGCGCGTCACCTCGCCCGCCATGGAACGCACGGCGAACTTCGGCTACCGGCAGGAATCGGGCTATCGGATCTTGCGGATCCCGTATGCCGCCGGCCTAACGGCCATGTACGTGGTGCTGCCTGATTCGGGCGTTCGCGCGGAACGCCTGCTCGACGGTCTGGAGCGCTCCGGCTGGCCGATTCCCAACCCTCGCACCGAATCCAGGACGGTCCACGTGCAGCTCCCACGCCTGCACCTCGTCCAGGAGACGGACCTGCGACCGCCGTTCACCGCACTCGGGATGGGCATCCTGTTCGACTCGGCGCGTGCCGACTTCAGTGGGCTCGTCGTGCGACGGCCGAATCAGCCGCCCTTCTGTCCGCCCCTTTCCAGCGGTGTGCATCTCGCGATCTGCACCCGTTATCGCATCGCCGAGGCGGCGCAAAACGCCTATCTGGACGTCGACGAGAGTGGAACGGTGGCCGCTGCCGTCACATCGATCGGGTTTGGGGCCGCCGTCACCTCGGTCCCTCCGCCGCCGATACAGTTCATCGTGGACCACCCATTCCTGTTCGCCCTGCGGGACGAGCGAACCGGGACGCTGCTGTTCGTGGGCTACGTCGCCTCCCCGCGACAATGACCAGTCTCCACACGTCCCACCTGCTCGCGTTGACGACGGCCCTGCTGGTCGAGCGGCTCGCCGCCCAGGGCTCGCAACGGGGCGATTCTACTGCCGTAGGGTCCCAGGCTGTGCGCTCGTTCGTGGTTCCGTCCAGGGAAATCCGTGGTATCGTGCTCGACGCCGCCACGGGCAAACCGTTGAGCGACGCGCAGGTGTTCGTCGAGCAGACCGCGCGTGGAGCGCTGACGGATTCTTCCGGACGCTTTGTGGTACGGGACGTACCGGCAGGGCCGCACGGTCTCGTCGCGCGCAGGATCGCCTACGCCAGTACACGAGTCACGGTGGAGGTGGACGAGGAAAGCGGCTGGGCCGTGCGATTCAGCCTGGCTCCCAGCATGATCGTCAATTGCGGACTGATCGTGTGCGCCGGGGAGTGTCACAGCATCGCCGTATACGTGTGGGATGTGCTGACCGGTCGCCCGCCGAGGACGCCGGTGGCCCTCCGGGTCAGTCAGGATACCACGGTCTACTGGGATCAGGGGCAAGCAGACAGCACCGCTCGTGCGCTCCGGCTGAGTGCCGGGTTCGGCGATGGCCGTTTCACCGTCGAGGTGGCCGCCCGCGGGTACGCGCCATGGCGTCGCAGCGGCGTGTGGGTCGACAGGGGCGAGTGCGGCCCATCCGTCCGCATACCGCTCCAGGTCTGGCTCCTACCCGTGGATCCACCCTGATGGGGCACGGTGAGACACGACGAACCCCGCGCCTTGAAGGACCCCCTCGCCGAACGCACCTTAGGACCATGACCACCCCCACTGCCCCGGCTGTCGACTGCGAGCAGATCCACCCGGCCCTGCCGGTCAGCGACGTGCTCGCCGCCGCCGACTTCTACACGAAGAAGCTCGGCTTCATGCTGGCGTTCACCCATGGCGATCCGCCCGAGATGGCCGGGGTGAACCTGGGCCACGTGCAGATGTTCCTGGAACGGGGCACGCCCAGACCCGACGGGGGCTCCGTGT
>DATGDT010000248.1:0-1574 GCA_035310725.1 Gemmatimonadales bacterium
CGGATCCGAGGAGGCCGCGGTAATGATCACAGGGTTCACCAGGTGATGATCGTTCCCCAGGGAATCCGCTGTGTACACTCTCAGGGACACCGTATCGTTCATGGCCAGCGTGTCGACGCGGCCCTCACCAGCGAGGAGACGAGGCGAGGACACGCGGATTGCGGCGGTCGCCGGTGAGTACTGCGCGGCGGTCGCCGTGAGCGTGGTGAGGCCGCGTGCGCGCCCGCCAATAGTGAATACGCTATGCGAAACCGGATCCTCCAGAGAGTCTGGAGCGAAGGCGACTGAGGTATCCGCCACGGCCAGATCCGCGATGAACCATTCCGGGGGGTCGAGCGAATCCACGATCAACTGCGGGACTGGAAGCTGAAAGCTGGACGCGTACTGGCCGACGCCGAGCTCGAACGTATCGAGGTTGAACCGCAGCGTGGGCAGCGGATCTATGATCAGGACGGCAGAGCCGGTCACCCCGGCGATCCGGGCCCGGATGGTGTCCACTCCCGCCGCCACGGCTGTGGCCGAGCCGTTGCTGTCGACGGTCGCCAGGGCTGGGCGAGCCGAAGACCAGGCGACGGTCATGGCAGGCACCGCAGTGCCACCGGAATCCAGAGGAGTTGCGAAGAAACGTTGTGGACGAGCGACGGGTCTGGAAATCACACCCGGCGTGACTCTGACTGCCACCACTTCCTGCCGGACCACCACCCGTGCCGAGTCACGGCTTCCGCTCGCCTCGATGGCCACGACCCATGTAGCGCCATCTCCGCGTGCTGCGATCTGGCCTGTCTGCGTCACGCTCGCCACGCCCGGGTCGCGGCTGATCCACAGATAGAGCGCCGGCAACGGCCCCGCGCTGTCGGCCGTCTGCGCCTGGAGCTGGATACGCTGGCCGATAGAGACGAGGGTGTCGAACGCCGGGGCGACGGTCGTGATCCCCCGTGCACGGCTAATGATGAGGAGGCTGTCCTGCAATCCTCCGGCGCTGGCGATGATACTCGTGCGGCCCTGATGCTTTGCCGTTATCCAGCCACTCCGACTGACGGTTGCGACATTCTCGTTCCGGCTGGACCAGGCCACGCCGGCCAGGGGCGCCACGTTACCCTGGCGATCGCGAGCCACAACCATGGCAAGCAGCGAGTCCGAGATGTACTCGAGCGCGCTATCCGGCGATACGGAAAGCGAGACGATCTGCCGATTGGAGCCCGTAGGCTCCCCGCATGCGCCGGCCAGCAGCGCAAGTCCCACCAGCACAGTCCGACGCCCGGCAAGGGGAGCGCGACAGAGGGAAGCCGCGAGGGACATTACCGCATCGACCGCCGCTTCACCGACCGCCGCCTCGTGTCATCCTGAGCCGACCGCGCTCGCCGAACGGGATACGGTGCCACTACCTGATCTTCGCCGCCAGCAGCGTCACGTCGTCGTGCGGCTCGGCCTGGCCCGTGAACGCGGCGAGCGCGTCCATCACGCCGCGCACGAGGCTGGACGCGGAACTGGTGTTGGCCCGCAGCGCGCTCCGCAGCCGCGCCGCGCCGAACGCCTCTCCGCCCGCGTTGCGCGCGTCCATGAGACCGTCGGTG
>DATGDT010000249.1:0-16593 GCA_035310725.1 Gemmatimonadales bacterium
AACCGTTCGCCGGTCTGCACGACGCTCTGCCAGTACGGCGCGCGCAGCTGGCGCTCGTTGAGCTGGAATTCGTCGAACCCGGTGCCGAAGTCCAGACCGTCCGATTCGAGCCGGCTCCAGCTCCAGGCGGCCTGGATCGCGATCCGGGTACGGAGCGGCACGATTTCGGGCAGGATCGCGGTCAGCTCGAGGCCGCGCGAGCGCAGGTCGAGGTTGTTGTCGGGCTGGTCGATCAGCACCGGGACCGTGTCCGACGCGATGGGCGGCTGGAGCACGTCGGGTGGCCGCCCCTGGTTGATCGTCGTGCTGTCCACGGCGTAGCGGTCCCGGATGAGAAACGTGGGCGTCAGGGTGACGCCGACCGCCCCGCGCACCCGGTCGAGATACCCCGCAAGAGCGATCTGACTCCCCGCGCCGAGGTCCAGCTCCACCCCCAGCTCGCCCTTGTCGGCCCGCGACATGCGGAGTGCCGGGTTCTCGCGTGGCAGGATCCGGGTGGTGAGGATGGCTCGGCGCTCGGCCGGGTCGTTGGCGTACCAGTTGAAGTTCACGAGATCGTAGTACTGCGGCGCCGGGTAGAGGTCGCCCAACGCCGGCACCTTGGCGAGCCGTCCGGCCCCCGCGCGGAAACGCAGCCGCTGGCTCGGCGCCAGCTCGAGCTGGAGCCGCGGTTGGATCACGTGGTCTCGGGCCGCCCGGAGCCAGGTCGAGCCCCAGTGCAGCAGATCGAGCCGCACGCCGCCCTGTGCGGTCAGCGTCCAGCCGTTGCCGAAGATGTGCGTGAACCGGTCGTCCAGGTACAGTGCGCTGGTCACGAGCGGCGGGATCGCGTCGAAGCGGCGAGGCCGGTCGTACCCGTTCACCCCGTTGAACTCGACCTGGGGCGGGAATTCGATGTTGAACACGTACCCTGGTCCTCTGCTCCACTCGCGCCGCAGCTCGAGGCCGGGGCGCAGCTCGTGCTCGAGCCCCAGCCACCGCTTGGGGAAGTAGCCCTCGAACCGGGAGTAGAACTGTCGTGGGTCGCCGTTCACGTCCACCCGGGCGACGTAGACCCCGCCGATGAACTTGCCGTCCTGGGCCCCTTCGGTGAGCCGGTTGGTGAACGGCATCGCGCCGCGCAGCCGGGGCGATTGGCTGAAGGAGCGCTGGCGCACGCCCTCGAACGCGGCGGTCCAGTCGAGCCGGCTGCGCTCGCCGAGACGCCAGCGCGCCCGCTCGGAGAGGCGAAAGCCGGCGTCGCGACTCCGCGCGGCAAGGTCGGGGGACAAGGGGCTCGGGGGCTGGTCGTCCAGCACCTGGAAGAAGTCGAGCCTGGTGTCGAGGGTGAGCCGGTTCCCATCGGAGCGGTGGGCGAGCTGCGCCGAGATGCGGGATCCCGTGTTGTCCTGGAAACCGGGGGTGAGGCGAGTGCGGGCCAGGTTCAAGGTGGCGGTGGCCGAGTGCCGGCCCGCGAAGCGTTTGCCGCCGAGCAGCGTCGCCTCCACCGTACGGGCGTCGAGTCGCACGCGCAGCTCGGGGTCCACGGCCCCGGCACGGGTATCCACCAGCACCACACCCTGGGTGAGGTCGCCGAACCGGCTCGAGGGCAGTCCCCGGATCACCTCCACCCGTTCGATGGTCGCCGCGGGGATGCGGCGCAGGTCGATCCCGCCTCCCGCGGCGGTCGCGAACGTCAGCTCGCCACGTGGCCCCAGGCTCTGGAGGTTCACGTTGTTGGAGACCGGGACCCCGTCGAGCACTATCTGGGTGCCGAACGACGCGAGTAGCGATGCCGTGGGGCCGGAAACGGTTCCGGCGCTCGGGGCCGCGCCGGTGCCGATCGGGACCGCGCGCAGTCCGAACTGCTGCACGCCGTCGAGTCCCGGTGGCTGGAGCAGCGTCCCGGGCACGAGCTCGAGCACGCCCTCGAGACTCGCGGCGGTCTGGTTGCGGATCGCCTCCCGGCCGATGACGGACGCGGTCCCGAGCTCGCCCCGCGCGCGACTCGCCGGATCGGCGGTGACGACGAGCCCCGGCAACTGGAGCGCGCTCTTTCCGAGTGCCAGGTCGAGGGTCAGGGTCCCGGTGCCCGGTACAACGAGGGAGTGCCGGAGCGGCGCGAAGCCGATCCGGATCACCAGGATCACCTGCGGTCCGGGGGGAATGCCGGCGAGGCGGTAGCGGCCCGAGGCGTCGGCGACGCTCGAAAGCGTGGTCCCTTCGACACCCACCACCGCGCCGGCCACCGGAGCCCCGGAACCAGCTTCGGTGATTCGGCCGGTGATCGAAGCGGCAGACGGTTGTTGCGCCACGGCGGCCGGTCCCGCCGCGAGGGCGAGCGCCGCGAGTGCGGCCCAGAGGCGATCAGTAGGAAGGCCGGGTGCCGTGGCCACGCCGGATCGCATCGAGAAAACCTACCATCGCCGTCTCGAATGCGCCCGGCCGCCGCTGGGCGTGTGGCGCGACGCCCAGGTGCCGCGCCAGCGATTTGCGGAGGGCACCGGCGGTCCCAAACCCGTATTGCTGCGCCACCCGCTCGATCGAATCAGCACTCTGCTCGAGCTGATGTACGGCGAGGAGTAACCGGCACCTGGCGACGCAACCCCCGGGCGGGGCGAGACCGGCGCGCCGAAACCGGTATTCCAGCGCCCGCCTCCGAATCCCGCATGCTGTCGCGACTTGCTCCACGCTGAGCGGCTGCTCGGCATGCTCGAGGCAGAAGCGGAAGACCGGAAGGAGAGCCGCGGGCACTTCCGAGCGTAACTCCTGAAGTATCCGCTCGGCGACTTCGGGACACGTGGCAGGTGACACTGATCCTCTACACGAACGTTTGATCCGTTTTCCGCATGCTGCTGTGCGCAGCATCACGATAGAACGGGCATCTCGACACCGTAGCGGACGAAACGCGCAAGCGAGGTAAGTGCGCAAACTGTCCACCCACCGTTGCGCGTTTGGCACTCGACGAGGCGTTGCCAGTGACCTAGGGTGACAGTAAGGCTGACGTGGGAGAATGGCATGTCGGTTCGTCGAGTGGGTCCTTGGATTCTGGCAGCCGCGTTGATCGCGACGTCCGCGCTCGTGCTGGTATTGTCCAGGCGCCTTCGCGAGCTCTCGGCAGACTACCACAAGCTTCGCCTGCTCAGTACCCTGCCGCACGCCGGCATCCCGGTGCCGACCTTCCGGACCGTAACGCTGGCGGGGGACTCGGTCACAGTCGGCGAAAGCGCCGATTCCGCGTCGAGACAATTGATCTTCGTCTTCAACACCACGTGTCCCTATTGCCGGGGCATGATCCCGTTGTGGCAGCGGATGAGCGACTCGCTCGGCCGGCTGGGGAGGGTGCAAGTGCTGGCGATCTCGCTGCACTCCGCAGATACCACCCGACGCTACGTGGCTGAGCATGCCCTCCGGTATCCAGTGCTCGCGTTTCCGCAGCCCAAGCTCGAGCGTTTGTATCGGGCCCTGGCGGTTCCAGAGACCGTGGTGCTCGACTGGACCGGAACGGTGCTCTATGCGAAAACCGGGACTCTGGATGCCGCTGCACTCGACTCGGTGTATGCGGCGGTCACCGGTCGCTCCCGGCCGTAGTTGCCGTGGGGCGGTTTGCTGTTCACCTCAAGCAAGGAGGGTTCTATGTCGAAGTGGCTGAAAGCGGTTTCGACGGCGATGGTCGGCCTGCTCGTAGCAACGGCGCTCGCGATCGGAGCGTCGGCTGTTCTGGCGGCACCGGCTAGCGCGATGAGTTGCCCCAACAACGGACAGAGCACCCTCGGCTGGCGCCAAGCGCAGAGGCATGCTATCAGGCCTGCTATGCGGTTCACGGCACGGATCTGGAGACGTCCCACTGGAACGAGAGCACCGGCTGTTGCTCCTGCGTGTTCTAGCGAACGGGACGCACGGCTCGGGGGCACCAGTCCCCGAGCCGAGTAGTCCCTGTGAGGCTGGCGCCGATGTCAGCTATTGAATGGTGCCCGGATTACGGAGCGTGCGAATGAAGTCTGCGTTCCCGGTCCGTGTGTGCTGGAGCACTCTTTGTCCGTTGACCAGTTCAGGTAGAGCGCGACGTGACACAGAGAAGTCCACCTCGATTACCTCGTCGGTCCCCCGCATTGCGGCGCCCTCGCGATCAAAATTCGAATGCACCAACCGGGGACACTCCACGTACTCCGAACCGGCGTAGTTGGAGCGGATCCACAAGACGTCGAGCATAAGGTCGCGGGGGATGCGGAGCCAGTCCGTGGCGGATTCCAGAGTCGGCCTACCGCGGGGAAGGGTCGCAACGTCGGCCGGAAGCGCCACCACGACCACTTCAGCGAGCGGGTCCCAACGCAAGCCGTGATCGAGGTTGATCACTCCCACATCCTCCATGTTCGGCACTGCCGGGTTGTCTACGTCAGGCTGGCCAGTAAACTCGAAGTCCGCGGACCGCAGATCGATGCCCTCTCGATGAATCTGGCGATGGTCGATCGCGTCAGTAGCGATGACAACAGTTTTCCCTGGCGCCACGGGGTACTCGCGTCCCGCGCCGGGAAACCTCTGGATCAGTCGCGTCCAGATTGTTGCCGGATCGTTGGTGACGGACAGATAATTTGAGCATGGGAAGTTGGGGTAGTCGTAGGCTAGCTCAAACCCGCGCGCTATGAGCATTCCGTCGAGGTACACTGTGGTATCGGCGTTGTTGTACAGCTCCAGAAAACCTCCGTATTGGTACCCGTGGAAGTTGAAAGCCCATTCGCTGATCACCAAGGATTTGCGGTGGCTGGCAGGGACATCGATTCGGGCTGACCCGGGAACATCGATTCGCAGCGTCTTCCTTGCAGCAAATCCCAGGGCGTCGTCCCCGGCTGGCAGCCCCACTCGTTCCTGGTCCGTGAGCCACCGGCTCGCCGTGATGATGTACTCCCCTGCCGTCAGGTCGGGAATCGTCAGTGACCCATTAGCAGAAGTGGTCAATTCCCGCGGGGCGGTGCTCGAGTCGCTCGATGTCACCGTCACGCTCAAGGCGGGAATCCCCTCCTGCCACCCGAACGTCGTCGCCGTCGAAGCATCCTCCGAGTTTGGCACGAACGTCATGGTGAACTCCCCTACTGAGGCGCGGGGCGGCGTCACCAACTCGGTCCCACCCAGGCAAGCCTCGACGCCCAGCGCGGCGAAACAGAGGGCGCTCTTCCAAGCCAAGAACGATGACGACCGAGCTGACATAACATGACGGTAGTCGCCTGGCCGGTCCGTTCGCCAGGCCATTGCGCATTCCGTCCGCTGGCTGCGGTGGCTCCGACCCTCAGGGCCCGGCGAAGGGCTCCCGGGCGGCCACGATGAAATCCGATGCGGGTTGTACCGCTCGCGGGACTGGCCGAACCGTGCAGCCTCCGAGTTCGGCGCGGTCCGCGACGCGTCCGCGGCCCGGCGGCACTGGCGCGGGAATCCGGGGAGTCTCAGAACCTCACCCCTGCCCCGAGCCGGAGCGTTCGCGGCGGCACTCGGCCCCGCACGCGGCCATAATCGTCCCCGAAGAACCCGGCCGCGGCGTTCACCTCGATCTGAATCGCGGTGACGCTGCGGTCGCCTAACACGTTGAACCCGTCGAGCGCCAGCACGACCTCGGCCCGCCCCCGGGGGAAGCTGCGTTCCAGGTGGAGGTCCAGGGATGCGCGCGATTGGTACCGATAGCTCCCACGGGGCTGAATGAAGAGACGGTGGCCGCTGATGCTCTGCAGCAGAAAGGGATGGAAGGGCACGGTGTCGGCGAGCATGGGGTTAAAGGGATCGACCAGGGAGAGCGCGTACTGGGACAACAGGCCCGAGATCGGCAGTATCGGCGTGACTCGATCACCGGTCGCAAAAGAGAAGAACGCCCCGCCCCGGAAGCCTGCCGGCAGCAGCCCCCCGATGTGCAGCTTCCCCTCGAAGAGGCTCTGGTTGTTGAGCGCGCCGTAGTAGTTGTACTGCTCGTTCAACCGGACCCAGGGGCCGGGCCCACCCGTGGTATAGTCGTCCGGCCCGGTCACGACGTTGAAGTTCCCCTTGAGCGTCGTCAGCGTCGCCGAAGCCCCAGCCCACCAGGTGCGGTAGCGAGCGTCGAGCCGCAGCTGCACCTGCTCGAAGCGCCGAGTGGCCTCCGGCACCGTCGTGAGGACGTAGTCGGGATCGTACTGCAGCGCGTCCAGCTCCCCCGCGCTCATTCCGGGCGGGATGCAGATCTGATTCCGGCAAAAGATGGCCCCTTGCCTCATGAGATCCCGGACCCGGATGATGTCCTCGTTGGAGATGGCCAGCCGCTCCACGACCAGTGGCTGGTCCCCGAAGTACTCCTGCCGCCCCAGCCGATCGCGAATCAGGACGTGCTCGACCACCGTGTAGTTCGACGCGATGTTCCGGTCCACCAGCGCAACCATGTCATGGTTGCGCCGGTGCACGTACACCACTCCCGCCTTCCAGCGGCTCCCGAACGACCGCTCCAGCGAGAGCATCGCCTGATCCACGTACGGCTGGCGATAGTGCTCCACCCGGCCCGCCTGATCCAGCCGGACCTGCTCCTCGAAGCGGTACAGCCCCGACGCCGCGAGCGAGTCGCGCTCGGCGACGGTGAAGGTCGTCGTGGGACTCCCGGGGGCCGGCCCCAGGTAGGACCAGATCTCCTCATTACTGAATGCCCCTGCACCCTCCACTCGCTCGAAGAGCGCCGCGAACAGCGACTGGTGGTAGCGGCCCCAGTGGGCCTTGGCCACGAACCCGCCTCGGCCGTCCAGGTCGGCCACCAGGCCGATCCTGGGGTCCAGCGCCTGGTCCCGCACCGCGGTGAATCGCGTTCCCCCCGCGCCCGGCGGGGTCAGTCCGCCGGACCACCACCCCAGGCGAAGGCCAGGGTTGATTCGGAGCCGCGGCGTAACCCCGATGTAGTCCTGCACGAACACGGCGGCATTGCGAACGTCGGAATCGAGCCGCACCTCACCACCCCAGGCGCTGGGAATGCCGTTGAAGCTCCAGGTCTGCGGGTCGTCCGGGTTGAATCCGAGGACTCTCACCGGCCGCCAAGTCATCCCGCCGTTTCTCACCTGCTCGAATTTCCAGGACCCCAGGGTGTATTCACCGCCCAGCTTCACCTCGTGCTCCAGTCCGGCCAGGCGGCTCCGCAGGGTCCAGATGGTGGTGAGCCCCAGGCTGGACGGCTGGGCGCGGGTCCGAAACGGCGCGTTCTGGTAGCGGGGTGGGTTCACCGCGGTCAGCAGCTCGATCCCCGGCACGCTGACACCTGCGTAGGGATCGCGACGCTCCCGGGAGAGATACCCGCCCAGGCGCACCTCGAGCGCGCTGTGCGGCGACCAGCTGCGCTGCCATGTCAGGTTGCCGGTGAGGTTCCAGTGCCGCAGTTGTTCGGTCGCGTCCGCTGTCTCGTATCCCGTCTGACCGACGTCTTCGCCGTTCTGCTGCCGGCCCATGAGGCTGCCCTGGAGCAGATCGCGCCCGCCGGACTTCCAGCTCAGCTTGGCCAGCCATCGGCCGTCCCAGGAATAGGGCGGCACCGGCACGAAGCTGGTGCCCGCCGCGGCGAGCTGGTCCAGGACTCGGTCCTGTTGCCGAATCACCTGGCCGAACAGCGCGAAGTGGAGGCGATCGCGCACCAGCGGCCCACGGACCTGGCCGTCCATTTCCCACCGGCTCGACAGCTCGCGTCCGATCTCGCCCGGAATCAGGTTGGAGCCGTTGATGCGGTGGGACTCGACCCCCGTGCGGAGTCCGCCTTCCAGCTTGTTGCCGCCGGTCAGGGTCACCACTTCGACGACCCCACCCTGGAAATCCCCCCACTCGGCGCCGCTGCCGAGGCCCCGGACCTCGAGCGACTCGATCCAGCTGGGACTGGGTACGAAAAAGGCCCCACCAAGGCCCGCGTGATTGACGGGAGTGCCGTCCACGAAATACGAGTTCGCCTGGTCCGACGCGCCACCCCAGATCTGATCGGGCCGCGCACCCGGGGTCAGGGCGATCAGCTGGCGGGCGTCGACCGTCGTAGGGAGCAGCGAGATGTCGCTCGTGGTGAGTCGAGTGCCCAGCTCGGCGGTAGCGGTGGAGATGCTGAGTGCCGGGGCGGTGACGACGAGAGAATCGAGCGTGAAGGGGACCGGCTCCAGGACCGTCGTGAGCTGGGCGGTGCCTCCCGGCTCGATCTGTACCGAATCCACCAACAGGCGATATCCCAACCGCTGCACCGTGACCATGTAGCGGCCGGGCTCCAGGCGGGTGATCCGCCACGCCCCGTCGTTTCCCGTCATGGTCCGGTTGACCGCGGCCATTCCTGGGCGCTGCACCCCCACCTGCGCGGCGACCAGCGGGCGGCCGATGTCGTCGATCACCCGACCTTCCACTCCGCCGGTCGTCCCCTGGCCCCGCCCCACTGCAGGGCTCAGCACCGCCAGACACACCGCCGTGGCGATCGAAGCGGTCGTCAGTTGTTCCATCTCGTCCAAATCGCTATCACGGCGCAGCCATTCCAGTGGAACACCGCGGGGATCTCGCTGGCTCCGCTGTACACTTCGATCATCTCCACGTCACTCGGATTGATGCGCGAGAGGATCTCGATGTCCGGTTCGTCCTCCACCGTGAACGTGCGAGGTCCACGGTCCGGGGACGGCGCTGCCGCGACTTGGCGCATGCCGTCGATGAAGATGGCGATACCGCCCGGGTCCTCGCACCGAATGAACCGGATGCGTTTGGGTGGGCCGTTCCAGATGCGGACTCCCCGAGTACCTTCCAGCAGCTCGTGGGTGGCCACGACCACTCGCCGGTCGATCTCCTCCCGGGTGATGAGGGTGCCGAGCCCGATGCGTCGTCGAAGGAATATGTCATCGTATTTCGTGGTTCCGGCGTAGCGGAGTGGCTTGCTGGGCGACGCCGAAATGATTACTTCCGACAAGGTGACCGGGCTCGTTACCAACCTTACCAGGACGGTATCGCCGGGCGGCGGCAGCGGATGGACCGTCGCGAGCAACGGCTGGTACCCGATGCGCCGGAAGGCGATCGTACTGTCACTGCGACCCACTTCGAGCGTGAAGACTCCGGCGCTGTCGGTCCTCGCCCGCACTTCGCGGCGATTGAAGATGACCTCCACGCCTTCGACCGGGCTCCGGTGCTCATCGATGACTCGTCCCACGAGGTGAGTGGGCGGACGAGGTGGAGCCTGGGCCCACAACGTCGTAGCAACGGTGCTCCCCGCGAGTCCCAATAGCGCCCGGACCGTGACGCCGTGCCGCATTGATCACTCCTCGTCCACCGTCTGTGCTGACCAACATACCACACGATGCAACCAGCGGAGACCGTCGCGATTTGGCCATGGGCGGCCGCTTTTCGGCACCGCGCGCGTTAGAATGGTACGAGTGGATCACGCTCCTGGAGTTACCATGACCGGCGAAATGGGATCCTTCCGCGTCAGTGTCCAGGTTGAGAACCCCGTCCGTCCCGGAGAGAGACGGGCGCTGGACGGGGTGCTCGTGGACACAGGTGCCGAATTGTCGTGGTTTCCAGCCGCGCTCCTGGAATCGCTCGGGATCGAGCGGAGAAAGGTGTGGCACTTCCGCCAGGCCGACGGAACGGTGTTGCAGCGTTCAACGGGATGGGCGACGGTCTACCTGGCGGGTACCCCGACCGTCGACGAGATCGTGTTCGGTGAGCCGGGCGACCTCGTCCTGCTGGGCTCGCGCTCCCTGGAAGGACTCAATCTCCGCATCGACCCGGTTCGCAAACAGCTGGTCGACGCGGGACCGGCACCCGCGGCGGCGGCAGCGTAGCCTCGGTCAGCGCCGCCGGCGTCGCCGCTGGGAACCGGACGCCGGCACGGTCGCTCGCACCGGCGCCGGCCGGGCGAGGTGCCCGAACAGATCTTCCCGCACCGCCGGGTTGCGCAGCTTCCACACCACCCCGTCGGTGAAGTAGTGGTGGATGTTGAAGAACGTGCTGATCGCGAACCCCACCACCTCGCCCGGCCGCGAGCCGAGCCAGTCGGTCACCACCGCCATCGCCCCGAGCGGCAGCGCGATGGCCGCCACGATCGAGCCGGCGAGCAGCACGACCACATAGAGCGCCATGTGCAGCGCGACCAGCTGGCGCGGCGTGCCCCCGGGGATCTCCCGCCGCGTCCGGTTCACCTCCACGCGCCACGGGAAGATCAGATACTGCAGCGCGTGCGCGATCTGGACGATGAAGAGCGCCGGCAGCCCTACCTTCGCCATCGCCCCGTACCAGACGAAGATCGCGACCCAGGGGATCCAGGCGCGCAGCGGCGCCCAGCGCCCGGTGCGGGCCCGGTGCAGCGAGAAGCCCGTCAGGCCCATCACGAGCGCGACGGCCGTCAGGACGGTCAGTCCCTCGTACACCGGTGTGAGATCGACGTAGTCGTGGTAGCCCAGGTGGAAGAACCAGATCACGTGCCACGCCATCAGGATGATCAGCGAGCCGCGGATCAGGCGCCGCTCGCGCGGCTCGAACGAATTGCCGTCGAGAAAGGTGAACGCCGCGATCATGCCCCACGCCTGCGCCGTATAGTGCCAGGCGAGGTAGCTGCTCGAGGCGGTCATCAGCGCCGAGACGGGGATGTCGGTCCACCGGCTGGCGACGACCGCCGCGATGCAACAGGTCACGAGGATGCCGGGGACATAGATCGCCGCCCACGGGTGCGCCCGGATGCTCTCGCGCGTGCGGTACACCATGCGATAGGAGGCGAGGAAGTGCGGCATGTTGACCATGGCGCCCACCCACGCCTGCACCCCGGCGCTGAACAGCAGCAGATCGGTGCGACCCAGCACCAGCAGCGGGCCCAGCAGCAGCAGGGACAGGCCGCCCGCGCACAGCGCGTCCACGACCGGGGAGATGATCGCGGAGCGGGGTGCAGCAGTGACGGTGGTCGCGTGCGCGGTCACGACGGTAAAGTACGCAGTGGACAGAAGAAGGGGCGGGATCGCTCCCGCCCCTCACTCCGTTTGGAACTACCGCGGCGTGCCGGTCAATTGTGCCGGCCGCTCATACTGCGCCGCAGAGCGATGTACTCGTCCCAGATTTCCTTGACTGTCTCGCGACGCGTACCCCCGTTCGTGGTCACCATGTCCGGGGCACTGGGGCCCCCGAACGTGTAGACCGAGCGCTGGAGCACGTCCATCTCCTTGGCCGGAACGGGCATCTGCCGCGGCGTCCCCGTCTGGTCATTGAGGCCGGACTTGCTGCTGAACGTAAACCCATCGATGCGGCGCCGGTTGAAGAACGGCGTCGGCCCCTGCCCCATGAACTCGATCTCCTGCTCGTAGTGCAGCGCGTCGAGCAGCACGGTGTCGGCCTCGGCGCCGGTCAGCCCCGGCAGCCCGCCCCTACCCACCCGGCTGTTGTTGATCTTCACCGCCGCGAGCGCCTTGTCGCCGCCGCTCCGGATCAATCCCTCGGCCCAGAGCAGATCGTTCATCTGAGTGGTGTAGAACGGGTCCTGGCCAGTGGCGTCGACCCCCGGCAGCGTCTCACCACTGCTCTGGTAGCCGAGATAGTTGTAGCGGATGTGCTGCAGGTTGCTCTGGTGATAGTTGCCACGGGCGGCCGGGAAAATCGCCACGCCGGAGCAGGCGAAGTCGGTGCCCGCGCTGGCCGTCGCCGCCTTTGTCGCGTATCCGCTGAAGTCATCCGAGGGCCCCCACGATCCATCCCCTACCCGCTTGTCGGGCGAAACCGTCGGACACGGGTTGCCGGCCGGCTCCGGCCACGGACTCACATGGTTGGTGGTGATCATCTTGGCCACCCGCGTGTCCACGCGCATGGTGCCGATCGAGTTGCCCCAGGTCTTCACGCAGTCCAGGTCGCCGCATTCGCGTCCGGTGATATCGACGTAGTACTCCCAGTTGAATGGTGCGCCGGAGCTGACGCCCTGGGAGGCATACGTCACGACCGAGGCCCAATCGGCCGCGAGGTTCTCTGTGCCGTTGCGCGGCCACAGTGCCACCAGCTCGGCCTGCATCGTGCGGATGAGCTGACGGATCTGGGTGTTGGTGTAGATACGCCCGCTGCCCACCCCCGCCCATTCGCCGTCCGTTATCCAGCTGCCGACCCCGGCCAACGTCCACGCTTCCTCGAATTTCTGCAGCGCGGCGTCCCGCACCTCGGCCCGGGTGTTGAACGGAATGGCGGAGATGTTGGTCAGATCGGTGTTCTCGTCCACCACGAAGCCCTGATCGTACACCAGCGAGATGCCGGCGAACGCCATGCCCTGCAGCATCTTCGCGATCGCCTTGTCACGCACCGTCAGGGTGCTGTCGGTGGTGCAGTCGTCGTCGAAGCACACGCCGTTCTTGATCCCCGTGAGCACCGCGTTGGCCGACACGAGCACCGTGTAGTAGCCGTACCACTGGCTCTCGACCGACGGGCCACCCGCGGCCTCGGGCGCCGTGGCGCTGTTGGTCCAGCCGCAGCGCGACGGGCAGTCGGAGCCGACGGACGAGTAGAACCGGATGGCCGCGTTGTTCCACGAGGCGGTGTAATTGTCCGCCATCGCGGTCATGGGCAGCGCGCCGAAGTAATCGCCGCGCGTGCCCACCCAGGTCCGGAACGCGCCGCTCATCAGCTTGGCGAGCCCCGCCGGGTCGGCGAACGCCCGGTTCTTGTCGGGCGCGTTCGGGTTGCCGATGTCGAGACTGCATCCGCCGGTCCACACCACGGCCGCCACCAGGCTGCTGACGAGGAGCGACGACCGCAGCATTTGAATCCTTCGATGTGAGTTCATGTCAGGTCGTCCTCTCAGTACGAGATCTCGACCATGGTCGAGAAAGTGCGGTACTGTGGATACTGGTACCAGTCCATGCGGACCTGGAACGGATCGCCGTAGCGTCCCGAGATCTCCGGATCGAGCCCGCCGTACTTGGTGATCGTGAACAGGTTCCGGGCGATGAAGCCGATCCGCACCTCATGCAACCCGCCCAACCTCATTCTCCCGAGCTGCTCGTTCGAGAAGGTATAACTGATCGACAGCTCCTTGAGCTTGGCGTACGACCCGCTCTCGATGAAGTAGTCGTTCGGATCGAGCCCGTTGTAGAAGCCCACGCCGTAGTACGGCAGGGCTTTCCGCGGGCATGACGGCATCGGATCCGAGACGACGCCGCACGTCGGCGCGTTCTGGGGCTTGCCCGCCTGGTCCTGGACCTTGTCGCGGGTCGCCTGGAACGCCCACTGACGCGTCCCATTGTAGATGTCGCTGCCGTAACTCCAGTCGAGCAGCCCGTTCAGGATGAACTTGTGATAGTTGAACCGCAGGTTGAAGCTCAGATTGAAGTCGGGGTTGGCGTTGCCGATCCTCGTGATGTTCGACGTCTCGAGGCAGTTACCCGACGCGTCCGCCCGCTTGCAGAACACGTACTTGATGGCCCGCTCATCAATCGTGCCGTACACGCTGCGCCGCACGACGTAGCCGTCCTCGTTGATCATGACGCTGTCGCGGCTCCAGGCCTGGCCGGGCCCGGACAGGGCCGCCTTGGCGGGATCGGCGTACAGCTCGTCGATGTTGCGCACCCAGTGGTTGCCGTACATCGCGCCCAGGTCAGAGCCCTTGCCGAGGAAGAAGGCGCTGGGCATCTGCTCGAAGCCGTACAGCCGCTCGGGCAGGTTCCATTCGGTGATCCGCTGCCGCGTCCGGTCGCCCACGATGTTCAGCGTGAGCCCCGTCTGGGGCGAGTTGATCAACCGCGCTGAAAACGTGATCTCGTGCGTCGTCGCCCGCAGCGCCCCGGTGTTCTGCCACTGCCCATCCTTGAAGCCGGCTACAGCCGGCAGGTCGACCAGCAGCAGCTGGTCCCTGGTGTTCTTGCGGGAGAACGTATACTCGGCGCTGAGGCGCCCGCCCGCGAAATCGACGTCCGTCCCCACCTCCAGCTCGGCCGAGCGGGCCGGCTTGAGCAGCGGGTTGCCGAGGACCAGCGGCACGAAGCCGCTCGCGTTCACGCTCAGGATTTCATACTGGTCGCTGTAATTGGGCCGCAGACCCGCCGTGCCGTACGAGGCCCGGAGCTTCCACTCCTCGAGGCCGGGCACGTGCGCGTCCTGCGTCACCCGCCACGACCCGGAGACCCGGTAGTACGTAGCCCAGCGGTTCTCCGGTCCGAACAGCGAGGAGCCGTCCCGCCGCACCAGGCCGTCCAGGGTGTAGCGGTCCTTGATTTCGAACGTGGTGACGCCGTAATAGCTCTGGCTCCGGATCCGCTCGTCGGTCGAGGCGGCGTTCAGGGACGACACGTCGGCGCCAGCGAACTCGGGCACGCCCGCCACGACCAGCGCGCCCGCGAAGGTCTGCAGCAGCCGGTTGCGCTGTGATTCGAAGGTGGTACCGAGCTTGGTCGTGTTGGCGATGCTCCCGAAGCGCCGCACGCTCGTGATCGTGGCGCTGGTATTGTACGACCAGTCGTTGTTCGTCCGCTCGAGCAGCGATCCCGCCGTCTTCGTGCCGGAGGAGGTCCGGAAGCCGAACGGCGTCTCGTCCGAGAAGTGCTGCGCTTCCTGGTCGTAGCCGAACGAGCCTTCGGTCGACAGCCAGTTGAGGATCCGCCAGCGCAGCCGGCCCGAGCCGGAGAAGCGGTTCCGGGCCTGGTCGATCTTCTCATTGGCCAGCGTGTAGAGCGGGTTGTAGTCGTTCGCCACGTCGCCGCTCAGCGGGACGACCGGGCAATACGGGATTCCCGCCGCCCCTCCTATCGTGCCCGCCGGGCACGGCGCGGTGATGTTGACGTCGGGCTGCACGAACATCAGTCCGTAGAACGGCCCCGCCTGGCCCTCGTTCGACCGCCCATTCGCGGACGTGCCATAGAACGCGCTGAACGAAGCATCGACGTTGGAGCGCATCTGCTGATCGAGGTTGAGCCGGAAGTTCTGCCTGGTGTACCCGCCCAGACCGAACACGACGCCTTCGTTGCGGGTGTTCTGAAACGACGCCTGAAAGTTGGTGGTCCCGCGGCGCTGCCCGACGGAGACGTAGCCGTTCCAGAACTGCCCCTGGCTCACCACGGCATCCCAGTGATCGTAGTAGACCTTGAACGGGTTGTCGGCGATCTGGTCCGGCTTGACGATCCGCGCGCCGGTGGAGCTGAGGAGGTAGTCGCCGTTGGCGTCGACCTCGAAGGCGTGCGAGTGGGAGAACTGCAGCCGGGACGGCATGTTGTTGACCCCGCCCTCGAGCCGGGTGGTCACCCGGAGCGTCCCGTCGGGGAGCGAGTTGCCGCGATCGGTGAACACCTGCACCACGCCGTTCGCCGCGTTCGAGCCGTACAGCGAGGAGGCCGCCGCTCCCTTGATCACTTCCACCCGTGCGACGTCCTCGGGCGCCATGTCGGCCAGCCCGAACGAGGTCAGCACGCCGTCCACGATGAACAGCGGATCCTGGCGGCCGCCGATGCTCGTAGCGCCGCGCAGACGAATCGCCATCTCGCCGCCCGGCTGTGCCGAGGTCGGCACCAGCCGCACCGCCGCCACCTTGCCCTGCAGCGCCTCGAGCGCGCTCTGCCCGGGAACGGCCTGCAGCTGCTCCTTGTCGGCGCCGCCCACGGTGAACGGCAGGTTCTTGCGGGCCGTAGCCTCGCCCACCCCCGTCACCACGACCTCATCGAGTCGGAGCGGATCGTTCGCCAGCGCGAAGTTCTGCTCCTGGCTGCCGGCCGTGAGGGTGATCGTGCGACTGACGGGCTTGCGTCCGATGTAGCGCGCCGTCAGCACGACCTCCTGGCCACGGGTGGCATCCGCGCCGATCGTGATGGTGTAGGTCCCGTTCGCCGCCGTGACGGCGCCCTGGTTGGTGTTGCCTACGACGATGCTGGCGCCGCCGAGTGGCTCGCCCTGCTCCGTCGTGACGCGGCCCGTGATGACCGCCCCCTGTTGGGCCAGGAGCGGGCGGGCGGTGAGTAAGGCGAGTACGGCAGCGACACTGCCGACCAGCAGCGATCCTGACCGTGGAGCGCGCATCATCTGCCCCCTTGGCGGAAACAATGAAAATGGAGATGGAAAAAGCCCTGCGGGCCGCGGACGGCGCCCGGCAAGGAAAGAAACACGGCGGGAGTTATGCGTAAACGACCCCCTTGGCTCCACCCGTTGACGGCGGGCGCGATGGTACCTTGGGAAATCGGACGGCCTTACTTTTTACTTCACGCTGCCATTGCCATTCCTTACTACTGACTTACTGCTGATTTCAGACTGCCCACATTATTCCTGCAGGCTTCCATAGTACACACTATTGGAATGACCGCTAGGGCCCTATAGTACCCCCTGTATGAAGACGCGCAATGGGGGGCCGGTCCTGCTGGCGGCCCTGCTCGCCGGGGCCGGGGAAACGGTGACTGCTCAGGCCACCCTGCGCGGCCGCGTCATCGACAGCGAGCTCGGCCAGGCCGTGGCCAACGCCACCGTCCGGATCAAGCCCGGCCCCGCACCCCTCACCACCGACACCATCGGGCGGTTCGAGGCGCGGGGCCTCTCGGCCGGAGCGGCCGAGGTCACGATCGAGGCGCTGGGGTATCAGCCGGCGGTCTTTACCGTTCTCCTCGGCGCCGCGGACACCGTGAACGGGGTCTTCCCCCTCGACTTCACGGGCTACCGGCTCGCCGAAGTGGC
>DATGDT010000250.1:0-3167 GCA_035310725.1 Gemmatimonadales bacterium
GCGTACGCGCAGCGCATCAACCTGTTCGCGGCCACGACCAGCGCCGTCGCGGCGGCGTGCTGGTTCCTGGTGGGCGAGCGCTGGATGCGCCCGATCGTGCCCGTGCCGCTGGTGCGCCGGCTCGCGGCGCTGGGCGGCGCCCTCGTCAGCGCCACCGCGTTCACCGTGTGGAACCAGTCGGTCGTGAACGAGAAGGTATACACGCTGAGCCTGCTCTCGATCGCGCTGATCCTGTGGCTCATCGTCCGCTGGGACGACCAGGATCCGGGCGAGGCGCACGACCACCACCTGTTGCTCATCATGTACCTCCTCGCCCTCACCTCCACGAATCACATGATGGGCGTGCTGGTCGGGCCGGTCGTGATCATGCTGCTCTTCCCGCCGCTGATGACGCGCCGGGCGCCGACCGACGACGGCCGCGCGATGGAGTGGTCGCAGTTCTTCGCGTTCTTCGCGGTGTTCACGATCCTGATTGGCTCGGGGATGGAGAAGGCCACCTACATGGTCCCGGGCGCCGTTCTGTTCGTTCTCGCGCTGGGCTATGCCCTGTACCGGGGAGACTGGCGCTTCACCGTCGCGCTGCTGGGCGTGGCCGCGGTCGGCGTCTCCGTCTACGTCTTCCTGCCGCTCCGCGCCGCGCACTACCCGCCCATCAACGAGGGTGAGCCCACCACCTGGCAGGCGCTCTGGGCGGTGCTCACGCGCCAGCAGTACGGCAAACCGCCCCTTACCCAGCGGCAGGCGGACATCGTCTCGCAGGTCGGCCTGTGGGTGCAGTACTTCGGGTGGCAGTGGGCCCATGATCTGCAGCTGAAGATCCAGGCGAGCATCGCGGTGGTGTTCGGCGGCCTCGGCGTGCTGGGGGCGGTGCGGCATTTCAAGGCCGACCGCCGTCACGCGACCGCCATGCTCTCCCTCATGGCCACGCTCACGTTGGCGCTCATCGTCTATCTCAATTTCAAGTACGGCTACTCGCAGAGCGCCGGCCGGCAGCTGGCCCGCGAAGTGCGCGAGCGCGATTACTTCTTCATCTGTTCGTTCGCGTTGTGGGGCATCTGGGTCGGCTTCGGCCTCGCCACGCTGATGGAATGGCTGCAGGACGGCCTGCGCGACCGGTTCGACGACGAGGCCATGCGCTGGCGGCTGGCGCTTCCCATCCTGCTCGTGGCGCTGGTGCCCCTCGCCTTCAACCGCCTCACCGCCAGCCGCGCCCACGAGACGCTGGCGCGCGACTTCGCCGTGGATCTGCTGAACTCCGTCGAGCCGTACGGCATCCTCGTCACCGCGGGAGACAACGACACCTTCCCCCTGTGGTACGCGCAGGAGGTCGAAGGCGTGCGGCGCGACGTGGTCATCATCAACCTGTCGCTCGCCAACACCGACTGGTACCTGCGCCAGATGCAGCGGCGTCCCGTGGAGGAGTACGATGCCGCCCGCGGTCCCGCCATCTACCGCAACCGCACCTGGCCCAAGCCCACGGGCAAGGTGCTCGCGTTCAGCGCGGGGCAGCTCGACAGTCTCGAGCTCTACTACCCGATCGACCAGAAGCGGGCGCTCAACCTGGGCGGCGTGCAGGTGGTCATCGACCCCGACCAGATCCACCCGCTCGGCAACGGTCAGGGATACCTCGAGCGGGCGGACGTGGTGGTGCTCGGCGCGATGCGCGATCAGCTCGGCAAACGCCCGATCTATTTCTCGCGCACCGTCGGCACCTACGCCGACGAGTTCGGGCTGACCCCCTATCTCGAGGGCCAGGGGTTCGCGCGCGCGTTGCGCACGCAGCCCCTGCAGGCGAGCGACAGCATCGTGGCGCTCCCCGGCTTCGGCTGGGTCAACCTCGCCCGCTCCAAGGCGCTCGCCTTCGATGTGTACCACGCATCCGCCGCCGCCCGGCCGCGGCCCCGCGGCTGGGTGGACGTGCCCTCCGAGGGGATCCTGGTGACCTACGCGCTGATCTACCAGGTCCTGAGCCAGGCCCTGCAGCCCAAGGATCCCGCCGTCGCGACTCGTGCCGCCGCCATCGCCGACTCGATCACCAGGAACAGCGGCAACTTCCGCGACGCCTTGTCGCCAGGAGCGTCCCAATGAAGACCTCGAACATGCTCGTCGTACTCGTGCTCGCCTCCGCGGCGGGCGCGGCCGCCCAGCAACCCCGCGGCGTCGTCGGGGCGTACACCGCCCTCCGCGCCTGGCCGCAGGAGCCGCGCCGCTTCGACCTGCTGCATCAGACGATCCGCGTCCGCTTCGACGCGCCGCATCGCGAGCTGTTCGGCGAAGTCACGACGCGCGTGGCGCTCACCACCGCTACCGATACCGTGCGGCTCGACGCCGAGAACCTCACGATCGACCGCGCCAGCGGCGCGGGCGGGCGGACGCTGCGGTTCATGGCCGACACGAGCCACGTCACGGTGCGGCTGGCGCGGCGCGCGGCCGCGGGCGACACCGTCGAATTCACGCTCGCCTATCACGGCTTCCCCGAGCGCGGCATTTATTTCGTGCCGCGGCGCAACGTGATCTGGAGTCAGGGCGAGGCGACGGAGACGCGGGCCTGGATCCCCACCTACGACGCCCCCAACGACAAGACCACCTGGGAGTTCTACGTCACCGTCGATTCGGCGTTGACCGTGCTCTCCAACGGGCGGCTGGCCGGGGTCACGCCGGCCGCCGGCGGGAAGCAGCGGGTGTGGCACTGGGTCCAGGATCGTCCGGCATCCACCTACCTCTACTCGGTGGTCGCCGGCCCGTTCGTGGTGCTCAAGGATCAGTGGCGCGGCCGCCCCGTCGAGTACTGGACCTACGCCGACACGACCGACGCCGCCTGGCGCACCTTCGGCGAGACGCCGGCCATGATCGAGACGTACTCGCAGGTGCTCGGGGTCCCGTTCGCCTGGGACAAGTACGACCAGTCCATCATTCCCGACTTCACCTACGGCGGCATGGAGAACGTCTCGGCCACCACCCAGACCGATCTGGCCCTGCATAGCGCGGGCGGCGAGCCCGACAACAGCGGCCGCGGACTGAACGCACACGAGCTGGCGCACCAGTGGTTCGGCGACCTCACCACCACCGCCGACTGGGCCGATATCTGGCTCAACGAAGGCATCACCACCTACATGGAGTCGGTGCAGAACGAGAAGTCGCGCGGCTGGGACGCCGCGGCGCTCGAG
>DATGDT010000251.1:0-14250 GCA_035310725.1 Gemmatimonadales bacterium
CGCGTGTCGCGGCCCGTAGTTCTTCTGCAGGCCTTCGGCCACCAGGACTTCGGAGCGGGGGGGAGAGGTATCGCTCTGTGTCATCGGAACTCGGCTCCTTCCTTTACTTGTTCAGGCGTTTGCCGGGATCGGGACTGCCGCGTCCGACATCTTGCTCTTCCCGAACCGCAGATACAGGCTGGGCACGACGAACAGGTTGAGCAACGTCGAGGTGATGAGACCGCCCAGAATCACGATCGCCATCGGGTACTCGATTTCGTGACCGGGGATATCGCCGGTCGCGACCAGCGGGACGAGGGCGAGACCGGTGGCGAGTGCGGTCATCATGATCGGCGAGAGCCGCTCGCGCGCCCCGCGCAGGGCGAGCGTCGGTCCGAACCCTTCACCTTCCTGCCGCTCCAGGTGCTGATAGTGGCTGATCAGCATGATCATGTTGCGCGCCGCGATCCCGAACACGGTGAGGAAGCCGACCAGAGACCCGAGCGAGATAACGTCGCCCGTGAAGAACACGGCCAGGAGGCCGCCCACCAGCGCCGACGGCAGTGTCAAGAACCCGAGGATCGCGAGGCGCGTGTTCTCGAACGACGCCAGGAGGATCAGGAACACACCGAGCGCCGCGGCAATCGCGAAGAGCGACAGGCGGGTCGAGGCGGCCTCGCGCTCGGCAAACTCGCCCAGGATGATCGCGTGGTATCCCAGGGGGAACTGCACCTTCTCCAGCTGGTCCTCGACCGCGTCCATCACGGCGCCGAGGTCGCCCGCGGTCACTTCGGCGCCGACGTCGATGCGGCGCGAGTCGTTTTCCCGGTAGATCACGCTTTGGGCCGGCGCGATGCGCACGTCGGCGACGTCCCCCATCCGCACGTGCCCGCCATTGGGCGTGTCGATCAGCAGATTGCGCACGCTGGAGACGCTCTGCCGTGTGGCGGGGGTGCTCCACACGTTGACGTCGTATGCCTTGCCGTCGCGGAAGATGTCGCCGACTTCCTCGCCGGCCAGCAGCGTCGCGGAGGCCCGGCGCACGTCGCCGGGCTTCAGGCCGTAGCGCTGCGCGGCGGCCAGATTCACCTCGATCTGGATCTGCGGCACCTGCGATTGCAGCTGCACGTTCAGGTCGATGAGCCCGGGGATCCCGCGCAGCGAGTCCTCCACCTCCTCGGCCTTCTCGTGGATGATCCTCAGGTCCGGTCCGTAGATGCGCACCACGAACGTCTGGCTCGCCCCCGACAGCACTTCGTCGATGCGCTCGTTCAGGTACGTCTCGACGTTGTGAAACAGGCCGGGGTAGCCGTAGACCACTTCCTCGATGGCGGCGATCGTCTCTTCGTAGTCCGCGTCCGGATCGATGCTGATCCAGTTCTCGCCGAAGTTCACGCCGTTGAGCTCGTCAGCCAGCAGCGCCTGGCCGATGTGCGAGCCGAAGTTGCGGACGCCCGGGATGGCGCGCAGCTCCTTGCTGAGCCGGGTGACGATGCGCCGCTCTTCCACCACCGAGCTGCCGGGTTTGGTGATCCAGTGGATCAGAAAATCCCGCTCCTTGAAGTGCGGGAACAGGGACTGGCCGAGCAGCGGCAGCACCGCGACCCCGATCACCATGATGATGGCCGTCCCGATGAATACCGGCTGCGGACGCCGAACGATCCGCGTCAGGACCTTCGTGTAGAGGCCCTGGAGCCAGACCACCAGCGGCTGGCGCTGGTGCACGATGGGCGCCTTCGCCAGCAGCAGCAGGCACATCGCGGGGGTGACCGTCAGCGCCACCAGCATGGAGGCCAGCACCGCCAGGCCATAGGCCAGCGCCATGGGCTGGAAGAACGCGCCCGACAGCCCCCCGATGAAGAAGACCGGCAGCACCACGACGGCGTCGATCAGCGTGGCGTGGACGATGGCCTGCCGCACCTCCAGGGAAGCCTCGAGGATCACGCTCGCCGTCGATTGCGTGCTCCCCTCCTGACGTGCCAGTCGCAGACGCCGCGTGATGTTCTCGACGTCGATGATCGCATCGTCCACCACGACCCCGATGGCGATCACGAACCCCGCCAGGATCATCGTGTTGATGACCGCCCCGGACAGGTAGAGCACCAGCGCACCCGCCATCAGCGACAGGGGGATCGCCACCATGCTGATCAGGGCGGTGCGCCACTGAAACAGAAACGCGGCGATGACGCCCATCACGAGGATGCAGCCGATGATCAGGGCGCGGGTGAGGTTGTCCACCGCCACCTGGATGAAGTCGGCCGGCCGGAAGATGTTCGGATCCATCTCCACGCCGGGCAGACCGGGGCGCAGTTCCTGGAGCGCCTGCTCCACGCCGTGCGTCACGTCGAGCGTGTTGGCCCAGGGGAACTTCTCCACTACCAGCATGAGGCCCGGGCCGTCGTTGACCACCGCGTCACCGAAGAGGGGCCAGGTGTCCCACACGACGTCGGACACGTCCCCCAGACGCAGGGCGGTGCCATCCGGCCGGCGACGGTCGCCGATCGGCACCTGCGCCAGATCCTCGGGAGAGGAGATGGCCAGGACATGCCGGATGTCGAGCCGCTGATTCGGGGTCTGGACGTACCCGCCGGTGCCGATCACCGCTCCCGAGGAGAAATAGAGGATCCCCACGTCGAGGGCGTCCGCGGTCACTTCCATGACCTGATCGAGCGAGACCTTGTGCGCCAGCATGCGCTGGGGGTCGATCTGCACCTGCGGCATCTTGATGCGCTCGCCCCAGATGGCCACGTTCGCCACGCCCGGCACGCCCAGCAGACGCGCCCGGATGGTCCAGTAGGCGATCATGGACAGGTCCATCACCGACAGATTCTTCGAGGACACTCCGATCTTCATGACCCGGCCGGTCGACGACACGGGCGGGATGATCACCGGCGGCGCCGCCCACGTCGGCAGCGTGGTGAGGACGGTGGTGAGGCGCTCCTGGACCAACTGTCTCGCTGCGACGACGTCGGTGCCGGGCTTGAAGAGCAGCTCGATCGACGACAGGTCCGGAATCGATTTGGACCGCATGATGTCGAGATTGTCGACCCCGTTGAACGCCTGCTCCAGCGGCACGGTGACCAGGGCTTCCACTTCATCGGCCGTCATCCCGAGAGATGGCGTCTGGATCTCCACGCGGGGCGGCGCGAATTCCGGGAACGCATCCACCGGCATGCGGGGGATCTGGGCGATGCCATACCCGATCATCGCGACGGCGAGCGCCAGCACGATGTACCGGAACTTCAGGCTCGATTTGACGATTGAGCGCATCACGGCCGGAACCCTCCCCGTCGGGTCATTCTTCCTCGAACTCTTCCTCGCTGCCGAACAGCTCGGACGCGCCGGTCGTGACGACCACCGTCCCCACCGCCGGGCCGGCCGACAACACCGCCGTCTCGCCATCGATGTAGTCCACCGTCACGGACGCCCGCACGAACGTGAGCGAGTCCTCCGTGGCGATGTACGCCCAGGTGTTGCCGTCCTTGTCGTACAGGAGCGCCGCGTAGGGAATCACCTTGCGCAGCGTCCCGCGAATCAGGACGGTCCGCAACGGCGCAGTCTGGATGTCGAGCCGTTTGGCCGCCTCCGCCGTCACGGTCACCCGGCTGAGGTCCGACCCTTCGATTTGCTCGACCTTCACCGCTCGGCTTTCGACTTCCTCTTCGACCGGGGGCTTCGCGCAGGCCGCCAGGGGCAGACAGGCGATGCACAGTCCGACCGCAATCCATCGATCGTTGGACTTCACCGTTTCCTCCCGAGTTACCGCCGGATCAGGCGGGGGCTTGCATCAGACCGCCGGGCATGTCGAGCTCGAGCTCGCGCACGCCGCTCACGCCGAGACGCAGGTACAGCGCGGGCACAATGAACAGGTTGACGAACGTCGAGGTGAGCACACCGCCCAGGACGGCAATCGCCATCGGGCGCACGATCTCGAGACCGGGGACGTCGCCCAAGAACAAGGCGGGCAGCAGCGCCAGCCCGACGGCGACCGTCGCCGTCACCATCGCGACCACCCGTTCCGAGGACCCGCGCAAGACGAGGCCCGAGCCGAACGACTCGCCGCCCTGCCGCTCGAGGCCCTGGTAATGACGCAGCAGCATGATGCCGTTGCGGGCGGCCAACCCGAATACCGCCAGCAAGCCCGCCAGTGACCCGAGCGAGAGCACGCCGCCGGTGATGAAGACGGCCGCGAGGCCGCCCACCAGCGCCGCCGCCAGGCTGGCGAACGCCAGACCGGCCAGACGCCAGCTGCCCAGGGCCGCCTGGAGCAGGAAGAAGATCCCGACCAGCGCGGCGATGGCGACCACCAGCAGGCGGGCCCGGCCCGCCTGCCGATCGGCATACTCGCCGACCACTTCGGCGTGGTACTCGAGCGGGAGCGGAACCTGCAACAGGCGCGCCCGCACGTCCGCGGCGACCGCGCTGCGATCCCGCCCCTGGACTCCGGCCAGCACGTCCATGTACCGCTTCACCGCCTCGTGCCGGATGACGGTCGGACTCGACACCACGCGGACGTGGGCCACGTCGCCCAGCCGGACCTGGCCCCCGCCCGGAGTGTCGATCATGAGGTCACGCAGGCTGTTGAGGCTCTGGCGGGTTTCCGGCACGCTCCACACGACCACGTCGAAGACCTTCTGCTCCTCGAACACGTTGCCGACCTGCAGCCCGGAGAACATGGTGGTGGCGGCGCGGCGCACATCCCCCGGCTTGATGCCGTGCCGCAGGGCCGAGTTCAGATCGACCTCGACTTCCAGCATGGGTTGCCCCGTTGGCTGCGCGATTCGCGCACCGGTCAGGCCCTCGATGCCCGTGAGGCCGTTGCGCACGGCTTCCGAGGCCTGGTACAGCACTGTGTCGTTGCCGCCGTAGACGCGGATGACGATGGAGTCCTGCGCCCGGGCGGTGGCCTCCCGGGTGCGCTCCTGCAGATACGTACTCACCGCATGCCGCAGCCCCGGGTAGCCGCCCGCCACGGCCTCGATGCGGGCGACGGTCTGGTCGTAGTCCGCCGCTGGGTCGATGCTGACCCACAGCTCGGCCGAGCTCACGCTCACCACCTGGTCCCCGAAAATGGCCCGTCCCACGTGCGCACCCACATTGGTCACGCCGGGGACTGAACGCAGCTCGCGGCTCATGCGCCCCGAGATGCGGCTCATCTCGGGCTGCGAGGTCCCGGGGGCGCTGCGCAGGTGAATGAGCAGGTCCCGCTCCTTGAACCGGGGAAGGACGGAGCGCGCGACGAACGGCGTGAGCAGGAAGCCGAGCGCTACGATCAGGACGAGGGCGGCCAAGGCCATGCCGGGTCGCCCGACGAAGCCCGACAGGGCCCGCGCGTGGACCCGCTGCATCCAGCTCGCCAGGCGGGATTCGCGATGCTCGAGCGGAGCATGCGCGAGCAGCAGGAGACCGAGCGCCGGGGTCACCGTCAGGGCCACCGCCATGGAGGCGAGCAGCGCCAGACCGTAGGAGAGGACGATGGGACGGAGAAATGCACTGGGCAGCTCGCCGACGAAGAAGATCGGCGACACGGCGAGCAGCACGATCACGGTCGCGAAGAGGACCGAGCTCCGCATCCCGGCGATGGCCTCGAGGATGCTGCCGGTCACCGACGGGGTGCGTCCGGACTGACGGTCGCGGCGCAGACGCGAGGCGATCGCGTCGACCTGCACAATCGCATCATCCACGACGACGCCGATGGCCATGAGGAGCCCCGTCGCCATCATCACGTTCAGCGAGGTCCCGCGCATCGACTGCACCAACGCGGCGACGACGAACGACAGCGCGATAGCCACCGCGCCGATCACCGTGGCACGCCAGTCATTGAAGAAGACGGCGAGGACCAGCACCAGGAGCGCGAACCCCACGAGCATCGCGATGCCCAGGTTGTGGATCGCCGAGTCGACGAAGTCCGTCGGCCGGAAGATCTTCGAGTCCAGGTCGACGCCGGTCAGGCCCGGGCGCAGCTCCGCCAGGGCCTCCTCCAGTCCCTGCGACACTTCCCGCATGTTCGCGCCGGGGAACCGGTCGACCACGACCATCAGGTTGGACTTGTCGTTGGTCACGGCATCCCCGATCAGCGGCTGATGCCCTTCCACGACGTTCGCCACGTCCTTCAAGCGCACGCCGGTAGCCCCGATCGGCACCTCGCCCAGGCCTGCCGCCGACACGATGGGCAGGATGTGCCGGATGCCGAGCCGCTGATTGGCGTTGTCGATGAACCCGCCGGTTCCGGGGGTGGAGGCTTCGACGAAGCTCAACGACGACACCCAGAGCGCGTTGCCGGTCGTTTCGAGCACCTGGAGCAGTGAGACATGGCGCTCACGCAGCCGTCGCGGGTCGACCAGGACCTGCAGCTGCCAGTCGCGCTGTCCCCAGATCGCCACGTTGGCGACGCCGGGGACGCTCAACAGGCGCGGCCCGATGGTCCACCGGGCGAGCACCGACATCTGGATCAGCGACAGGGTCTGCGAAGACAGCCCGATCATCATCACCCGGCTGGTCGACGACATCGGCTGCAGCATGGTGGGCGGCCGGGAGACGTGCGGCAAGGCGAACGCCTGAGTAAGGCGCTCGGAGACCATCTGCCGCCCCCGCATCAGGTCGGTCCCGGGCTTGAACGTGAGGACGATCGACGACAGCCCCGACACCGATTCGGAGCGAATCGACTCGAGCCACGGCACACCGTTGAGCAGGTCCTGCTCCAGCCCCAGGGTGATCAGCTGTTCCACTTCTTCGGCGGACAACCCGAGGGCCTCGGTCTGGATTTCGACCGCGGGCTGCGTGAATTCCGGCAGGACCTCCACCGGTGCGTTGCGCAGCTGCCGGAAGCCGAACACCATCGTCACCGCGGCGACCGTCACCACGAGGAGTCGGTACTTGAGGCTCGACGAAACGATCGGACGCATCATGGTTGCTGCCTCCTCATTCCAGGACTGCGAATTCCGCTGCCGGGACGGCTCGTCATTGACCGCTACCGCTGGAAGCCTGTTGCGCCGGCTGCGTGCGGGCGTAGGCGGTGGGGCTGCGCTGATTGCCGCTGCGCTCCAGCTCCAGCGCCCCCGCGCGCACCTCGGCGAGTCCTGCCGCGTCGAGTCGCTCGATCTTCGCGAGCTCGAGGATCTCCTGTGTCTTCTCTCCGGCGCCTCTCCACCCGACGCGCACGTTGCCGACGCCGCGCGCGTAGTACTTGAGCTGCGTGGCATCCGGCTCACCGGCGCTGGTTTCGGCGATCACGAGCGTGTTCTCGTAGCAGCCCGCGGGCACGCAGGTCCGCTGCCCCACCTGGTCCACCTGCCCGCGGTCCGTCCAGTCGACCGCCGGCCCCCACCCCTCCGCGTAGCTCGGCGTGCCGGGCTTGGGGTCGGCCGGCATCATGATTCCGGCCCGGGCGCCGTCGAACCCGTGAATCCAGGGCCGCGCGGCGACGAATTTCCCGTCCTCGTATTCCTCGGGATACTCCCCCAGGTACCAGACCGCGCCGCTCGTGTCCTGCGCGTAGAGCGCGAGCTCGGCTTCCACCAGCTCGCCGTCGTTGTAGTCCAGGTCCCACGTGACGACCGCCCGGACGCCGGCGATCACCTTGGTCAGATCGGTGACGTTGACGATGATGCGATGCGGCACCGTCTTGCCGTCGTCCTCGACGCTCGTCCCCTCGTAGACGAACCGCGTACCCGGGGTCAGCGGCAGCCACGTGTTGTCGATGCGGGTCGAATTAGCGAACCGCGTGCTGTCCAGGGCCGCCATGGGCGGCGCCGGGGCTTGCTGGACCTGCGATCCGGCGTCGGCCCGTCGGTCCTGGGATCCGCCGCAGGCGACCGATACCCCGGCCCATGACAGTGCCGCCAGCGACAGCGCGGCCCGCTCCGCGATCCAGCGCCTCATGACTCTCGTCCTCCCTCGATGTGGCTACAGGCGGTAGGCATACTGGAGCTTGATCAGCAGCTGGTTCGAGTCGAACGTGAACCGGTTCGTCAGGCTGCGCTGCATGTTGTGATTGAACACGACGAACAGATCGCCCAGCGGATTGAACGTCCAACGCATCCGCGTATTGGTGCCGAGGCTACGACTTTCGTTGTCGTATTGCACGAAGCTGGCCACCTGGAGGTCGGCGGAGACGTTGACCTGCACCCGCCCGCTGTAGAGCTGCGTCACGAAGTCGCCGTCGGGCAGGTGGGCGCTGTTGCGCTCCCAGCCCAGCTCGGCCGTCAGGAAGGCCGACGGCTTCAGGCGCAGAGTCAGGTCGAGACTCTTGAGGGTGCCGCCATAGAAGGTCCCAATCGAGCCAGTTGCCTCGCCGTTGATGCGGCGTTTGGCCGCGAAGCCGGCCTGCACCGCATACCGAGTCCACCGATAGATGTCCGCGGGGACGATGACGGTTTTTTCGTCGGAGCTGAACAACTCGAAGTCTTCCGTGGGACTGTCACCCTGCGGGTTGACCGTGAACTCGAACCGATCACCGCTTTCCAGCTGCCAGTCGAGCGGCTTGATCTCCAGGAGATAGCTCTCCCATTTCCCGTCCAGGTCGGTCACCACTGAAGGATTGAACTCGAAGAACATCTGGCGCACGAGCGGCCACGAGGGCCGCGGCATGAAGGCGGCCTCCATCCCCAGGATCTGGACGCCGGTGCGCGGCACGAACGACAGCGACGGGCTGAAATTCTCGCCGATGTACTTGTAGGCCACGGCGACGTCCCAGAGATCGTTGGGGTAGTCGATCATGCCGCCGAACGCGTGGTCGGTCCCGATATCGTCGCGGTGGTTCCGCAAGCCCCATACGCCGACGAGAAAGTTCTTGTCGCCCTGGAATTCCGACGTCTGATAGGTGAAGTCCACGCCTCCCATCATGCTGCCCGGGAGTCCCAGCGGGTCGCCGGCAGTCGCGATCATGCCGACCGAGGATTCCGAGAGGATGTTCTGCTTGACGCGCACCACGCCCATGGTCGCATCCGTCGGGAGCCCCTTCACACCGCGCGTGTGTACCGTCAGCGCCCCGAGATTGGTGTTGCCCACCCGGCCGTTCAACTTTCCGCCGACGGACAGGGGGATCTCAAGCAAGTCTTCCTCCGATCCCTGCAGGCCGATGCGGCGGCTGTGGAACGGGATCAGGTCCTCGCCGGTGCCGAGACCGAACTCGAAGATGTCCGCGCCTTCCAGGAAAAAGGTCCGCTTTTCCGGGAACAGCAGATCGAAGCGGGTCAAGTTGGTCTGCCGTGCGTCCACTTCGGTCTCGGCGAAATCCGTGTTGACGGTCAGCGAGGCCACCAGGTTGGGGCCCAGGCGCTTGGTGGCGTCGAGGCTCCCCTCGGACTTGTAGACCCGCTCCGCATCCGGCGCGGGCCGGTTCGCGTTCCCGACGATCCCCGGACGGATGCTCAAGCCGAGCCCCAGATCGAACGCCGGGAGATTGGTGAGCAAACCAGCGTGACTCGTCTGGTAGATCTCGTAATCGCGATTGGCGCCCGCCCAGCGATCGGTTTCCAGCAGCCGTTGCACGCTGCGCTGGACGTTGAGTCCCCAGCCGGCGAGCCCCTGTTTGAAGCCCAGGCTCTTGATCGGAATCCGGATCTCGAGGGTCCACCCGGTCGCGTCGCGCGAGGTCGCCGCCTCCCAGATCGCGTCCCAATCGGTGTTGACCTCCTCGCCCTGGGCGGAAACCAGACCGTCGAAGCGGGCGCCGTTCGGATTGACCGCGAACACGTAGCCCGAGCGGCCGTCCTGGAACGGATCGAGCACGATCAGCACGTGATCTTCCAGCTCCAGATCGAAGTCGCGCGTCTTGGCGAACGCGACGATGCCCGCGGGATTCGAATCGTGACAGATCACGCCGAAGACGAGCTCGCCGGGAGTCGCCAGGACCTTCACCGTCGTCTGGCCGGCGGGAACGCCGCCTTCTTCGGGCTCGATCATCGTGAGATTCGTGATCGAGTCCGCCGTACGCCACGCGGGCTCGTCCAGCCGGCCATCGAGGGTGAGGGCGCCGTCGAATGCGGTCGCCTTCAGCGTGGGCTGCGCTTGCTCTGCGGTGTCCGCTGGAGTCGCAGCTTCAGGAGCCGCGGCCGCGGGAGCCTCGGCCGCCACGCCGCCCGCGATGTCGAAGGGGGCACTCGTCGCCTCGGCGAGGCCCTCGGCGGTCGCGGTGAGCTTGTAGTCCTTCTCCGCCTTGTCGATGCGCAGGTCGATGAAGGTGGCCACGCCCGCCACTGCGGATACCGTCAAGGTGCCCGAGAGGGTCGCGTCCTCGTCTCCCGTACCCTCGCTGATCGACAGCGTCACTGCGCCGGTGAAGTCCGTGAGGGTTTCCCCGTCCTCGTCCTGCGCCGTCACCTGGACGGCGGGACGGATGGGCGCTCCCGGGGCGGTTGCGACTGGCTGCACGGTAAAGACGAGTTTTGCCGAGTCTCGAGGTCCCGTACTGCCCGGCAGGAACAGCGAAACGGCGAGACAAGAACACCATGCGATCATGTTTTCGGTCCCTACCAGGGTGCGTGGTGGGCGAACCGGTGGCGTTTCGTGCTGCTGTGCAATTCCCGGGCGCGCATCTTGCGACCACGGGTTTGCGTGCCGGATTCACACGGGACCAACGGTGGACGCGGGAACGGCGGGTCACCATAGATGCCCGGATACAGGCACCTATAACTTTGGGTAGCCATCTGCTATTGCCGACCCCGAGCATCGGTTCGCAGCGCCGGCGCCACAGCCCGGTCGTCTATCCATGGTTCTTCCCGCGGGCTATTATTGCCGGCCACCGGCGCCGCAGGCACCGCAATGGCTGAAGCGCAGTTGACCAGGCGGCTCGTGAGCGCGGACTATTCCCCCCGGATCCGCGCCGAGCGCCTGATTGCGTCCAGCCGCCTGGTGTTGGCCGCGTTTTCCCTCATCGCCGTCTGGCTGGACCCGTATCGGCCGGCCACCCACGAGCAGACGCTGTACTTCCTGCTGCTCGGATACATGGTCTTCGCCGCCGTGATCGCGACCATCGTCTGGCTGGCTCACGTTCCCCTCGCCAGACTGGGCCTCGCCTCGCACGTGCTGGACCTGCTGGTGTTCACCCTCCTGACCTACCTGACCGAGGGACCCACCAGCCCCTTCGTCACCTACTTCACCTTCTCCCTGGTAGCCGCCACGCTGCGGTGGCAGTGGCGCGGTGTGCTCTGGACCACCGCTGCCGCGCTCATCGCGTTCAACGGAGCGGGCATCTACGCCAGCGAAGTGCTGAACGACCCCGCGTTCGAGGAGAACCGGTTCGTCGTCCGCAGCGTGTACCTGGCGGTGATGGCCGGCCTGCTCGCCTATCTCGGGGCCTACGAGGAGCGGCGGCGGCGGGAGCTGTCCGAGCTGGCTGCCTGGCCCGCCACGCGGGTCCGCGGACCCGAGCTGCCGGAGCCGGAGGTGCTGGAAAGCACCGCGCGGATTCTCGGCGCGAGACAGGTGCTGCTCGCATGGGAGGAAGCGGACGAGCCATGGCTGCATCTCGCCTCCTGGTGCGAAGGGGAATTTCACGCCTGGCGCGAAGCCCCCGGGACCTTCCAGCCCGTGGTCTCCGAGCAGCTCGCCGCCCTGACTTTCCTTTCCAAGAACGTTCGCGCCGCGGTGCCGATCGTCCTGCATCGCGACGACCAGGTTCCGCAGGCGTGGCGCGGCACGCCGATCCATCCGGCGCTGCAGGCGCGATTCGAAATGACCTCGGTCCTTTGCCTGCCGCTGCACGGCGAATGCTTCGAGGGGCACCTCCTGGCGCTGGACAAGCCGCACATGACCGTGGACGATCTGCTGCTCGGCGAAGTCGTGGCGCACGAGGTGGCCTCATCCATGGATCAATCCCTCCTCTCGCGACGCCTCCGCGGGGCCGCCGCCGCCGAAGAGCGGATGCGGCTCTCGCGCGATCTGCACGACGGGGTGCTGCAGTCGCTCACCGGCGCCGCGCTGCAGCTCGAAACCGTGCAGCGTCTCTGGGAGGCGGAGCCGCGGGAGGCGCGGGAGCGCCTGGTGGCGATCCAGCGGCTGATCATCGAGGAGCAGCGGGACCTCCGGCTCTCGGTCCACGCATCGAAGGTCGCCCCGATCTGGCTGGCCCCGGGATTCGTGGGCCTCGACACCGGTTTGCGCCAGCTGATCCACCGGCTGGAGAGCGTGTGGGGGCTGCGCGTGGATCTGCGGCTGGAGCGCCTCGACGACCGCTCGTCGGATCTCCTCGCGTCCGACATCTGCTTCATCGTTCAGGAGGCGCTCGTCAACGCCGCCCGCCACGCCGCGGCCTCGCAGGTCTGCGTGGCGGTCGGCCGGGAGAACGGGCGGGTCCATGTCGCCGTCAGCGACAACGGGCGCGGCTTCCCGTTCGAGGGCGACTACGACCAGGCGAAGCTGGACGCGCTGCAGCTCGGCCCGGTGATGCTCAAGCAACGGGTCAAGGCGTTGGGCGGGTCCCTGGCCATCCATTCCTCGCCTGCCGGCGCCCGGCTCGACATTCTCCTGCCGCGCGGCCGGGAAAGACGCTAGCGTGCCCATCCGCCTCGTGCTCGCCGACGATCACCCGATCGTGCTGGACGGACTGGAGAACCTGTTCCGCCTCGAACCCGACTTTCGCGTGGTGGCGCGTTGCCTGAACGGCGAAGAGTGCCTCGCCGCGGTGCGCCGCTACGAGCCCGACGTGCTGCTGCTCGATGTCCGCATGCCCCGGCACGACGGCCTGACCGTTCTCCGGGAGCTGAGTCGCGAGAAGCACCCCACCAAGGTCGTGCTGCTCGCGGCCGCCCTGGAAGAGGAAGAGGTGCTGGAAGCGCTCCGGCTCGGCGTGCGCGGCATGCTGCTCAAGGAGCTCGCCCCCCAGATGGTCGTGCAGTGCGTGCGGAAGGTCCACGCCGGCGGCCAGTGGCTCGAGAAGCAGGCGTTCGGCCGCGCGCTCGACACGCTGCTGCGGCGCGAGGCGGGTGAGCGTGAGGCGGCCAGCGTGCTCACGCCGCGTGAAATCGAAATGGTCGGCATGGTGGCGCGCGGGCTGCGCAATAAGGAGATGTCCCAGCGGCTGTCCATCAGCGAGGGGACGGTGAAGATTCACCTCCACAACATCTACCGGAAACTGAAGGTCGAGAACCGCGTCGAGTTGATCCTCTACGCGCAGGCCAAGCGTCTCGTCTGAGCGACGTCCGGCGCCCGACTATTGCTAAGGTGGGAGGGGGCCCGTAGGCTTGAGCCGTGACCGACCCATCGCCTTCGAGTACCCGCATCCCGCTGCCCGTCGTCATCGATACCGACCCCGGCATCGACGACACACTCGCGCTGCTTCTCGCCCTGCGCTCGCCCGAGCTGGACGTGCGGGGCATCGCGGTCACCTACGGCAATACGACCGTCGAGCAGGCGTACCGCAACTGCGTCGAGATCCTGCGGCGCGTGGGGCGCCGCGTCACTCTGGGGGTGAGCGCCCGGCGGCCGCTGAAACGCGCCCTCGCCGTGGCGCTCGAAACCCACGGTCCCACCGGCCTGGGTGACGCCCCGGTGCCGCCCGCCGGCGTCATCCTCGATTTCGTGAAACCGCTCGACCGCCTCCTGGCGGATCAGGCGGAGCCGGTCACCCTCGTGACGCTGGGGCCGGTGACGGGTCTCGCGCTGGCGCTGCGCCGTGATGCGGCCCTGGTGCGGCGCACGGTCAAACGGCACGTCGCGATGATCGGCAATCTGCGCGCGGCCGGGAACACGACTCGCTACTCCGAATTCAACGCCTGGTGCGATCCGGAAGCGCTCGCTGAAGTGCTGCGCGCCGAGCTGCCGACCGAGCTCGTGGGCCTCGACGTGACGCGGAAGTTCCTGCTGGCGGGTCACGAGATTGACCGGCTGGGACGGAGTGACGAGGCGCTGGAGCGCTGGCTCCACGCTGCGCTCCGGTTCTACTTGGATTTCCACCGCCGGCAGGAGCGGCTGGACGGGTGCGTGATCAACGATGTACTGCCGATCGCGGAGCTCGTCGCTCCCGGCACGCTCACCTTCGAGCCGTTGCGGGTGGCGGTGGACCTGGAAGACGGGGAGCCCCGCGGCCGCACCCGCGTGGATCCCAACGGCGCCCGCGTGCGGGTGGCCACCGGCGTGCAGCCCGAGACGGCGCACCGCCTGCTGGTGGACCGCGTGCTCGGGGCCCTCGCCCCCGCACGGACGGGGAGGTAGCGGTGCGCGGGGAGCCAGGGTCGATCCCGGGGAAGGTCGCCGTCATCGGCGCGGGCACGATCGGGGGCGGCTGGGCGGCGCTCTGCGCCTCGGCGGGCTGGCCCGTGAGCATCTTCG
>DATGDT010000252.1:0-6758 GCA_035310725.1 Gemmatimonadales bacterium
CGGCCGCCCGTGTACGCGGAGGAGATGTACAATCCGGGGGTGAACGGGCGCAGCGACGGCGGAGTGTTCACCGTGACGGCAAAGGGGCCGTAAGCAGCAGCCGGCCGGAGCTGATGAGCGCGAGCACTTCGATGCCGGCCAGACTGTCACGTGGGACGGTGAGCGGATCGCCGCTGAAGATGACGAGGTCGGCCGGTGCGCCGGGGCGGAGGCTCGCGTCGCCCACCTGCATCCGATACGCCACCAGCCGAGCCTCGGCGTCGGGCCGCCCGTCGCCGACCGCATTATGCAGGGTCAGGGCGGCCACATACCCCGCCAGTGCCGGGCCCGGCCGCGTGAAGTAGTCCGATCCCTCCACCAGCCGAGCCCCCATCCGTTCCAGGCGGTTCCAGGCGTACACCCGAGCGTCGTTGACTGCGCCGACCCGCATGCCCCCGAACGTCGGGTGGTCCGTCACGGCGGAGTTGAAGTTGGACTGGATCGATAGCACCACGCCGAGCCGGACCGCCCGGCCGAAGTCTTCCTCCTTCGCATAGGAGAAATGCTCGATCCGGAGGCGGGTGGGGTCCAGCCCCGGGCGCCGGGCGAGGATCGCCTCGCAGGCATCGAGCGCGCGTTTCACTGCCTCGTCGCCGATGGCGTGAATCGCCACTCCCAAACCTCGGTCCACGCCCCGCAGCGCCAGATCGGTGATCTCCTCCGCCGTCATCCGCGGCACGCCACGAGTGGCCGGGTCATCGGCATATGGATGCGTGAGCGCCGCACCCCGGCTGCCGAGTGTGCCATCGGCGAACAACTTCAGGTGCGTAATCCGGAGTCGCGGGGAGAGGACGCGATTCGTATCCCGTGAAGACAGCAGCGAATCGGCCAACGCGCTCGGCGCCGGGATCATCAGGTTCACGCGCAGGGGCAGCGGGTCGAGCGAATCGGCCCGCCGCAGCAGTGCCAGATACCGTCCGAAATCGGCATTGAGCGCCACCAGTCCCGGCACCGGCAGCACGCCCGCGTCGAACACCTCCACCACGCCTCGGGCGGCGAGCGCCTGGGCGCCGAGCCGGAACGCGGCCATTACATCCTGGTCCGAGACCGCCGGCACCAGCGGCGTCACCAGCTCATTGGCCCGCTCGAGCAGGATGCCGGTCGGCGCTCCGGACCGGTCTCGGATGATAGGGCCACCGTACGGATCGGGCGTTGCGGCCGTGATGCCCGCCAGCGACAACGCCTGAGCATTGAGCCATCCCGCGTGCCCGTCGCTCCGCGCGAGGTACACAGGATGACCCGGCGCCGCCGCGTTCAGTACTGCGTTGGTGGGCAGCGCCTGAGACCCCCAGGCCGCCTGGCTCCAGCCTCCACCCACGATCCACGCCCCGGACGGCTCCGTCCTTGCCCGGCCCTTGATCCGCCGGGCGACCTCCGCGAGGCTCGTCACGCCGCCCAGATCGAGCAACAACCGGCCGTGATCGCGGTCGTTGAGCAGGGCCAGGCCGACATTGAACAGATGGACGTGATGATCGATCAGGGCTGGAGCCGCCACCGCGCCATCGAATCGGACCACCCGCGTACCAGAAGCGGCGTCGGCCACCAGGCCGGAGTCCCCGACCGCCACGATCCGACCGTCCCCGATCGCCACGGCCGTCGGATTCCCGGATGTCGAATCCAGTGTGACGACTTTTCCCACGGACAGCACGAGATCGATCCGATGGGCGGAGGAGCACCCCGTGGCAAAGATCCCCGCCAGGGATAGCTTCGTCAGGACCGACATCGACCTTCCGACAGGAGTCGTCATCAACCCTGCAGTCTGCTGGTTCGTCCCATCTCGCGCAATCCGGTCTTCGCTGGTGGTGATGATCCTGGCGGCCGGTGGACTCCGGGCGCAGGGCACTCCTGCGACGCCGATCACCGGATTCTCAGCAGCCGCCGCCCGGCGACAGCACGAGATCGAGGACCGACTCACCGCCTTGCTCAGTCGTGACTCCACCGGGGCCTATTTCCGGGAGCTGACCGCCGAGCCGCATCCGGCCGGTACCGAGCGCAACCGATGGTTGGCCGAATGGATGGCAGCGCAGTGGCGCTCGTATGGGCTGGAGGACGTGCGGCTGCACCGCTACGATGTGCTGCTGCCCTGGCCGGAGCACATCAGTGTCACGATGGAATCACCGACCCGATTCGAGGCGGCGCTGAAGGAGGATTGCTACGCCGAGGATCCCCACGGCTGCGTCGGCCCCGCGCTCACCTATCTCGGCATGTCCGCCTCGGGCGACGTAACCGGTGAGCTGATCTACGCCAGCAGCGGCAATCCCAGCGACTACGACTGGCTCGAGGCCCAGGGGATCGATCTTCGCGGCAAAATCGCCATCGTCCGCTATTCCAATCCCTACAGCTATCGCGGCTTCAAGGCGCTGACGGCGGAGCGGCGTGGACTCAAGGCTCTGCTGATCTACTCCGATCCACAGGAGGACGGATACCGCAAGGGACTCACGTTCCCCAATGGGCCGTGGGGACCGGAGAGCCACATCCAGCGCGGGGCCATCACCTACGACTTCATCATCCCCGGCGATCCGCTGACGCCGGGCTGGGCCTCGCTGGACGGCGCCCGGCGGATTCCGGTCGCGGAAGCCACCTCCGTTCCCAAGATCATCGCCGTCCCGATCTCGGCCACTGATGCCGCTCCTCTGCTGAAGGCGCTCACTGGACCGGTCGCTCCACCGGGTTGGCAGGGCGCACTGCCCTTCACGTACCGAGTGGGCGCCGGCCCGGCCACGGTTCGGGTCAACGTGAAGATGGACGATCGCACCCGTTCGATCTGGGTCGTGGAAGGTCGAATCAGGGGCAGCGAGCATCCCGAGCAGACGGTGGTGCTGGGCAATCACCGGGATGCCTGGGTCTACGGCGCCGTGGATCCGAGCAGCGGTACCGCTACGGAAATGGAGCTGGCCCGGACGCTCGGCCAGCTGGCGCGCGAGGGACACCGGCCGAAGCGGAGCGTCGTGCTGGCGAGCTGGGACGCCGAGGAGTGGCACCTCACCGGCTCGACCGAGTGGGGCGAGCAGTTCGCCCGGGAATTGAGCGGCTCGGCCGTCGCCTATCTCAACGTGGACGGCTCCACGAGCGGCCCCAACTTCGCGGCGAGCGCCGTCGCCACGCTCAATCCGCTGATCGTCGAGACGGCACGCGACGTGGCTGATCCCGCCGGTGGCAGCGTGCTCGAGGCGTGGGCCCGCCAGAAGTGGGGCCAGAGCCCTCCGGCCAACGCGGATTCACTCGACCTGGTCGAGAACAAGCTCGGCAGTGGCTCCGACTATACGGTGTTCCTGAACTTCCTGGGCCTGCCGATCGTGGACATGAGTTTCGACGGCCCCTACGGGGTGTACCACTCCCAGTACGACGACGCGTACTGGATGACCCACTTCGGTGACCCCGGCTTTCGTTACATGACCACGATGGCCGACGTGTGGGGCCGGATGGCGCTGCGGCTGGCCAACGCGGAGGTCCTGCCGTTCGATGTCCCGCGGTACGCCGATCTCGTGGGGCGGTTCTTGAACGAGCTCGGCCAGGTGCCAGGGGTGAGCGACCATCTCGATCTTTCCGCAGCCAGAGCGGCACAGAGTAGATGGAAGGCTGCCGCGGGCGACCTGGACATCACGATGCGGCGGTCGCTCGAACGGGCCGATACGGCTGGCCGCGAGCGGCTCAACCGGATGCTCCGCGCGGTGGAGCAGGTCTGGCTGCTCCCGGGAGGGATTCCGGGACGTCCATGGTTTCGGCATGCCCTGTACGCGCCGCAGTACACGTATGCGGCGATGGAGCTGCCGGGCGTTCGCGAGGCAGTGGATCGGGGTGACTGGACCACGGCGGAACGGGAGTTGGCACGGCTGACGGAGCGAATCAGCGCGGTGGCGGAGGCCGTCCGGTAGGTCCTTGGAGATCCGACCGCTCAGTCCCGGCGACGAGCCGGCCCTCGAAGCGTTCCTGAAGGGCCACGCCGACTCCTCCATGTTCCTGCGCTCCAACGCGCGGGCGGGGGGGCTGGAGTATCAGGGCAAGCCGCTCCAGGCGGACTATGTGGCCGCGTGCGCCGGCGAGCGGATCGTCGCTGTCGCCGCGCACTGCTGGAACGGGATGGTGCTGCTGCAGGCGCCGGAGCAGATCGAGGCGGTGGCCCGTGCCGTGGTGCAGCGCTCGGGACGGGCGGTGACCGGCATCTCGGGCCCGACCGAGCAGGCGACCGTCGCGCGCACGGCCTTGGGGCTCGACGACCGCCCCGGGCCCAAGTTCGGCCGCGAACAGCTGTTCGCGCTCGACCTCGCCGATCTCGTCGTCCCCGCCCCCCTCGCCGACGGGCGCTGGGTCTGTCGCCCTCCACGTGACGACGAGCTGGATCTCGTCATCGGCTGGCGCGTGGACTTCATGATCGAAGCCCTGCACCGCGCCCCCGGCCCCGGGCTGCGCGACGAGGCGGCGGCGCTCATGGATCTGGTGCACGAGCGCCGGTCGCACTGGCTGCTGTTCGACGCCGGGCGACCGGTCGCCTACTCGGCGTTCAACGCCGTGCTCCCCGACATCGTGCAGATCGGCGGCGTGTGGACGCCGCCGGAGCTGCGCGGGCGCGGCTACGGGCGCACGGTCGTGGCGGGATCGCTGCTCGACGCCCGCACCCGCGGCGTCACGCGCGCGGTGCTGTTCGCCGAGCGGGAAGACGCCAAGCGGGCGTACCGGGGGTTGGGGTTCTCCGTGGTGGGGGAGTACGCGTTGCTGCTGTTTTCCTGACCAGCCGGATTCCTCACGTGCGCTTCACCTCGCCATCATCATCGCGGCGGGAGACTGCCCTGAGAGCCTCCATCGGAGGAAGTCTCTGTGTCTCCTGCTACGCGAAAGGGCCTGCTCGGCCCAGTGCTGATCCTTGCGACCGCGACGCTGATGTCGTGCAGCAGCCGGTCCGAAGTCGTGTGTGAGACCCCGATCCCGATCTCCAGGGATTCGATGACCGCGGTCCAGGCTCATGCGGCCGCCATCCTCCAGGCGCGGGGGTATCGCTCCTATTCCGCGGCGGAGCAGATGCGCAACATCGAGCGGTACGACGTGCCGCTCCGGGAGCACTACCTGTCGTTCGTCTACGCTGATCGCGACCTCCCGGGTGGTTGCGGGCCCGGGGCGAATGGATGCCGGGAGGTCGGCGTGGTAATCGTGTACATCGTGCGCGACGAGGAAGCCGGCACGGCGAGCTGGCACGCCCTGGTGCGGGCGTACACATCGCGACGGCCGGGCGCGCTGGACCGATTCTCGCTCGTGCAGGTGACGCGGGAAGTTCAGGCGGACGCAGACGCGGTCATCCGGGAGCTGAAGCTCGCGGAACCCGCCGTGATCAGTTACGCGCCGCCCGATTCTCCGTGACCGCCGTCAACTGACGATCACGCGCGCCATGCTGTATGCCGAGCGCGGGTGCGCGAAGCGGGCCTGGCGTGGGTCGGGGTTCAGGTCGGTGGGGGAGTACGTCACGGTCGCTTAGGCGCTCGAGGGCACGATGTTTAGTTGGGTTCCTTTGATTGCTGGAGGCCCGATGCTCAGACGTACCGTATGGCGGCATCTGCCACTTCGGGCAGCGACGCTGGTCTTCACGTGCTTATTGCCTGCGTGCACCGCCTGGCACCTCACGTCAGCCCCACCCCAGGAAGTGATAGCGGCGAAACAGCCAGTCAAGGTGCGCATCGTCCGCCAGGACCGCAGCCGCGTCGAGTTGTCGCAACCGAAGGTCGAGGCTGACAGCATCGTGGGCACGAACTGGGACGTGAAGCCGGGCTCGCCGCCCTCACGCGCGGCCATCGCCCTCGCCGACGTGCGAACCGTTGAGGTGCGAGAGACCGATACAGGCAGGATCATCGCGCTAGTGGTCGGCGTCGGCAGCATCATCGCATTGATTGTTGGGTTGTCCGGCTTGTCGGAGAGCATCCTGTGAACCACGCCCGCAACGTGTGCCCGTCGGTTATCACCCCGGGTTCTCCGAGTGCAGCCGGTCCGGCAGATGTTGCACTGATCTAGGAAACCCCCGCCAGATTGTGCATCGCCCGCCAGGCCCGGAACACTTCCTTGTAGTCGTGGTGCGTGAATGCGACCGTGCGCCCGCTCGTGCGCATCGATCCGGGCACGAGCTCGGCCATATCCGCTTCCACGGTCTTGGAGAAGTCCGCCTCGAGCGTGATCGGGGCCTCCACCGTGAACGGCTTCGCCCCCTTCCGCTTCAGCGCCTTGGTCGCCGCTTCGCGGATGCGCCGGCAGGCCACCGCCGGCGCCAGGCTGCGCGCCGCATGCCGGCCCACCGCCTCCTTCACGATCACCGTCGCCACCTCATCTCCCAATAAATCGTGGGCCTCGGTCGCGAGCGCCGCGTCGCCGCTTACCAGCACCACCGGGACGTCGAACACGCCGGCGAGGGCGGCGTTCAGCCCCAGCTCGCCCACGGAACGGCCGTTCAGGCGGACGTCGATCAGCCGGTCGGTGTAGGTGTGGTCGAGAATCGCCGCGCGCGTCCCCGCGCGCGCGTGGTACCCGATGCACAGGGCAGCGTCGTAACCGCCGTCGATGCCCTCCATCATCGAGCGCGGCTTGGGCCCCCCGGACAGCAGCTCGGCCGCCTCGTGCAGCTCCTCGGCCAGCAGGTTGCGCATCGTCCAGTGACTGTCGTTCACCAGGATGCGCGAGGCGCCCGCGTCCGCTGCGCCCTGGATGGCCGCATTGGCTTCGGCGGTCATCAGTCTACGGAA
>DATGDT010000253.1:0-15845 GCA_035310725.1 Gemmatimonadales bacterium
TATCGCGAGGCGTTCGCCCGCGCGTTCCCGGGCGAGACGAACCCGGTGACCTACGACAACGTGGGCCGGGCGATCGGCGCCTTCGAGCGGCAGCTCGTGACGCCGTCGCGCTGGGACGCCCTGCTGAAAGGGGACCCCAACGCTCTGACGGCGTCCGAGAAGCAGGGGTTCAACGACTTCGTCGAGGCCGGGTGCGTGAGCTGCCACAGCGGCACGTATCTGGGCGGGCAGATGTACCAGAAGGCGGGACTCGTGACGCCCTGGCCCGATCGCTCCGATCCGGGACGCATCGGCGTGACCCACAAGGCCGCGGACTCGATGGTGTTCAAGGTGCCCTCGCTGCGCAACATCGCGATGACGGGGCCGTACTTCCACAACGGCGCCACCGCCTCGCTCGAGGACGCCGTACTGATGATGGGACACTACCAGCTCGGCCGCGACCTGACGGCCGCGCAAGTGCAGTCGATCGTGACGTACCTGCGCGCGCTGACGGGGACGCTGCCGCAGAGCTCCATCGTCGCGCCGCCACCCGTGCGCGAGCACTGATCGCACGCGGGGTGCTTCCCCGGGGCCCGGCCGCGCCGCGGTCGGGCCCTATTTCGTCGGCTCGCTCTTCAGGTACCGGTCGAACCACGCCACCCAGCGGTCGAGTCGATCCTTGAGAAACGACGGATCGGTCAGCCCGTGGTACTGGCCCGGGTAGACGACGAGCTGCGTCGGCACGCCCAGCTCCCGCAGCGCCTGGTACATCTGCTCCCCGCCGATGATGGGGACGTTGAAATCGGCCTGGCCCCCCATGAACAGCGTGGGGGTCTTGATGCGGTCGGCATTGAAGAAGGGATAGGAGACCTTCATCCACAGGTCCCGGGCCTGCCACGGCGGCCCCAGCTCCAGCTCGTACTGGGTGATGTACTGGTCGGTGCCGTAGATCGAGAGCTGCAGGGCGCTACCGGCGCCGCTGATGGCCGCCTTGAAGCGCGTCGTCGTGGCGATGGTGTAGTCGGTGAGGATCCCGCCGTAGCTCCAGCCGCCGATCCCCAGACGCTCCGGATCGGCGATCCCGGAACGCGCCGCTTCGTCCACCGCACCCAGCAGATCCTCGACTTCGTGGTGGCCCCAGTCGGCGAAGATCGCCCGCTGAAACGCCGCCCCGCGCCCGTCGCTGCCCCGGTAGTTCACCGACAGCACGGCGTAGCCGTTGGCCGCGAAGAACTGGCGATTCTGGCTGAACGAGTAGTCGTCCTGGCTGTTCGGCCCGCCGTGGATCCACAGGATCAATGGCAGCCGAGTCCCGGCCGCCGCTCCCGCGGGACGCACGAGTACGCCGTGCACCTCGGTGCCATCGGCGCTGCGCGAAACGAAATCCTCGGTCGGGGACACGCGCACCGTGGCGAGCAGGGAGTCGTTCTGGTGCGACAACTGGCGCACCTGTGCCCCCTCGCTGGCGAAGACTTCGGCCGGCCGATCGGGCGTGCTGAGCAGCAGCGCGACCCGCGGACCGGCCAGGGTGCCCGCCGAATACCGCAGCACCACGTGTTTCCCCTGATCCATGCGCTCCACCCGCCCGTCGGCGACGCGCACGCGCGTGAGCGAGGTGACGCGGTCATCGTCGGCGAGGACCAGGACCGAGCGGCCGTCGGCGGCGAAGGTGGGCGCGTCGACCGGCCGGTCGAACGCGGCGGTGAGGATGCGCGCCGGCGCCGATCCGTCGGCCCGCACGATCGCGAGCTTCTGGAGCTGATAGGCGGCATACTTCGGATCGTCGGTCCGGCAGAAGGCGACCCACGCGCCGTCCGGGCTCCACGCGAGCGGACCCTCGTCCGGCCCGGCGAACGCGGTGAGGGGCCGCGGCTCCGCCCCGCGCTGCGCCTCGACCACGTAGACATCCGATTGGTCGCCGGTGCCCGGTTCGGGGACCGGCGTGCGCACGAACGCGATGCGGGTCCCATCGGGTGACCAGCTGGGATTGGCATCGTCGGCGCCACCGGAGGTGAGGGTGTCGACCCGCTTCGTGGCGAGATCGACGAGCAGCAGGTGGCTGCGCTCGGTCGTGAGATATCCGGCGACATCCTGCTTGTAGCGATAGCGGTCGATGACGATGGGCCGTTTCTTCGTGGTGTCGGCTTTGGTCGAATCGAGGTCCACGCTTGCCACCAGCACGAGCCGCTTGGCATCCGGCGCCCATGCCATGGCATCCACGCCGCCCTTGAGCGTCGTCAGCCGCTGGGCTTCGCCGCCGCGCCGGTCGAGCAGCCACACCTGGCTGCCGTGGCCATCCTCCCGTCCCGACAGGAAGGCGAGGTAGCGGCCATCGGGGCTCCAGCGCGGCGTCGTCTCGCGCTCCGGAGTGGCGGTCATCCGGAGGGTCTGCGTGCCGTCCCAGCTCGTCATCCAGACATCGGCGTCGCGGCGATTCTTGGCCGAGTCGGTCGTGGTGACGGTGTAGGCGACCCAGTTGCCCTCCGGGGAGAGCTGTGGGTCGGACACCGCCCGCAGGCGATACACCAGGTCGCCGGCCGTCAGCACCCTGGTGGTGGTCTGGGCGGCGAGTGCCGGCGCGGCGGTCGAGGTGATGAGTGCCGTCAGCAGGAGCAAACGAGTCAGGGATTGCGGAATGGTTCGCGTCATGGGGCGATACGATATCGCCGGGCGTGCCCGACGGCTACGCCTTCGCGGCCTGTCATCCCGATGCTAGGTTTGCCGCATGTCCGACACCCATGAGATCTCGCACGTCTCCCACACGGCCCATTGGGTCGCCGTGTACCGCGCCATGGAGTCGGAGCGGCCCGACGCGCTGTTCCACGACCCTTACGCCCGGCGTCTCGCGGGCGAGCGCGGCGAAGCGATCGTCCGGGCCATGCCGCGAGGCCGGTCGTGGGACTGGCCGATGATCGTGCGCACCGCGGTGATGGACGAGCTCCTGCTGCGTGCCATCGCCCGCGACGGGGTCCGCACCGTGGTGAATCTGGCCGCGGGGCTCGACGCCCGGGCGTACCGCCTGGCCCTGCCCCGCACGTTGCGCTGGCTCGACGTCGATCTCCCGGCCATCCAGAGCTACAAACGCGAGGCGCTGTCGGGCGAAGCGCCGCGCTGCGCGCTCGAATGGGTGCCCGCGGACCTGGCCGATGCCACGCAGCGCGCTGCCGTCTTGCAGCAGGTCGCGGCCGGCCCCGGTCCGGCGCTCGCCATCACCGAGGGACTGCTGATCTACCTGCAGCCCGACCAGGTCGCGGAGCTCGCCCGCGATCTGCACGGCTGCCCTCCAGTCTCCTGGTGGTTGACGGATCTTGCCAGCCCGCGGCTACTCAAGCTGATGGCCCGCACCTGGGGCAAATCGGTGGAGCGCGGGGCGCCGTTCCGCTTCGGGCCGGCCGAAGGGACGGCCTTCTTTGCGGCGGCCGGATGGGGGGAAGCCGAGTTCCGCTCGATGTGGGACGAGTCGTTGCGGCTCAAGCGGTCGATGCGGTTCGCCCGGTTCTGGAACCTCGTGGGGAAGCTGTACCCGAAGAAGACGCGCGAGGAGATGCGGCGGATGTCGGGGATCGTCCTGATGAAGCGACGGTAGGGGACGGAAGGGGACGGTAGGAGACGGAAGGCGTACGCGATCCCACCCACGTCTCACGCAATCCGGTACCGTCCCCTACCGTCCCCTACCGTCTCCTACCGTCCCCTACCGCCCCCTACCACCCCCTAGAACACCCACCGCGCGCCCACCTGGAGCTGCCGCGGGTCGCCCAGCCCCGAGCGGATGGTCCCGTCGAAGTTGAGGTAGGTCGCGAACGCCGGATCGCGGAAGTTGTCCGAGCCCGTCAGGTTGAAGACCTCGACGATGGCCTCGAGCTGCTGCCCCGGCCGCCCCACCGGCAGCAGCTTCGACACGCGCAGATCCCACGAGAAGAAGGCGTTGTCTTTGCGCAACGTGTTGCGTAGCTGGATGTGCCCGTCGGCGCAAATGCGATCCGCGGCGCCCGTCGCCCGCTGTCCCGCGGGAGGCGCGAACGGGTTACCGGGACGCGGCCCGCAGCTCGCGGAGGTCGGCTGCGCCGAGAAGTAGCTCACCCGGTTATTGATCGAGAACCCCTTCACGCTGGTCAGGAGCCAGGCGTTGAAGCGGTGCCGCTGGTCGCGGTCGCTCCAGTTGTATTCCCTGCCGAGCGAATCCACCTGGGCGTAGCGCAACGTGAACGGGTCGCGCTCGTTGTCGTCGTCCGACTTGTCGAACGACAGCGTGTAGTTCGCCTCGAACTGCACGTGCGGATCGAGCATCCGCTTCACGCCGAGCGTGAACGCGTTGTAGCGGGACTTCGCCGTGCTCTCGACCGTCCAGAGGGTCCCGATGCCGTTGGCGCCGGCCGGGGCGAGGCCCGTGCGCCAGGGACTGCCGAAGATCGCGTCGTTGCGGTTGATGAACCGGGTCAGGTGGTCGGTGCTGGCGTGCGTGTACATCAGCGACACGGCCATGTAGGTCCCGAAGCGCCGCTCATAGCCGACCGAGGCGCTGAGGGTGCGAGGGTTCTGGAAGTCCTTGGAGAACACGTATACGTCCGGGTCGAACGGGCCGGTTACCGGGCTCGCGAGCAGGCTGTCGTACGCCGGTGGGCGCCCGAGAATCGGGATCAGGGCGCTGTTGCGGAACAGCGTCTGCCCCACCGAACCGTTGGTGCTCCGGGAGCTCGCCAGGTTCAGGCCTGGGATCCGGGCGTAATAGAGACCGGCCGATGCGCGCAGCACCTGCATCCCGTCGCCCTTCACGTCGTAGGCGAGCCCGAGCCGCGGCTGGAACATCTTCTTGTCGGACGGGATCGTGCCGTCCGAGGGGAATGGGTGACCGTTCACGGTCTGTCCTATGAACGGCGCGAAGAACACCTGCGAGGGCGGCGTGATCGGATCGGGCTGGATCTGCGCCTCCCAGCGCAGTCCGTAATTCACCGTCCACCGCGCGTTCGGCTTCCAGGTGTCCTGCGCGTACAGGGCGTACTCCTTCTGCACGATCGACTGCGTGCCGGCCTGGTCCACGGTGAGGGGCGGCACGCCGGCGAACTGCAGGTACAGGACGACCGGACCGGTGATGGTTGTCCCGACCGGGCACGTCGCCGTCGTGCTGGTGCTCCCGTCGGAGCACTCGACGTATCCCGAGCCGTTGGTCACGTAGTTGATAAATCCCGTCACGCTGTTGAACGCCATGCGGCCATTGGCAAACCCGATGAACGTCTGGACCGTTTCGGTGCGGTTGTACTCCCCGCCGAACTTGAAGAGGTGGTTGCCGCGGCTGAACGAGAAGTTGTCCAGCGCCTGGATCCGCGTGTCGTGGTCCTTGATCGGGAGGAAGAACGGCATCCCGAAGCGGAACGCGTTCCCGAAATCCATGTCGGTGTCCTTGAACGGCGTCCCCGATACAGGATTAATGGGCCCGGTGTAGGGCCGCGGCCGGTCTTCCCGGGAATACTGGAAGCGCAGCTCGTTGGTAGCGTGCGAGCTCAGGAACGAGTTCAGGCTGCCGTTGACGGCGTTGGAGTAGTCGCGCTCCAGGCCGTTGGCGCTGGCCCCCCAGGTGTCGAGGTCGAAGGTGCCGTTCTGCTGCTGCGACCAGGTGTAGTTGTACTTGAGCGACAGGTTGTGCTTCGGCGACAGGCGAAAGTCGAGCTTCACGAGCGCCGCCCGGGCGTCGTTGGTGCGGGCGATCGGCCCGAAATCCCCGGCGAGCGCCCCGCCGTAGGCGGTGCTCAGAAACGTCCGTAGCGAATCGAGCGCCGCGCTCTGCGGCCGGTTGCGCTGTTTGACCTCGTCATACAGCTGCTGATCGTAGGCGACGAAGAAGAACGCCCGGTCTTTCTTGAGCGGTCCGCCCAGCGTGAAGCCGAACTGGTGCTGCGAGAAGTCGGGCGAGAACGTCTGCGACGCATGCGTGGGGGAGCCCGACAACGCGTCGAATTTCCCGTAGTAGTGGAACGAGCCGTGCAGGTCGTTGGTGCCGGACTTGGTGATGACGTTGACGAAGCCGCTGGAGGAGCGCCCGAACTCGGCATTCGCCCCCTCGCTCACCACCACGACCTCCTGGACGGCATCGAGGTTGAATGTGAACGCCGGCCGCTGGCCGCCGCGCTGCTCGCCGAAGAACGGGTTGTTGAAGTCGGCGCCGTCCACCGAGACGTTGTTGTGGATGCCGCGCTGGCCGGACACCGTCAGCTCGTCGCCGTCCGGCCCCTGGACGATCGCCACGTTCGGGGTCAGCAGCGTGAGATTGAGGTAGTTGCGCCCGTTGTTCGGAAGCCCGGCGATCGCCTGGACCGGCAGCCGGACCGACGCCTCGGTCTTGCTCGGGTCCACCACCGCCGGCGCGGCTTCGACGTTCACCGCCTCGAGCGTGATGGCGAGGAGCGAGAGCCGCAAATCCACGCTCTGCCCTACCCGGAGCACGATCCCTTTTTCCGTGACCGGATTGAAGCCGATCCCCCGCGCCGTGACCTCGTAGATGCCGAGCGGCAGGAGCGACGCGGCGAAGTTGCCGCCGGCGTCCGCCGTCACCGTGCGCTGGAAGTTGGTCTGCGTTTCGCGCAGCACGACCTGCGCCCCTCCGACGGGAGCGCCGTTCGGATCCACGATCAGCCCGCGGATGATGCCGGTCGTCGCTTGTGCCTGTCCGGACAATCGCGAGGCAGGTAACAAAAACAGAGCAAAGCCGAACAGCAGGACGATCGGGTGCTTCAGCGCCGCGCCACGGGTCATGACGGTAGCCCTCCGCAAGGGATCTGGTTTTTGGGCCGGGCAAGGCTAGCACGCCCTCCCGGAGCCCGCAAGCCGAATTGCTCTCCGCCTGCGAACGGGTAGAATTCCCCCCGATCACCCAGTCACCAATTCCCGGAGGAGTTTCCGCATGAAGTCCCGCCCGTCTCTCGTGCTCGCCGCCACCTCGCTCGCGGCCATCGGCGCCTGTGCCAAGAAGCCGGCACCACCTCCACCGACCGCCAACGTCGTCACCGTCATGGCGGGGGATTACACCTTCCAGGCGCCCGACACCATTCCCGCCGGCCTGACGACGCTGCTGCTCAAGAACCTGGGGAAGGAAGTGCACCAGGTGATCATGATGCGGCTTGACTCGGGGAAGACCATGGCCGACCTGCAGCCGGTCCTGACGACGCCCGACATGGCGGTCCCCGGCTGGCTCTATTTCCCGCTCGGGGTGAACGGGATCGTCCCGGGCGATTCCGCCAACGCCACAGCGACGCTCGAGCCGGGCCATTACGTGATGGTGTGCTTCCTGCCGAGCCCCGACGGCGCACCGCACGTGGCGAAGGGAATGCTCCGGCCCATCGAGGTCACCGCCTCGACGGCGGCCCTGGCGCCCGAGCCGACCGCGGACCTGGTGATCACCGCGAAGGACTACACGTGGGACATCTCGGCGGCGATCACGCCCGGCACCCACACCATCCGCATGGAGAACGCCGGGCCGCAGCTGCACGAGGTGCAGATCTTCCAGCTGGCGGCCGGCAAGACCACCAAGGACTTCCAGTCGTGGATCCAGGGCGGGATGAAGGGTGAGCCGCCCGCCAAGCCCGTCGGCGGTTTCGCCGGCCCGACCCCCGGTGGACACGGATTCTTCACGACGACCTTCACGCCGGGCAGCTACGTCTTCGTGTGCTTCGTGCCGGACAAGACCGACTTCAAGCCGCACATCATGCACGGGATGATGAAGGAGGTCACGGTCAGCTGAGAAGACGCGGGACGAGGGAGGAGGGACGAGGGACGGGTCCCCCGTCCACCCTCCCCCACTCGTCCCGCGTCCCTCGTCCCGCGTCCCTGTCCTGTCATGCAAAATCCAGATATAGCCCGCCTGTTCGACGAAGTCGCCGACCTCCTCGAGATCCAGGACGAGAACCCGTTCCGCGTGCGCGCCTACCGCAACGCGGCGCGGGTGGTGCGCGACTACCCTCGACCGCTGGCGGACGAGGTGGGCAAGGGGACCGACCTCACCGACATCCCGGGGATCGGGGAGGACCTAGCGGAAAAAATCGCCACGATCGTGACGAAGGGAGAGCTGCCGCTGCACCACCAGCTCCAGTCCAAGCTGCCGGCGGGTCTGCTCGATCTGCTGCGCATCCCCGGCCTGGGCCCCAAGCGGGTGAAGATCCTCTACAGCAAACTGAAGGTGCACTCGGCGAAGGATCTCGAGACGGCGCTCGCCGCCGGCAAGGTCCAGAAGCTCAAGGGGTTCGGCCCCAAGATGGAGCAGAACATCCGCGCCGGCCTGGGATTGGCGCTGCACGTCGAGCGCCGGCTGCTGCTCCCCGACGCGGAGACGCACGCGCTCGCACTGGTCGCGTACCTGCAAACGGGAGGCGGCACCACGAACCTCGAGGTAGCGGGGAGCTACCGCCGCCGCCGTGAAACGATCGGCGACCTGGACGTGCTGGCGACGGCGGCGCACCCGGAGCGGATCATCGAGCGGTTCGTCGCCTATCCGGACGTCGCCAAGGTCGTGTCGCGCGGCGAGACGCGCGTCACGGTGCAGCTGCGCGGCGGCCTCCAGGTGGACCTGCGCGTGGTCGAGCCGGCCGCCTACGGCGCCGCCCTGCTCTACTTCACCGGCTCGAAGGCCCACAACGTGGAGCTGCGGCAAATCGCCCAGGATCATCACTACAAGCTCAACGAGTACGGCCTGTACCGCGGCACGCGCCGGGTCGCTGGCAAAACCGAAGCCGAGGTCTGCGCGAAGCTCGGCCTCGACTGGATCCCGCCGGAGTTGCGCGAGGCGCGGGGCGAGATCGCCGCGGCGCGCGCCCACCGGCTCCCCACGCTCGTGACCCTGGAAGAGATCCGCGGCGATCTCCAGATGCACACGACCGCGAGCGACGGGGAGGCCTCGCTCGACGACATGGCCGAGGCGTGCCGCGCGCGGGGCTACGCCTACTGCGCCATCACGGACCACTCCAAGCGGGTCACGATGGCCATGGGGCTCGACGCCAAACGGCTGCGGGCGCAGTGGAAGGCGGTGGACGCGTGGAACGCCAAGGCCCACGGGTTCACCGTGTTGAAGAGCGTCGAGCTGGACATCCTGGAGAACGCCAAACTCGACCTCCCCGACGACGTGCTCGCCGAAGCCGACTACGTCGTGGCCTCGATTCACTACGGCATGACGCAGCGCCAGTCGGAGATCACCAAGCGGCTGCTGACGGCGATCCGCCATCCCCACGTGGACGCGATCGGCCACCCCACCGGGCGTCTGCTGGGAAAGCGCGAATCGTATGCGATCGATTTCGAGACAGTGGCGCGCGCCGCGGCGGAATCCGGCTGCCTGCTCGAAATCAATGGTCACCCCGAGCGCATGGATCTTCCCGATACGCTGGCGGCCGCGGCCAAGGCGGCGGGCGTGCGGTTCGTGCTCTCGACCGACAGCCACCAGCCCGGGAATCTCGCGTTCATGCGCTACGCGATCGATCTCGCGAGGCGCGCGGGGCTCGAGGCGGACGACGTGCTCAATACCCGTCCGCTCGGAGAGTTCCGGAAGGGCTTGAAACGCGCCATATGAGCAGACCTCACCCCCTGGCCCCCTCTCCGTTGCCGCGGAGCGGGGGGAACCCTAGGTGAGCACGAGCGACAGCTGGGAGACGGGCTCGAAGGTCAGGCGGTGGTGGCAGGTGGGTCCGAGGGCGCCGAGTGCGTCGAGGTGCTCCGGCGTGCCGTAGCCCTTGTTGTCGTCCCAGGCGTAGGCGGGATAGCGGGCGGCGAGGCGCCGCATGAGGCGATCGCGCACGGTCTTGGCCACGACCGAGGCGGCGGCGATGGACTGACAGCAGGCGTCGCCGTCCACGATCGCCACGTGGGCGCAGCCCAGCTCGGGGACCGCGAGACCGTCCACCAGGACTTCGTGCGGGGCCAGGCAGAGGCGGGCGAGCGCCCGCCGCATCGCGAGGATGGTCGCCCGCCGGATGTTGAGCCGGTCGATCTCGTGCACGCTCGCCGCGCCGACGCCCACGGCGATCGCCCGGGCGCGGATCACGGCGGCGAGGCGCTCCCGCTTCTCGGGCGGCAGCACTTTGGAGTCCCGCAGCCCGCGGATCGCCTTCTGTCCAGCCGGAAACACGACGGCCGCGGCGACCACCGGTCCTGCCAGTGGGCCGCGGCCGACTTCGTCGATCCCGGCGACGATCGTCCGCCCCGCGTTCCAGAGCGCGGCTTCGCGCTCGAACGTGGGGCGGAGGCCGCTCACGCCTCGGGGCTCTCCGCGGGCGGTGCGGCCGCTTCGGCCGGGGCGGCACTGCCGGGCACCGCGACCCGCTTCTCCCGGATGCGCGCCGCCTTGCCGGCGAGGCGCCGCAGGAAGTAGAGCTTGGCGCGCCGCACGCGCCCCTTGCGCACCAGCTCGATCTCGGCGATCGAAGGCGCGTGCAGCGGGAAGATGCGCTCCACGCCGACGCCCGCCGAGATCTTGCGCACCGTGAACGTCTCGTTGATGCCGCCGCCGCGGCGCGCGATGCACACTCCCTCGAACGCCTGGAGGCGCTCCTTCTCGCCCTCGCGCACGCGGACCATCACCCGCACCGTGTCTCCCGGATCGAACGCCGGGAGCTTCTCCTTCAGACCTTCACGCTCGATCGCTCGCAGCTTCTCCATACCCGTACCCTCTCATGACGTCTACGCGTCGCTGGCTTCCGATTCGGTCCATCGCTGCCACAGCTCGGGACGCCGCTCGCGCGTCAGCCGGCGGGCTTCTGCCTCACGCCACGCCGCGATCTTCTCGTGATCCCCGCTCAACAATACGTCGGGAACCGCCAACCCGCGATACACCGGCGGCCGCGTGTACGACGGCGCGGCCAGCGGCCCATCGTAATGGGAATCTCCCGCCGCGGATTCGTGATCGCCCAGCGCCCCCGGCAGCAGGCGCACGACGGCATCGATCACGCACAGCGCCGCCGGCTCGCCGCCCGACAGGACGAAGTCGCCGATCGACAGCTCTTCGGCCCCCAGACCGTCGGCCACGCGCTGGTCCACGTCCTTGTAATGCCCGCACAACAACGTCAGCTCTGCTCCCACCGAAAACCGCACCGCGTCCCGGTGGCCGAAGGGACGGCCCCGCGCCGACAGCAGCACGACCGGCGATCCGGCTGCGAGCCCCAGATCCTCCACCGCCTCGAAGAACGGCTCCGGTTTCAGCACCATCCCGGCGCCGCCACCGTAGGGCGCGTCGTCCACCGTCTGGTGCCGGTCGTGGGTGTAGTCCCGCAGCTGCACCACGCGGTAACGCACCAGGCCCCGTTCGGCCGCCCGCCCCAGAATGCTCTCCCCCAGCGGCACGGCGAACCAGCCGGGAAACAGCGTCACGACGTTAACCGCCAGCATCGTCCTCAGGCACCGCCAGAAACCGGTCCCGCCACCCGTCCACCGCGTCCCGCGACGTCAGCCCCGCGAACCCGATGAGCCATTCGCGGTGATAGGCCCGCCGCCGCGTGAGCACGAGCGGTCCGGCGAGCACCTGCCGATCCTCGTCCACGATCCACAGCTGCGCCTTCGGTTGCAGCACCGCACCCGGGGTCTCCACGAGAGGCACCACCGACACCTCCCCGTGTTGCCCGTGCGGCTTGCGCAACCGCGCGACTATGCGGTACGTGACCCGAACACCCCGGCTTTCTTGAGCAGCGACCGGACCGTGTCGGTCGGCATCGCCCCCTTGGCGAGCCACGCCGACGCCTTGTCCTTGTCGACCTCGAGAACCGCCGGGTTGGCGCGTGGATCGTAGTGGCCGATCGTCGCGACCGAGCGCCCATCGCGCGCGGCCCGCACATCGGCGATCACGATGCGGAAGTACGACTGTCCCTTCCGGCCCACGCGGCGCAGCCGAATCCGAGTTGCCATGAATTCCGCCCTTACATCCGTTGGAGAAACTTGCGCATCTGCTGGAACTGCTCCAGCAGCCGGTTCACTTCCTGCACGGGTCGCCCCGAGCCCTTCGCCACCCGCAGCCGCCGCGACCCGTTCAGCACCTTCGGATCGGCCCGCTCCTCGGGGGTCATCGACAGGACGATCGCCTCGATATGCTTGAGTCGTCGATCGTCGGCCGGCAGGGCCTTCAGCGCCTTCGCCGGCACGCCCGGCAGCAGCCCGAGCATCTGCTTCAGCGGTCCCATTTTCTGCATCTGCTTCAGCGCGACGAGGAAGTCCTGCAGATCCATGCCGCGCTTGGACCGCGCCTTCTTCTCGAGCCGCTGGGCGGCTTCCTGGTCGATCGTCGCCGCCGCCTTCTCCACCAGGGCCACCACGTCGCCCCGGCCGAGGATCCGGCCGGCCATCCGCACCGGATCGAACGGCTCGAAGGCGTCGGTCCGCTCCCCCACGCCGACGTACACGATCGGCGCCCCCGTCGCGCCGTGGATCGACAGCGCCGCCCCGCCGCGCGCGTCCCCGTCCAGCTTCGTGAGGATCACGCCGGTCAGGCCGACCCCCTCCTGGAACCCGCGCGCGATCCGCACCGCGTCTTGCCCCGTCATCGCGTCGGCTACGAGCAGCACCGCGCGCGGCCGCACCGCATCCTTCAGCGCCTTCAACTCGGCCATCAGGTCGGCGTCGATCTGCAACCGGCCGGCGGTGTCGACGATCACCGTACGGCAGCGCGCCTTCTCCGCCTCCCGCACGGAGGCCCGGACGCGCTCGACGACGCTCGTCCCCCGTCCCTCGTCCCCCGTCCCCAGGACCGGCACCCCAACCTGCTCGCCGAGCTGTTTGAGTTGCTCGACCGCCGCGGGCCGCTGAAAGTCCGCGGCGACCAGGCCCGGCGCCTTCTGCTCGAGCTTCAGCCGTCGCGCGAGCTTGGCCGCGGTCGTCGTCTTGCCCGAGCCCTGCAGGCCGACGAGGAGGATGACCGTCGGACCGACGGTCGAGAACTCCAGATCGTGCCGCGTCCCGCCCAGCAGCCCGGCCAGCTCGTCGTGCACCAGCTTCACGACCTGCTCGCCGGGACGCACCGTCTTGAGCGCCACCGCGCCGACGGCCCGCTCGCGCACCCGCTCGACGAAGTCGCGGGCGATCTCGAGACTCACATCGGCTTCGAGCAGCGCCCGCCGGATGTCGCGCAACGCGTCGGCGACGTCCTCCTCCGACAAGACGCCCCGACCGACGAGCCGCTGCACCACACCGGAGAATCGCTCGGTCAGGGCCGTAAACATAAGCCACGCAAAATACTTAGCCGACGGATGGAAACCAAGTGGGGAGAAACCGAGCTACGGCAGGACCTTCACCTCCGGCACGCTGCGCCAGCCCGGCCAGGACGGCGGGGCATCCACCAGCCGGACGCCCGGCCGTGCGTCGATGGTGAGCGCCTCGACCAGGAAGCGTCGCGTGGCGTCGCCGGACCGACGCGCCGACCACGCCGGCTGGAGCGTGCGCAGGAAGTTGTCGCGCGCGCCCACGTCGTCCCACACGCTGTACCACACCAGGGCATCGGCGTTGGGGCCATACACCCGGTAGCGGTCCCCGCCCCACCCCTGCGCGGCGGCCCGCCCGGCGTCGGACGTCGAGTCCCGCCGCAGCTGGGTGATGAGGAGCCCGATCTCGAACTCCCCCAGGCCGTCCTCGAACCGCACCGAGTCGACGGCCGGCCCGGAGAAGGCCAGCGCCACCGGCTGGTCGCCGGCGGCGTAGCGGTCGGGATGGAGGATCTGCTCGGTGGAGGCGGGCATCGCGGCCCCGTAGGGTTCCCGCTTCGGATGGGTACGGGCGAACCAGCCGATGAAGTCGGCACCAGCCAGGTACGGAAAGATCAGCGTTTCCCGCAGCCACATCGGCGCGCTGGAGAACGCGGGCATGGACTGCTGCTGCAGCGCCATGGCCGACCGCTGACGCCAGAACCAGCCCGGCGGCAGACTCTCGGGATGCTGCTCGGGCATGAGGATCGAGATCTGGTAGAACGTGGCCTGGCCCTCGAGCACCGCCTGTGCCGCGGAACGGCGGTCGTTCTGCCGCCGCTGATTGATGATCGAGTCGAGCGGCAGATACTCGTCCTGCAGCGCGTGCACCAGCTCGTGCGAGGCGACGAGCCGGACCTGCGCGGGATCGCCCTGATCGGTCGGGATGAACAGCGCCGACGAGTCGGGATCGTAGTAGCCCGCTACCTGCTCGGTGAGCAGGTCCACGTAGGTCCGACGCAGGTCGAGTGAATCGGGAATCAGACCGAACAGCCGGTAGGCCGCTTGCACGCCCGCCAGCTCGGGTGGGGGAAGATCCTGGTCGAACTTGTGGATGATGTAGGCCCGGACCTGATCGCGCGTGCGCAGGCGCACCACCACGGGGCTCTTGAAGTGCAGTCCGGTCACCTGGGAGGCCTGGACGGCGAGGCGGCGAACCAGGTCGCGCGTCGCCGTCTCGCTCTCCACGACCTTCGCCCGCTCGCGGCAGCCAACCGCCGCGACGAGCAGCGTGGCGGCCGCGCCCGTCAGCCGGCCCACTCGATCCCCTTTCCCGCGGCCGCCGCGACGACGCGCGCGACATCCGCTCCGTCGACGACGATGCCCTGCCGCTCGAGCTCGGCGCGCAGCAGGCGGTCGAGCTCGTCGCGTTGCTCCTGCAGCGACGGCGCGCGGCGCGGGGGCGCGGTGGATACCGCCTCGCCTCCGGGCGGCGCGGTGTCGCGCCGCTCGCCACCCAGCATCGCCTCGAGCTCTCTGCCGATCCGCTCGAACATGGTCGCCAGGTCAGGGAGCCCTTCCTCGCCGGCGCCGGCGGCCGCTCCCCCGGAGGGCTCGCGCCGCAGTCGCGCATCCACCTTGCGGCGCTCGCGGATCAGCCGGTCCAGCTCGGGGCTGACGCGCGCCGTGGCCTGGGCGTGCGCGCAGGCTTCGTCGAGCACGTCGATCGCCTTGTCGGGCCGGGCCCGTTCGGGCACGAATTGATCGGTGAGCACGATCGCGGCCTTGAGGGCGTCGTCGGTGATCGCCACGGCGTGGTGACGCTCGAGCCGCGGGCGCCGCGCGACGAGCACCTCCCAGGTCTGGATCGCGTCGAGCTCGAGGATGGTGAGCGGCTGGAAGCGGCGCTCCAGCGCCGGATCGTGGCGGATCCAGCGCTCGTACTCCTCCCCCGTGGTCGCCCCCACCACGCGGATGTCGCCGCGCACCAGCGCCGGCTTCAGCATGTTCGCGGCGTCCATGGCGGCCCCCATGGCGGTCCCCTGCCCGATGAGGTTGTGCAGCTCGTCCACGAACAGGATGAGATCGGGATCGGCGGCGAGGGCTTCCACCAGCCGGCGAATGCGCTCTTCGTACTGGCCGCGGAACGAGGTGCCGGCGAGCAGCGCCACGTGGTCGAGGGCGACGATGCGGGCATCCTTGAGGGCGGGCGGCACGTCCCCGGCGGCGATGCGCTGGGCCAGGCCCTCCACGATCGCGGTCTTGCCTACCCCCGCCTTGCCGACCAGCGCCGGATTGTTCTTGCTCGCGCGCAGCAGGATGTCCACCACGCGCGCGATCTCCGCGTCGCGGCAGCGCACCGGCTCCAGGTCGCCGCGCCGCGCCTGCGCGGTGAGATCCACACCCACGCGCTCCAGCACGTCTCCCGATTCGAACAGGCCGGCCAGGGGATCGCTCACGCGCTCACCCGCCGCTCAGAAACCGTCGATACCATTCGATGATCGCGTCTCCCCAGACGAACGTCACGGCCGCGCCCACGGCGAGGAATACCCCGAAGGGCACCAGTCGCTTCTTCTTCAGCGACAGCGGCACGAAGATCAGCGTGCCGAGCAGGGCGCCGGCGAAGATCGTCAGCAGCACGCCTTTCCATCCGACGAAGCTCCCCACCATCGCCATCATCTTGATGTCGCCGCCGCCCATCGCCTCCTCGCGGAACAGCCACCGGCCGCC